>BBSL01000309.1 GCA_001319865.1 Burkholderia sp. E7m39 | reverse complement strand
TATCCCCTGTGTGCCTTGGCATGGGAAAGTCAACGGCAAGTTGCCCGGCAACGTCTGCAGGTTTGCGACTGTCACGGATGAAAGAATCTGCGGGAAGCCGTTAAACGTCAACTCATGCCAGCCAATGCCAATCTCAGTAACCGGCCATGCGCCGATAGCGATGTGGTAGACCCCACTTAGCCACTCGTAAGCGATTTGCTGGCCATATTGCGTCTCAGACAGCGTTGCGTTCGTGTAGTACCCGGCGCTTGCGCCACCTGAATACGTCGTCTGCGAGCCCGGGAAGCCAAAGTGCACTGCGCGGTCCGTGTACGTCGCGCCAGTGAAGCCAGGCTTGCTAGAGTCTTCGGTGTCGGTAATCAGACCGTTGTTTTGGGCTTGATAGTCGGCATGCGCTTGGGCAGCTTGATCCAGAACCGTGTTTTCGGTGAATGCAGGCAGGCCGCATTGCTGTCGCTGCTGATTCAGTGTATTGAAAACTGCCAACTGCGCAGACGCGGACGCATACTGCGGCGTTGCGAGGTTGCCGGTCGTCGGGCTGCTCGCCGGCGTCGACGGTGCAGCCGCCGTGCTACCCCCGTTGCCGCCACCGCCACCGCCACCACCACACGCGGACAGAGCGATCGCGGCGGCAAACGAAACCGCGGTGAGTGCGGAAAGATTCTTCTTCATTCTGTGTAGATCCTCGGAGTTGTTGTTAGTCGTGCCCCTTGCACGACCTTGATTCCATCTTATCGAGCGCCAAACAAAGTCAAGTCGCCGCTCGGGTCGCGTACCCTCTCTTGCGTGGGGCTGTCGCGCTGATGCAGGATTTCGGGCGTCATTATCGGTTATCGGAAATGTTGAGTAAGGCTTGAGCGCAAACGCTTGATGACCAGATGGAAAAAAAGCCCGTCCAGAGGGCGAGCCAAGCGGGGTTATCGACGTTTGCGGTTGCGTCGGTGGAAAACTCGAAGGCCGACGAAAGCAGCCACCAGCGCGATGCCAGTAACGGCCGGCCCCACTTTCGCGAGCTGCGGAACGACTCGCGTTCCCATATAGAGGGCAAATAGCGCGATAACGACTCGCCCGACCCACGGCGCGCTCAGAAACGACAGGAGCGGCGATGGCTGGCTGCTGACGTAGCCAGCGTATTCCTCGTTGGCCTTCTCGAGATCGAACCCGTCGGCATTTACCGATCGCTCGCTCTGATAGAACTTCTCGTACCGCTCAAAGCGTCCGTCGCCGCGTCCGTCAAGCCAGGCCGCGTTGCTTTCGCGTGAGAGATAGGCAAAGTCGTCCATCGTTTGCCTCTTTCAGTGAATGCGGCCCGCATGCCAGGCAATCGCGCCGACCGCGTCGGCGATGATGCTGCCGTCGGCCTCGGCATAAAACGCGCCGGTTTCTGGATTTTGCCAACCGAACTGGGCTCGACCATCACTGCCGAAGATGACCAGTCCGGCGGGCAATTCTTGCAGAGGCGATTTGGTATCAGGCGTCACTGTTCGGCCTCCGCGCCGCACGTTTCTTTGCACCGAGCTGCTGATTGCATGCCGGGCATGTGAAGCGACTGTGCATTTCGATCTTCGTGTCGTTGTTCGACACGACGTAGTGCGTACTGCACGTGCGGCACGGCGCAATAGTGAGGCGAGCATCGGCAGCCATCGAGCGGATAAGGTTCCAGCCGCGGTCCGGCATGATCACCCGGTTACCACCGAAGAGGCGGTCATAGACATCATTGGTTGCGATCAGTGCCTCGGCGGGATTCACACCCATCGCTGTCGCCGACCGATACAGCCATGCGTAGACGGTGGCGTGCAGTCGATGCACCGGCGTCTCGACAAACCATGAGAGCGACGTCGCCGTGTTGCCACATGGCGAACTCTTGCCGTGGATTTCATGGTAACGGATGCGCATGGAGTGCTGGTTCATGCCGAACAGGTTTGACGCCGTGGACGCGCGCAGGCCATAAGCCATCAGGGCGCTGGCGTACGCCTCATTTTTCAGTCGCCCAAGACGAAGGTCACCCCAGTGAGCCGCGTAAGGCAATTCGCCAACACGCGAGGGCGACGTCAACATGATCTGATGAGCGATCGTCTCGTCGGTCAGGGTGCTACCGGCGAATTCCCACCAGAAGGTCGGGCTATTGAAACGCCAGCGGAACAGCGGCAGTTCCTTCATCCGGCCCATCGCAACGTGAAGCTTATGGTGGGGGACCGACATCAGATACTTCGCAACTTCTGTCGAAATGCCGAGTAGCGGTGCGCCCATCACGCTTACGTTGAGTACCTGCGTCACCAGTGACACGAATGTCGAATTCTGCTGGTTCACGGCATAGGCCATCAGTGAGTCGAGTTGCGGCGTCTTGCGTCGGAGCACGTCGACTGCGATGGTCGTCGCCGTGTTATCGACGAAGCAGCGCCAGTCCTCCACGGTCTGCAACGTCGGTTCGACCATCAAGAACGGCGCGCGTAGCAGATTGCGGAGCGACGACTGGTTGAGCTGAAGCTGTTCGATTTCCTTTCGCTCGACGTTGAACACCTCGTTGAAACGGCCGTCCTGCTTGAGCAACCACTTCATGTGGTCAACGAGATAAAAGTTGGCCCACTGGATCTGGCCTGTGAGCCACTCGGGCACGTAGAACCGGTCAATGGCGCGATAGCTTTCTTTATTATTCACTGCGTTTTTCCTTTTGTTCTCTCAATTTTCCTGCGGCTTCAGGCAGCCCTTACTGCAGCTTGCAATTCCCCGTGAAACTTCCCCGTAAGGTCGGCCAAACCCGTCAGCAGCCCCTTGAACCGGCCAATTGAACCATCCGCCGCCACCAGCAGTTGCACGGTGTGGTATTCCTGAACGAACGACCCGAAGCGTTCCACCAGACCGGCAAACCGTTTTTCTACGGCTTCTTTCTGCTCGATTTCCGCTTCCTGCTTTTTCTTGATTTCATTCAGCTCGTCGAGGCGCTGCTGCGCGGCTTCGCATTCGGCCCTCATCCTCGTCAGTTCCGCGAGGCGGCTTTGTGCTGCCGCTTCCAGGTCCCGGAGATGCTCGGGTGTAACTTCCACCTGAATTTCCTTGACCGTTACCTTTTCATGGGCTTCCTTAAGCTCACGATGCAATGTGTCGCGTTCCCGTTCGAGATCGGCAATGGTGCTTTGCAAGCCGCTTGCCGTCTGCTCGACCGAAGCAAGGTCGACCAGCGTCTTCTTGAGCTTTTCGCGGTCGGCCTTAACGTCGAGATTAAGGCGCCTCGCTTCCTCGGCTAGACGCTGATTCTCGTTTTTTGCGTCGTCCAGTTGGCCGTAGATCTCAGAGAGTTGGCTTGTGGCGGTCTCGAGCGCGCTATCCTTCTCCATGAGGCGCGCTTCGTAATCTTCGATGATCTGTTTGAGTTCACGCTTACCCATATCGGGCTTATCGCGCTTGGCCTGAAGGACCTTTTCCACGACTTCGTCGCTCTTGTTGACCAGCAACTGCATGTCGCTGATCGACAGCATTTCGACGGCGCCACTGTTCGTGCTGAAGCGTTCATAGCAACGCATATACAGCCTGACGGAGTCGCGCTTCTTCCGGAACGTGGCTTCAAGGAAGTTGTAGACACGATTCGCTGCGTTCCTGCGGGTCTGTGTCGTGTCGCCGAAGGTGCTTACGTATTGAGCCTCGACTCGCGTCCGGATGTGATAGAAGGAGCCGCCGATGCGCATATGTTCCAGAAGGATCTTTCTGGTCGAGTGCGCGACTTCCTCAGCTTCCTCTGCGATCGAAGCACGGAGTGCGTCGGAAATCTCGGTGCCGCCGAAAAATTCCAAAACTTTCTGACTGATCTCGGCGTCCGACGGCACATGCGCAAAGGCGAGGGGCAGTTCACGTTCGATAGCGTTGTCATCGCTTTTGCTGTCGTCGTTTCCCTCGGGACGGGTCGGGTCGAACTCGTCGTCGTCGACGGCCAGAGCGGAATTTCGTTTGGTCATGGTGCTCTCTATAGTTTTTGATGGTTATTGATCGCCGTCAGGCCGCGCTGGCAGGGTTCGAACCACTCAAGCGCAACGCGATGTCGCGAAGCGTAAGTTTTGAGAATTCCTCGGGGTGGTCGGCAAAGCGCTGGTAGCAGCGGATGTACAGGCGTATAGCTTCGCGCGTACGTCCGAATTCCTTCTCAAGGCACCCATAGACGGCATCCATGACATGCTTACGGCTCTCGCGCGAATCGCCGTGTTTCGCCGTGTAGCACGCAACTGCCTTTTCCATAATTTGGGAAAAGAGCATGCCGACGTGCAGATGCAGGCGATCGGCTAAAGCGGCGCGGACGGCATCCCGGTCAGAGCGGGCAATCAGATCGTCCTCACGACCGGCCAGGTCGCCTTCAGGACGCAGTGCGGATGACTTTTTTTCGTTCTTCATTAGACTAACTCCGACTATTTCTTGGATCTATTCGGGCGCTTAGGTCGAAGCGCCAGATGCTCGGCGGCGGGTGCAACCTGTTTTCCCCGGGGCTACACCCGCCCAGAATACGCGTCGTTTCGGCGCCGCCGTCCCGCTAAGAAGCTCAAATTCATATAGCTTTCACAGGTATCAGCTAGCGAAGATACGCCGAGGAAAACGTTTGAATCGGCAACCATCTGGGAAACTTTAGGGAAGACACGGTAATTGTTTAGGGTTTTCCCTCAGTTTCGCCCGATGCATTTCTATGGCTTCTGCCCCCGTTTCGGCGACGGCGAGAATCGCTCGCCGGGCATGCACGACATCGAGCGGCAGGACGTTTCTGGCGTCGTGCTTCGACTTGCGGTCGCGAAACCACTGGCGCAGATCGACGGCGCGCATCAGGTTGACGGGCAGTGCTGGCGACAGGTCGCAATGCGGGTTGGGGAAGACTGCGATGCCCTCGACGAGCCAGCTTCCCGGTAGCACCGAGCGAAGGAAGGCGACCTTCGAGCGGTTCTGCTGAATCGGTGAGCGACGCATTTCGCGATGACCGTCCACGCCGATGCGTACAACACTGTCTAAATCTGGCCCGGGTTCGATTCGACCCGCCCAGTTTTTCGTCTCGACGATGAAGATGCCGAAGGGGGTAATGGCAAGATGATCGACCTCGGCCGTCGGGAAAGCTGAGCCGGGCGCATGGTTGAGCAGCAGGGCGCCCGGGTGCAGATAGAAATTGTCGCCGCACAGCCATTCAAGTGCGGCGCGCAGTTCGGCATGAACAACAGCCTCACCTTCCTCACCGCTTTGCTGGCTGCGTGAGGCGGGCGATCCTGTCGGACCGTTCGAACGCCGCTTGTGGCGCTTCACCGCGTAAAAGAACATCGCGGCCGCAA
This sequence comes from Burkholderia sp. E7m39, assembly GCA_001319865.1. Taxonomy (GTDB): domain Bacteria; phylum Pseudomonadota; class Gammaproteobacteria; order Burkholderiales; family Burkholderiaceae; genus Paraburkholderia; species Paraburkholderia bengalensis. Next base: position 142,939 of record BBSL01000309.1, on the reverse strand, counting down.
GGAGAAACCAGTACATGAACTCGCTCCTGTTTCAGTAGACGAGTCCAGTCTGCCAGGCTTTTTCCGAAGTCAAGTTATCGCAGGCGAATGGCAAGTGATTACGACGCCCTTTCAATGAATCCCGAAAAGCTACCCGGTTTAGTCGAGCTTTCCGGGTTATATGGCCGAGCCGGATCAGGTCACTCCCGCGCCTCGGGGGCTCGTTGGGCCATGGTTCACCAAAGCTGTATGACATTGGCAAGCATTCGTGGCTCTGGGCCGGCGCTCGCACGCTAAGCTTGCCTTATCCAATGGCGTCTCCCGACGCATCGACCTGCCGCAAGTGATCGCGCGCGTCTTCTGTTTCTTCTTTTCCCCGTTGTTCCGTTCAGCCTGGGCTTTCGTGCGCGCCTCGCGTGGACACGGACGAAAGCGCTCAGCGCCGAGTTTCCTTGCTCATCGAGCATCGAAACCACCGGACAAGGGTCCGGACATTCCCTGTTGAAAATTTTTCTGGAGAGAAAAATGCTGCTGGTCCTTTTCAAAGACGCAATCAAGTCCCCGGCCAAAGTGCTGGCTCTGTGTTTTATCGCGTACTTCGCGACCATCTCGTTCGTCGTTTCCACTTTCCTCTTCCTGCTTGCTGCCCACTGGGTGGTCAAGGAGATGAAGAAGAAGGCGAAGGCTATCCACGCAGCTGAAGCGGAGGCCGAAGCTGCTCGCATCGAGACTGAAAAGCTCGCTGCACGAGCTGCCGCCAACGCGAAACCGGAAGTCGCTTCCGCTGCAACGGCAGCCGCCAACGACAGCAATGTGAAACCGGCACCGGCGAAGCAATACGCCAAGTCGGCTGTCGTTCTTCCGTTCAAAACCGGTACTCGTTAATCGAGCGCCGTTACTACCTACCGTCACTTGGGCTTCTGCCCATGGTGACGGCACCCTTAACCCTGCCGGGAATCCCATTCCCGGACACGGGCCATGAGATTTCCGGTACCACCGGAGCAATCCCATGGAAACGCATGTGGCTGCCTGGCAGCTGGACATGTTCGGCGATTCATCGCCGGTTCACATCACACCTCCCAAGCCCGACCCGTTGCCCGACCCGCATTTGTGGAGCGAGTCGGTACGCGCGAAGATGGTCGACGCGCTGATCTCGCTCGCGAGCGACAGCCGTCGCGGCGACAGCATGCCTGAGTCGCTGATGGATTGCGCCGACCTGCTGTCTGAACGGCTGCGCAATCGCAAGATCGACGTCGACGACTACCGCGCGACCCTCGGCTGGATCATGGGTTATTGGGACGGCGCGCTGCCCTATATCTACGTGTGCAAGGTCAACGGAGTCGATCCGGAGATTTTGCAGGACGTGATATTGAGCACGCCGCTTCTGGAGCGAGATCTGCGCGAGGTTCAACGCGTGTGCTTTGGCACGCTGCTGTAGGAGCGAACCATGCGCAACGCAGCAACGCTGTTCGCCCGCGTCATGGCGGATGTCTTTACTGGCAAACCTGCATCTCACGCTGCCACTGCCGGCAATGCAAACCCTGCGGGACCGGCTAATTCTCCAAACCCCGCATCTGCGGACACCCACTCTTCCACGTCCCACGTTGTAGGGCAGGGCGCGTCGAACGAAACGATTGTGACGATCGGCGACATCCCCCATCTGTTCGTCGACGAAGGCGATCACATCGTCGAGTTCACTCCGGCCTTCGACGACCACGCTGAAGAAACCGAGTTCGGCCTGAAGATCGTCCCCGATCTTGTCCCTCACTGGTCGCAGCGCTCTGTTCATCGTTGCGCGCTGAAGGAGGCCGTGGCCGTGGCCATCCGTCACAACGGTAAACCTCCGACTGCCACGCCCTTGCCGCAAGGAAAGGGAACTGACAATGATGCGAATCAAGCGTCACCGTCGGAAGTGCAAGAGACGTTCGAGCCCGAAGCACGCGCGTCTAACCGGTCGCGTCGTACTCACAACGCCGATGCATCGAACGTAATCGGGCGCATCGTTTCGTGGGGCGAGGAACGGTTTCCGGACCGCAAGCGGCCGGGACGGCACTACACCTCGTTCGCGGTGCATATCGACACCAGTTCGGGCGAGAGGACCCTGCAGGGCGAAGGCCTCAAGGAGGCAATCGCAGAGTGCGGCTGTGTACTTGGTGATGTCGTCTCTGTGCGCCGCACTGGAAAGGTCAAGGTTCCTGCCATCCGACAGACCGACGGGACACCGATCATGAAGGACGGTAAGCCTCTCATGTGGGACAAGTGGCTCTGGTCAATATCTAAATAGAGGAAACTCAAATGGCATCTGTTAACAAGGTAATCCTCGTCGGTAATCTCGGCGCTGATCCTGAAGTGCGTTACCTGCCCAGCGGCGACGCTGTGGCGAACATCCGACTCGCAACAACTGACCGCTATAAAGACAAGCAGTCGGGCGAGTACAAGGAAATGACGGAATGGCACCGCGTGTCGTTCTTCGGCCGTCTTGCCGAGATCGTCTCCGAATACCTGAAGAAGGGCTCTTCGGTCTACATCGAAGGTCGCATCCGCACGCGCAAGTATCAGGCGCAGGACGGTACCGACCGCTACTCGACTGAGATCGTGGCAGACCAGATGCAGATGCTCGGCGGCCGTCGCAATGACGATGAAGGCGACAACGGCTTCGAGCAGCGTGGCAGCGGTAACGCTCGACGTCCTGCGCCGGCTTCTCAAGCGAACACGTCGCGGACCGCCGACAGCGTCGGAACTCGCGCCAATCCACCGCAGCCCTCGCATGGCGGTGGTGGCGGCATGCGAGCACCTGCCGGCGGTGGCTTCGATGACATGGATGACGACATCCCCTTTGGCCCATACCTGAGCCGGGCGGAATGGTCCGCGATCTGATCCCGAAAGCTCTCACCATCCACTAACTTCGACTCCCGTATCACCTCACCTTCGCAACGGCACACCTACGGGTGTGTCGTGCGGCGGTTCTTCCGAACGGCCTTCGGCGCCTGCCTGCGTTTCATATCTAACTCCCGTCTGCTGAAAAAAGCCGCCCGCTAACGCGGACTGCTTTTTTGAGCACGCGTTTCCACGCCTGTCTCAGGCACCGACCGAACCCACTCACTTAATGGAGAGTGACGCATGACTGTAAGAGGAAGAGAGCTGTCGTCCGAGCAGTACGCTTGGCTTCAGCAGAAGCTCGCCAGCTTCGAGCGTTCCCCGGAGCAATGGATTTCGCTCCTTGTGAGCTATGGCGTGCCTGCAGACCGTCTCACTGGCGACGCATGTGCATGCCCTGTATGCGGCGGAGACGATCGCTTCACCTACGACAACAAGCGTGGGCGAGGTGATTGGGTTTGCCGTCAATGTAACAACGGAAAGGCAATGGCCGGTGACGGCCTCCAGTTGATCACGCGTCTGAACCGGATTGGGCTCTACCGCCTGATGCGTCAACTGGATGGTGGCCCTGCGCCGCATGCGATCAACGGCGCTGCGGCAGCCGCGGCACCGAAGCCGAAGCGCAAGGCGGACCCAAAGTTCGTCGCAAACCGGCTTAACTCGATGTGGGACGCAGCAAAGCCCGTGTCGAGCGGCGACCTGGTGATGCGGTATCTGGGCGCACGCGTGCCGGGCCTCCGTTTCGTGCCGTCGCGCGCATTGCGACTCGGCATGCTCGAGTACCGGCACGAAAAGAAGGTCATCGGCAGCTGGCCTGGCATCCTCGCCCGGTTTGAACTGCCCGACGGCCGTCTTGGCACGCTTCACCGCACATACCTTGAGCGATCGACGCCGTCAAAGGCAAAGATCATTTCGAGTGATGGAGAAATTCTCGACTCAAGGCTGAACGACATGACGCTGAATCCGCTCCAGGGTGGCGCAGTCCGCCTGATGGAGCCGGTAGACGGCGAGATCGGAGTGGCGGAAGGGCTGGAATCGGCCCTTGGCGCTCACATGGAGTCCGGTGTGCCGATGTGGTACTGCCTGAACATCGGCCTGCTGCGCCAGTTCGTGGTGCCAGAGGGCTTGGGCATCCGCGTCGTGCACATCTTCGTGGACTTTGACGACATTGACCCGAAGACCGGCAAGTCGGTAGGTGTCGCGGGCGGTCTCGAACTGGCGAAGCGGCTCAAGGCGGAAGGCTTCACCGCGTTGGTTCACCGGCCTCGCGTGCGGGGAACCGACTTTGCGGATCAGTGGTGCGCGCGTTTCGCCAACGAAGTGCCGATGGTGAACGCAGATCGCGTCTCGCAAGCGGTCGTACCGCAACTTGCCGCTGCGTAAGCGGCATCGACTTTGTACCGCGGCGACAGCCGCACATTTATTCAACCTGCCCGGTGGGGATATTCCCCATCGGGGATTGTCTCGTCGGGCCAATTTCTTTGGAGTGGAAATGGCTTCGTTTCAGGTTCTGGTGGGTGGCTTTGCAATCGTCGCAACCAACGGCGCCGAAGGTGGCCGCCAGCGGGTAGGGAAGTCAGAGGCTGTCGCGTTTGACGTGATTGATCGGACCGCTACCGGCAACACGGCATACGCGTGCCGCGACAAAACTTTTGTGGATGCGTGGGATTTTTGCGCGCATCGCCTTCTTGTTACTGCGACCCCTCGGCCGCACTGAACCGCTAAAGCGAAAACGGCTCCCCAGAATCCAGGGGGAGCCGTTTTTTTTTCGTCCGTTCGTTCCGTTCATCGCATGATCGCCACGCAAACAGCAGCGATGACTGCGAAGACCTTCCACATGCGCCACAAACCGCTAGACCAGATAGCGCCGGCGGCGCCCGTGAGAAGCAGCACGACGCACAGATTGTTATTGACATGCATGCTCGCGAGCAGTGCGCCGAACCACCAGAGCGCGAGCGAAGCGCCGAAGATGATTGCACGGCGGGTGAAGAAAGGCAGCGCCATGAACTTCGTGTAGTACCTGCCGAGTCGATCGCTAGCGTCCATTTACTCCTCCTCGTTCTTTGCGAAGCGCTCGACGACACCCAGGCTCTTCCAGCCCGCGACGCCCGCCGCGATGACGGTCGCGATGAAGAGCCACGAGCGCGGCTCGGTCAGTGGCAGGCCGTGGCGCACGATCTCAATAAACTCCAGCATGTTCCTCTCCTCGGTGGTGATTGATGCTTCGACGCACCGCGCCGCGCGCCATGAACATCGAAGCCATGACCCATCATCGCATCATCGCGCCAAAGTCAAGCCTTGGTCAGAAGAACGCGTCAAATGCGTCAGCGATTTGATTCGTGTCGTGAGATTCGGGACCATTTTGCTCGTTGACTGAGAGAATCCGAAACCCTTCGACACTCGATTCAGTCGCAACTCGAGTGGGCGGCGAAGGTTGACCGGAAACAGGCGACTGGATGAAATTGCGCTCCGGCGCGGCGACGCCATCGACATGATGCACCGCGACTTGTCGCTCAGCTTCGGACGCGACGGTAATCCCCCGCAGTGCTGCTTCGGCGAGTGATCGCAGCAGCGCCGCGCGGACCCTGGCGGAGCCCGCCTGACTGAGCTTCTCGTACAGGAGAGGCGTGGTCACCGCGTCGATGACCAGCTTCATGTCGAACTTGTCGTTCATGCTTTCGCGGCCGCGCGCTCGCGGGTCAGGCCCGCCTCGCCGACGATCAGGAAGCCCTTTGCATTGGCCGTGCAGGGCGAGTCGATGACTTCGAGCGTCACGCGCGGGAACGCCTTGCGGATGGCGGCCGCATACAGAGCGCCACCGCCGCCCGACAGGATGATCGAGCGCGCGTTCGTGAGCAAGCCGACGCTGTTTTGCATTTCCTTGACCACACCGGCGATAACAGGCTGCGACCGTTCGAGATAGGGATCGAGGTCGATATCGTTGCCGTAGAAGAAGAAGGGCTTGCGCTCACGAAGTGCCTTGTCGATCAGTTCGATATCTTCGACCTGCTCGTCCTGGTCTTTCTTAATAAGTCCGGCGATGTGTTGATAGATCTGTGAAGCGCCACCCGGAAGGCCATGACTACGCTTGTCGTCCATCGTGAATCCGTTGGCGTAGACCCAGTCGGTCGTGAAATAGCCTACGTCGATCACCAGATGCGCGCTATCGCGACCGAACTCGCTCTGCCGGTTTGCGGACGCGGCGACGAGCGAGCCGAGCGGCTGCGGAATCACCACAACCTTCTCGATCGAGATGCGACCCGGGCCGTAGTCGAATGTGCCAGTAAAGCGGTCGCGCAACGCACCCGAGTACTTCTTCATGTTGTGAACGGGCAGGCCCAGCACCAGTCGCTCGATCTGGGTGACGCCCGCGAAGTGGATCGCGCCGAAGAGCAGGGCGGCGTAGTTATCGGACAACACAAAATCGTTGGACAGCGCCCGTCCTGTTTTTCCATACGCGGCCGTGAGCGAGACGTCGGGGCCCACCTCGTATTCGATTTGCTCGATGACGATCGTTGCTACCTTGCGTGCGGCGAGCACGCTATCGCCATAGCCGGAAAGAGCGTGATTCGCAGCGAGAGGCGCAAGCGAAGGAAACATGCCGGTGGCGATGGTGCCGCTTGCCGCACGGTGCGCATATTTGGTGTTGCCGTAACCGACGTCGATTGCGAAGACCGAAGTTTTCAAGATGACTCCATGCGTTAGGTGAGCCGCGCACCGAAGTGTCAGAAAACTGATAGAAAGCTATCAGTTTGAAGCGCCTCGATCACGCGGGGTCGACGAACTATCAGATATCTGACAGATAAGTGTCAGTTCGGGCGTTGCGTCGGATCTGTCGGAGCGAACTGACACTTTTCTGTCAGTTCTACCTGGTTTCAGTCTAGCGAGTGCGTAACGAAGTCAAGTCAACGAAAGCCGACCGGTTCTGCCCATCTTTCGACGTGCGACGCTTGTGCGAGTCGCCTTATCCTTGGTTTACCTACCGCGTCTCTGACGCATCGAATGCGAGTGCAAGGCACCCGCACGCCTATACCCTAGGCCCGCAACGGGCCAGAAGTACCCCACTGACCGGGCCGCACAGTGATGCGGCCTTTTTCTGAAGTAAATCAAGTCCGAGTTGGGCCACGTTGAGGACCACTGGACAGTGCGATATCCATACGATTTGCGGCGGTTTGCCGCGTTGTGGCGCGTTGAGGACATGTGGAGAGGCCGGACACCGGACACTTTCCACGTCTCGACGGCGTCTGTACACGCCCTTACAGCTACGGCTGGGTGCGCTCACGAAGCCCGATAACACGGCGGCGGAGATGAGCGGCTTGGGGGCGGGGGAAGTCTTGCGGGATCGGCACACGCCGGATCATCGCGATTCCCTGACGGAAGAGGACACGGCGCGCGCGGCCGTACACAAAACGCGTACAGGTATTACCCGGCATTTAGCACCGGTCGGAGATCCGCGAAGCGGAACACGGCTCGGAGGCGCGAAAGCGTCGTGCTGGCAGGGTAGCCACGAAGCTGCATCGCGCGGGTAGTGCACCGCGCAGCGCGACGGTAGAGATGCCCCGCGTGGAACACGTCAGTGGTTGGATTGCGCGAAGCGCGGTCCAGGCTGGCAGGCAGCAGGTTGGACAGTCGGATTGCATGTTCTTCCCATGCAACTGGCTGATCGGATGGAATCGCTAAAGGACCGGAAGGCAGGACCTACGCGACGGGGATACGGCGCAGCCGCACAGTAGCGGCGAACAGGCGGGCCCGGGAGGTCGGGTAACGGTATCAGGTAGGGATGCCGCGATCGACGGGCGACAACGGAACAACGAGGCATCGCGGCGCGGCGCCGCGGGGGAGGTATCGGATGGCCGCAATATTGAATGTGCGCGCAATCGTCAATGGATACGGGTTTGGACCTGAATTCAAGGATGCGCTGCTCAAACTTTTCGATGAGAACGTCTCACGCGTCCACAGCACCACACGGATAAGCAACCGCGCTTTGTCCATCAAGACACAGGAATATCGCGCGGCGAAACTGTGCAAAGCTTTCAAGGAACTGCGCGATGGCGGTTTCGCGCTTCAGACGCCGTGGTCGCTCAAGCACAAGCACGTGCGGTACCTGGTCGATACGTGGATCGCTGCGGGACAGAGCGGAGGCACAATCGAGAACAAGCTGACGTATCTTCGCGCGCTCGCCCAGTGGATGGGCAAGACGAACCTCATTGGCTCGCTTGACGACTACGCGGACCGGGAAGCCCTCGGCCTGAAACGAAGTTACGTGGCAATACAAGATAAATCGTGGGCGGCGCACGGCGTCGACGCGGTGGCGAAGATCGAGGAGATCGCGCAGACGTGTCCGTATACCGCTGTGCAATTGAAACTGCAGGCGGCGTTTGGTTTGCGAATCGAAGAGAGCTTCATGCTTCGACCAGCTGAAGCCGCGCGTAACCCAAGGATGCTGGCGGTGACGCGCGGCACGAAGGGAGGCAGGCCGCGTGAGGTTCCCATCGAGACGAAGATTGGAATACTGGAAGAAGCGGCGAGACTCAGTAACGGATTGACGGGGTCGACGGTCCCGGCCGATCGAACGTTAACCCAATGGCGTGACTGGTACTACTACGTGCTTGAAAAGCACGGCGTCACAAAAAGAGGCATCGGCATCACAAGTCATGGTCTTCGGCACGAGTATCTGCAGACGCTCTATAGGGAGACGACAGGCGTGGAGGCTCCGATCAAGCGGGCTGGTGAGCGCCCAGACCCGCAACTTCACGAAGAGGCAATGCGCCGCGTCGTAGAAGCCGCCGGTCACTCGCGTCTGACGAAGTCGGGCGCATACCTGTCGACATTCGCGATGCAGGACCGGATGCAGCGGAAGCTGCCGACGGTAGGGGAAGCGCGGGATGCGTTGAAGGCTGCGGCTGGCAACAAGAGTCACGCGGCGAAGTCGCTGGGCATTTCCCGGCAGGGGCTGTACCGGATTCTTGGCGCGGGCGAAGAGTGAGGCTAAGATTCGTCCGTCCCGTGGAATGGACCGCAATATTGTGTGTCATACGCCCCACTGAGAGAGCTGGCGTTGCCGCACAATGAATCGTCTCTCAGGTTCTGACATCGGCCCTCGGAATGTGTCAGGACTTTTTTGAAGCCGGCTCTTTGCAGCCGGCTTTTTTTTGGGCGTTTTTCCGCCCACTGTGCCGGTGGACCGACCGCCGAAGCGCCGGCTACAGGCTTTCGACCCACGCCGGATCAAGGCGTCGTTGGTGGATTGCGCACCCGCTGCACGATGATGGGACACAAGGTGTCAATGTCAAGCCGTACAATCTGCGGCGTCTATCACATCCGCCGCAGATAGCTGGACGAAGGGCGGCTTCAGACCACGAGACCCGCGTATGACCTCTTTCCTCTACGACAAGCAAACCTTCGGCTCTCCGGCCGCCTTTCAGGCAGTTGCCCTGACGGCCGCGAACGGTCACAACGAACGATGGCTGCAAGAACGCATTTTTGAGCTACCTGCGCTGCTACCCATGGTTGAGATGTTCGGCCACGGCGAGAGCTTCGTGCCGCTCTGCCGGGAGCTTCCGCTGCGTTATGGGTCATCGAGCGTCTTCCTCGACATCTTGGGCGTATCGGTTACCGGCCGACTCGTGCTCGTCGAATGCAAGTTGTGGCGCAACCCCGAATCTCGTCGGGAGGTCATTGCGCAGCTGTTCGAATATGCGTCGTTGCTTTCGGAGTGGACGTATTCGGACCTGGAAGCGCGCCTCAAGAAGGCTCGTGGGCTGACTGGCGAAAATCCCATATTCGCGGCGGTCAGAACGGTGCATCCCGAACTCGACGAGGCAGCGTTCGTCGACTCTGTGAACCGGTCGCTCGAGCGCGGCGACTTCCTTTGCGTCATAGCGGGTGACGGCATTCGCAGCGACTTGCAATCGTTGCGCCGATTACTCACCGCGCAGGGCGGTTTGCTGTCTCAACTTGCGCTCGTCGAAATCCGCACGTATCGCGACGCGGATGGGCGCACGCTTCTGGTTCCATCCGTACCGTTGCACACAGAGGTCGTGCAGCGTGAGGTGCTCGTGCGCCAGGGTGGCATGCCGCTTGAGCGCACGACTCTGCTTGATGAAGCGAGGCCGACACAGATCTCCGCATCTCAGCCGAGGGCCGTCAGTACGGCAAAGCTCGAGAATCGTGCGTTCTGGGACAAATTCATCGAGCAGGCGAAGTTCGACCATCCGGACCAGCCACCTCCCCGACACGGCGGGAACAATTTCGTCCGCCTGGACCTACCAGGTCCGGTGCAGGGGCTCGTCGCTTACCGGGCGCAGCCGTACACGGCGGGCCTCTTCGTGAAGTTCCTGGGCGCGGACGGGCGAGCAGCGTTGGAAGCGCTCATTGAGGACCAGGCAGCGTTAGAACAGGAAGTTGGACAACCAATGCGATTCGAAATCAACGACGGACAGGATGGGGAGCGGGTGGCGGGATCGCTGGGCGTTCAGTTTGAAGCGCAAGGTGATGCGGCTGCGCGAGATGCGGAGCAGCTCGCGTGGCTGCTGCGCACCTCCAACGCTCTTGTGAACGCACTTCGGATCCGCCTAGGCGGTACCCACACCTAGAGTCTCATGCGGTGAGCGGCTTCGTGGTCACCGCCCCTGCGGTATCAGAGCATCGAACACAATCGACTGCATGGGTCACCAGCGGTCCCGATCCGGCATGCCGTCGATTGCCACCGCAATCCGGTCCTCGAACATCAGGTCTGAGTGCTCCTGCGGTGTCGGAATTGTCGGAAACTGGATGTAGCGATTGCCGTCAACGTCGAGCCACTTCACGAGTTGAACCAGCTTCCGGTACCGAGCGGCGTCGCGCAGTACCGGTTCGATCGGCCAACTGTCGATGGTCGAAACCGAGGCGTCGACGAGACGCTGTGCCAGCATTTTGAACATGGGGCCGCGAGTCTCCCAGTCCTCGTCATTGCGGGAGAGCATGTCGATGACCATCTGTGCGTCGCACGCGCCAAGCTCCTTTTCGATAAGGTCGCGCAGGTCGCCTTCGGTAATTTGCGGCCGGCTGACGCGCCTGTTCCAGACAGGGCCCGCTTCTTTCAACGCGTCGGCCTCGTTTTCGGCATAGGCAAACCACGGCGTCGACATGCCGCATTCTGCGCAATAGATGCAGGCGAGGCGTTCTGTTTGAGGCGCGTACGGCGGGCGTCTAAGGGTATCGCCAATCTTGGGCGGCCCGGCATGCCGCCCAAATCGGCCGTAGTCGAAGCCGGTCTCGCCGATCTCGGCGACGACACGTTGGGAAAGGCCCACGGTAGCCCGGCCGCCACAGTGGTCGCATGGATAGAGCTGTTCGTACATTTTCCGAAATCCCGCGTTCCAATATTTATTCTGAATTATCGTTGGACATTGGGGACGCGAGAAGCCTAATTTACATCTAGAAAGGTCCTTTGTTCAGCGCCGGTTAATAGAACGAGGGAAAGTCGGGGGGAAGTCATCGTGGATGCGGCCATCCAGTTCCCGACCTGCGGCATTTTTTCCGATCCGGTCCATCGTCTGACGAAAGGGATTCGGCCCGAGAGGATTCCAGTGGTCGTTGTCATCGAAAAAACCGCTTCGGAGTTTCGACCGGTCGCGCTCGATTAAATCGGAACCGGCAGCCCGGTTTCCGGGTGCCCATTCTCCCCACTGCTTGAAGTGATACGCGACGCCGGCGGCGGCGCACTGGTCGCGCAACGACCTTGCCCATGATGGATGCATCGGGCGCGCGCCCCGACCGCTCTCACCGCCAACGAAGATTCCGTCGATCATCGGAGGAGCCTGCAATTCATTCGGCTTTCCCCACGGGCCAATCCAGTCGTACAGATTGACGGGACCGAGCAAGGGTTCCATCGAGAGGAAGCGGGTGTTGACGGGCGCGTCGATCAGTTTATCAATGTCCCGGTCTGCTTCTGTCTGGTTGACGATCGTCGCGCCGAGCCATACGTTGTCGGGGGTGCCGTCGGGAAACATCGCGCCCAGCATCGCGGACGCGTTGCCGATGCGCTTCGTCAGGAGCATCCAGATGAGGTGCGGCGTGGCGAGGATGAGCTGGCCGAATCGCTCACGCGCACCCGCCGGCGCGGCGTTGTCGAATGGGTCGCAAACGCTGGGAAACACCTTCCGATACGCACCGGCGCTGGCGGCCGACGCATTCCAGTGCGCCGGCTTCGCCCAATGTGCGTCGCTGTATGTGCGTCGCTCTGCGCCGGGCCCCCAGTTCTCGCCGCGACGCAGCCAGTGGTTCATCGATTCCGCGTAACAGTGGTCACAACCCGGGCCAACTTTCTGGCAGCCTTCCCACGGCGACCAGGTCATGTCCGTCCATTCGATTGCGGTAAATGCCCCCATGACGATCCTCCTAAGCTTCGAGTTCGAGGTGGAGGGCAGCCAGTGATCCGCGCAGCCGTGCCCGCGCTTCAATGCTGCCAAGCCATACCCTATAGGAGACAGCGTTGAGCGAACTGCCTTGCATCGGTACGATTGCGTGGTCAAGCCGCAAGCCAGTGACGTTCAGGCGATCGAGCGTCTGCGGGTCAGGTACAACCCAGAAATACCAGCGCTGGACGAAGTACCACCACGTTTTGGCGCGTTCGAGCTCCGCCCACGTCGCAGTGAAGTCGAGCACGGAACCGACAGCGCTGAAAAAGACGCAGCGGATTCCGTCGGGTGTGAGGGCAGCGGCGACGACCTGCCGGCCGTTGGAAATGGACTGCGGATCGTGCGCTGCGCAGCCAAGCGCCGGATACCGACCCGCCCAGTCGAGCGCGCGGGAAATTGCGCGCTCCAGGAAAAACGATTTGCCTTGCATGAATGCCTCGTTGGTTGGTTGCCCCTCGAAGAGGGCTTAGAGGCATCATGGCGTGCGGCATGGAAAGTCAAGGTAGCGCGCACGACGGCGCGCGACCCGGTCAGGCTACCGTCTGTTGTGGGCGCTTTAGGTTTGCGATCGTTTCAAGGATAAGTCCGACTCCGCCAACAATCCCGGTCTCATCGGTGGGGATGTTCAGCGCCTGGCGGATTCGGGAAAGGTCGCGTGCGGCATCGCGATAAAGGTCCTTGTACTCGTCCGCTTCTTCCGCATGGTTCAGCAATTCCTCGACGGCCTCGCACGCCGAGTTGGGGATGTCGCGCGGCGACTGCGCGGGGAACACGCCGTGCTTGAGGAACACGTCGCGAATCTCGGTGCGGTTAATGTCGAGGTACCTGAACCCGCGCCCCGCTGGGAGCGCCTGCAGAAACTCCTGCACGGACCGGGTCCACTCGGCGTTTTTGTCGTCTGACACGACCAGCTTGCGCAATGCCTCGAGCGTGAGTCGCTCAAACTGCGTCCCTGTCGATACGCGTGGCGAATCGGGATGCGCGTTCCTGAGCCGCTGGCCATCGCGCCATGCCAGGCGAAGTGCGGCCTGGGTCGTCGCCGTCTCGTTCGGATAGTGGCGCTTGACCCATTCGTGGCTCAACACGCGCTCCTCGTCGGTCCATGTGTCGCCATCGGGCAGATGTGAGAGGGCTTCAATCGCGCGATCCACTTTCGCGATTAGACATGCCAGCTGCTCGCGCAGCGTGTCGAGCCACAGCTTGATGGAGTCTGGTCTCGCATTCAGGACAAATGGCGAGGCCGCGTAACGCGTGAAGTTCAAGGCATCCTGCAGGATCTCGGCGAGTTGTGGTGACATGGTGTCTCTGTTCAAAGTCAGGTAAGGGATCCAGGCGGCCGCGGCGTGAGTCACGCAACAGGCGCGATGCGCGAGGGCGGGAGGGCAATGTTCTCCAGGGTTTCGCGATCGACGTTCCATTCGACGGCGGGAATGCGGCGCGCAGAGCGCAGTGCCTGCTTTTCCCGCTTACGCGCTTCATACGAAGCGACGCCGTTCATTCCGTAAACCTCAATGTGAGTTTCCGGATCAGTGTCGCGCAGGATGAAATCTGGAAACATGTCGTCCGCTTCGGACAGGCGAACGGGTTTGACAAAATGGCGGCGCGCGGCGACGAGCCGGTTAGCCATCGCAACCTCGTGAATGGAGTCGCAGGGCAGGAAGGCGTGGGAGCAAAGCATCGCTGCAAGGTCGACGACTCGCAGGTGGCCTTTGATGGTCCGCTCAACGAGGAGGAGCGCAACGACGCGAGCGCTTCGATCGCCGAGCGCACGCCATGCATGGGCATACGTGCGCTGCGCGTGCTCGATGAGGTTGCTGCTGGCGTAGTACTTGCGCGCGCTCTGACGCAAGGCGATGGCGTGTCCGTACTGGGTAGGCGCCACCTCGTTGACCTCGCCCAGAACGAGTCCACGCTTCTTCGTTGTCAGTCGTGAAATGAACGCCTCGAACTCGGCGTTGATCTCGGAACGATGAGCGTCGTCGAAGCGACGCATGATGTGCAGGACGCTCTGCGCTTCCGCTCCATTGATCAGGGCGGTACCGATTTCGGCGAGGAGCTGGGCGTTGCAGTGTCCCCAATGCCGCGACATGACTGTCGCGACCCATTGGTTGAGGCCCGCTTCCGCCCATAATGTCTGAAGGAATGCCAGAAGGCTAGCTGAGCGCCGGCTCTGGCGGTGTGTCGTCGACGTCGCAGAGCCGCGCGAGCCGGTAACGGTCTCGCGCAACGTTAGCGCGGCGTCCAGCTTCACGTTCAGGCCTGCAGGCGTCGCGAGAATCGCAGCCGTCGAGTCACCACCGCCAGCAGGCTTCGCCAAGTTCGGGTCCTTGAAGAAGTCGCAGTCTGGCTTATGACGATGGCCGTCTTCTGGCCAACCGGCGAGGTGAAGCAGAGAGCCGTATCGGCGGATCACAAGCTGCAGCGGTGCTGTACGTGTCGTACACAGACAGACGGCATAGCCGGGCGTGACCTTCGCGCGTTCAAGACGTTTCACATAACGCGCAGGGTTGTCCTGTACGTCGCCGAGCGGCACCGTCTCGCCGTCAAAGCATACGTCGTACATGTCGCATCTCCATAGAATATGGCCGCGCGCTGGCGGCCACAGGCTTGAAGTGATATGCCGCGTTCGCCGACGTCCGTTCGGGCGAAATCAGGCACGACCCGACGGCGGCGGGTACAGGAAGCGGGAAGATCAAGGCAGGTCGCGGTTCAGACGAAACTCGCGTCCGGTTGCCTTATCGGTGAGGAACCACTTCCCGCTCGAAAGTCGGGTGACATGGCACTGCGGATATCGCTGTTCCATTGCTACTTGCTCCCGGCGCATCCGGCGCGCGCGGAGTTCGTCACGAAGAGAGATGATCAGGCTTGCTGCGATGACGGCGCCGATTACACCGAATGTCATCGCGAGGGCGGTCCACTTCGGCCAGTGCAAGTGCTGGGCAACAGGAATCGCCAGATTCCAGACGAAGAGGGCAGCGCAGGCGATGGTGGCGAGAACGGCGCCGCTTTCAACGGGATTAAACATGGAGTGGTGATCCGTTTTAAACAATGACTTCGACATCGCTGTCCGAGCCTCGCCAGAAAGAACCGTCGTCGACGTCCATCACAATGACGGTGCCTTTCTGCTCGTCGTGGGCCGTCACGATGCCCTCGCCGAAGCTGGTCACGTCGGTCTGGTAGATGACGCGGCGACGATGAAGCGGCGATGTGGTATTCGAATGATCGGCGGCCTCGGGCATAAGATCTGGCTCCTTGAATCCGCGCGTACGGGCGCGTATGCCATTGTCGGCTGCGCGATGAGTTGAGCGGCATGCGAAAGCTGCGCGATTGCGGGAGCTTTTGATCTGCGCCTGCGTGTGACGAAAGCTATATGATTTTCTGGAGCTTTCCGGGCTAGAGGGCTGAGCCGGCTAAGGTCACTTTGCCCTTGCCGCTCATCGATGCGGACCAGGCTATCGCGTTGGTGCGGGCGCCTCCCCGACGAGTAATCCACAGGGTTATCCAGAAAAACTGTGGATAAGCATGCAGCGTGTTGCGCGTGCTCGACTTCCCAAAAGCCATACAGAACTCGTGCGCATTTTGCGTTTACTTCGCCGGCGCGAGCGGTAGCATGTAGGCATCCATCGCGTCTCTGACGCATCGAACGAAGCGCCCTCGCGGCGCTTTTTCTTTACCCCGACGGGTCCCACACCCGACGGGCGTGCTCCCGTCATCCCGACTGGAAGCACACCATGAACAAACAACGCATCCTTCGATTCGGCCTGATGGTCTGGCAGACGTACGGCCTGCCTCATGAGCAGTTACTGCGCATCGTCAGGGCGAAGAAGCGCCACTCCGCGCATTTCCGTGCGGCCGCTCTGCGTCATCTCGTAGCGGAAGCACCGCTCGCTGTTACAGGCGGTCGTCCGTTTGCCGAGCGACGCCGGCGCGTGCGTCGGCACTACGGCATCTGATCACCAGCATTCATCTACCCATCGGGGCGCGTCCCCGCTGGGGTGTGCCCCGGACGACCTATGGAATCCGGCATGTTCAATCACTTTATCCAGAGTCTCATTGATCCACAAACCGTAGCGTGGCGGCACTACAGCGCGATTGCCGCGGCCGTAAAGGGCCTGTTCGGCGAGGCTTCCGACCCTGCAGCACGGGGCCTTTTCGACGTCGCGGAGGATCTCCTGTGAGCCGGAAAACCGCGCAACGCAAGCACGACCTGACAGCGGACTCGGCACAGAAGGAGCTGGTCAAGCTCATCCAGTCGTTTTCCTATGGCCATCATTTGCACACAGTTTTCTCGGACTTCGTGGAAATGAGCGCGCTCGCGATCAGCAACAGCGTCGATCGCGCCCAGTTCGAAGCACGCGAAAAGCGCTACCTCGAGATTGCCGGCAAGTACAAGCGGGAGGAAGTGGAGCGTTTCCCACAGATGCTCGGTCTACTCGTTGAATCGTTCGAGCAGCGCGTTGGCGTGCTCCGGAAGGAAACAGCGTACGGTCTGCCAGTCAGCGGCGGCCTGACGGATGTCCTCGGGGAGGCCTACATGATGCTCGGGCTAGGCAACGACAGGGCCGGTCAGTTCTTCACGCCATACAGCGTGTCGCGGATGATGTCGATGATGTTGATGGGAGACGTCGGTGCGGAGGTCGAGCGCCGTGGGTTTCTCCGGCTGCATGAACCGGCCTGTGGCGCTGGCGGCATGGTCATTGCCGCAGCTGATTCGATCCTCGCGGCAGGTCGTAACTATCAGCAGGCGATGCACGCAACCTGCATTGATATCGATCCGTGTTGCGTCCACATGACGTACGTCCAGTTATCGCTACTGCACATTCCGGCGACGGTTGTGCACGGCAATGCGCTGTCGATGGAAGTCTGGGGGACGTGGTACACCCCCGCGCATATCCTTGGCGGCTGGACGTTCAGGTTGCGGCGCCGACTTGAGGCCGATCTTCTTAAAGCGGCGGTCGCCGTGGAAGGGCAAGCGGAAGTCAGGCAGGCCGGGACGGCTGTGGCCCTGCCGGAAAGAGCCGTGTCGGCAGAAGCGGAACCTGCTGACCTGGCCGTATTGGAGCGCGAACCCCTCCAGGCCACTCCACCGGCGCCGACGCTCAGTCGGGATGCAACGTCGCTGGCTGAGCTTTTCGAGCAGTCACTCGCAAGCGGTACGCGGGAGCGAACCGTGTTCGACAAGATTGACCAGCTAACGCTTTTCTAGCGGACTTTCCCGCCAACGGCGGCCCACCTGCTTTATCCCAACGGGAGACTGCTCCCGTTGGGGGCAAACTCCCACTCTGGAGAATTGCCGTGCAACCCCACCTTTCCGAAAGCAACGCTTCTCTGCGTTCGCGAGCCGATAGCGACAGCGAAGCCCACGCGCAAGCGGAGCGCGAGTTCAAGAACTTCCATCGACTGCTCTGTGAGCGCTTCGGCTACGTCCACGACGATAGAGACTGGAAGCGCGATCAACTGTCTCTCATGGAATGGATCGCTACGCGCCTCACCGGTGGCTCATCCGGTACAACGCCTGTCGTCGATGCATTGACGTTCGTATTGAATGTACTGGAAGCGCCGACCGACCAGCGCGCCGTGTCCGTGACGATGCCGCTTGCGAAGACGATCGCACGGCTCTTCCTCGAACAGTGGCAGCGCGATAGCGTTTCGCAGTAACACGACCCTTGATCCCAGGCCCACCATCGCGGTGGGCCATTTTTTTTCTTAGCGGCATTGATTTGTCCAGCTTTTCGGGGGTTTGCGTTACCTGGAAGGCGTATCTTTGTTGAATCACCCGCGTCTCTGACGCATCGAACCGCCGGCTCGCACGGCATCCATCTTGACCCATCGGGAACCAACTCCCGATCGGGGGCGGGTTCCCCCTACGGAGAACCTGCAATGCAACAACAACTTACTGCTCCTCTCAGGCGTATCAAGCTTGGCCGCAACCCGCGTACGTACTTCGATCCGAAGGCGATGGCGGAACTGACCGAGTCGATTCGCGCGCATGGCGTCGATACGCCGATCATCGTCCGTCCGGTAACGGAGGACGATTTCGACTATGAGGTCATCGCTGGCGGCCGCCGCTATCGCGGCGCCATGGACGCCCACGGTGAAGACTTCCCGATGCCCATCGTTGTAAAGGACGTCGACGAAGTTGAAGCGCGCCGTATTGCGCTCACCGAAAACATCCAGCGCGACAACCTCTCGCCTTCGGAAGAAGCCGTCGACGCTGCCGAGTTGCTCGGTCTGCACGGTGGCGATCGTGACGTGACGGCAAAGATCCTTGGCTGGTCACGCTCGACACTGGACAGCCGCCTCGCGCTGCTGAACTGTTCGAAGGCGGTGCTCGATGCGCTGAGCGAGCGGAAAATCAATATCGCTCACGCTGAACTGCTGGCAGCGCTCTCGAAAGAGAACCAGGACAAGGTACTGCCCGTCGTTGTCGCGGAGAAGCGGTCCGTCGCCGACGTGAAGAAGCTGGTCGAATCGGCGTCGTGCGCATTGGCCTCGGCCATTTTCGACAAGGCGGATTGCGCGGGTTGCCCGCACAACTCGTCGACGCAGGCGCAGATGTTTGGCGAAGCGATCGGCACCGGCAACTGCACCAACCGGACCTGCTTCAACGAAAAAACGGAGAAGCAGCTTGAGGCGACAGCCGCTGGGCTGCGTGATGAGTTCCAGACCGTGCGCATCGTGCGGGCTGGTGACAACAACACGCGGGTGCAGCTGGCGGTCGAAGGGACGAATGGCGTCGGCCTCGAACAGGCGCAAGCCTGTCACGGGTGTGCCAATTACGGTGCGGCAGTGAGCGGCCTGCCGGATTCGATCGGCAAGGTCTATCGCGGCCAATGCTTCGACACCGTCTGCAACATGAAGAAGGTAGCGGCTCGCATCCAGGTTGAAAAGGCTGCGAAGCAGCCGCCGAAGGCCGATGGTGCGAAATCCGCGCCCGCGGCAAAGAGCGCCGCTGGTAGCGCGACTGGCACCGGCAGCAAAACCGCCAGTGCCGCCGCGTCCACGAACCCCTCGGTCACGGTTATTGCCGAGTCCGAGAAGGTGAAGACCTATCGCGTGAAGCTGTGGCGCAAGGCGCTGCGTCTGGACATCGGCATGAATCACGAACTGGCCCGCCAGTATCTGATTGCTGTCGTGCTGAGCGGTTATGCCCGTCAGATCGATGACGGTGCATTCCGCAAGCTCTTCGAGCGGCTCGCGGAAGGCGAGGCACCTCTGGCCAATCTGCCCAAAGCAATCGACGCCGTGCAAGCGACGAACGAAAGCAAACAGGCGGACCTGATGATTGCGATGCTATTCGCCGCGATCGAAGGGCTGGAGGTGAATAACCTGACGCAGCTGTGCAAGGCGCACAAGCTGGATCTGAAAAAGCACTGGAAGCTCGACAAGGAGTTTCTTGAGCTGATCACGAAGTCCGAAATGATGGTGCTCGCCGACGAGCTTGGCATTCGTGCCGCGCTTGGCGACAACTTCAGGAAGGTATTCGCGAAATCGAAGCCGGAGGTCATCGAGGCGCTGCTCACGGTCGAAGGTTTCGACTACACGGGCAAGCTGCCGAGGGTGCTGAAGTTCTGAAAATCGCGGGGCGCGCTCTGCGTCCCGTACCCCTCTATATGTATACGCCGCCATCGCGCGGCGTTTCTCTTTTCTGGAGTCTTTCATGTTTCAGCAACTCGAAGCGCTGGTGCGAACCAGCGGCAAGCTGCAACTCACCCTGAAGATGGACAACGATCGCATGGCGGTCGTGGTCGTTCCGCAAGGCGATGGCAAGGAAGCTGCATTGCGTCAGCCGCTCGTGCTCACCGCAACGCCGGCGGAACTCGATGAGGGTTTTGTGGCCGCGGTGATTTCATATTCGTCGGCGCATGCTTCCCTGTCCGAACAGGTGGCTGCAACGGCGGCGATCCTGCAGGAAGCGGAAAAGAGCCTGGCGTCCAAGGCACAGAAGTCTCTCGCGAAAGGCAGCAAGACGGCGCCGGCGAAAGCCGCGCAGTCGACTGCCGCCAGCAGCGGGGACGAGGGTGATGACGGCAACGACGCTGACGACAACGACGCTGACGACGAGTCGGCATCCAGTTCGGCAGCGCCTGCAGCGCCCGCCGCTACAACGTCCGCTGGTGCCGGCAATTCTTCCGGCACTGATCTGCTCTCCTTGCTCGGTTGAGGTTTTCCATGTCCATTTCCATTACCCGTCTGGTCCGCGAATTCGTCTACAACGGCGTGAACTTCGTCGATCCCGGTCCGACCTTTTCTCCCGAAGAGGTGCGCGATCTGTATTCCGCCCAGTATCCCGAGCTGACCACGGCTGCCATCGAGGGCCCGGTCTACGACGGAGAAACCGCTCGCTACACGTTCATGCGTGCGGCCGGTGCCAAGGGTAGCGATGCGTAAGCGCGCGCTCATGAAATGCATCGCCGATGAGGCGATGCAATCCACCTCTGAACCGCCCGAAAGGGCGGTTTTTTTTCATGACAAGGAGATCGAGCAATGTTCTTCGATCCTCGGCCTGCTGATCCGGACGTCGCTCTCGACGGCGTCAGCTGGCAACCGGCGCAGCGTGCCGTTGCCCGACGTCGACCTGCCCATGATTTTCTGACCCTTCCCGAACTGTCGCGCGCTGTTGCGGTGCGACCGTCGTTGAAGTGGCCAGCGGACCGCGAGGCGAGCGCGCTGGTGGGTGAGCACTTTACGTCGGGGCGGCTCAGGCCAGCTGATGTGAAGGCGTTCTCGAGTGCTGGCGACGCAATGGCTCAGGCGCTGTTCGCCTGGGTGCGCCGCGAATGCGGCGCGATGAAGCGTCTGTTGTTCCGGCCATATCTGCTCGACACGAATGCAGTGCAGGAGCAGATCATGTATCAGACGGATTCAGCCGATTTCGAGCCCACTTCACCGCTGTATCTGGGCATCGAAACACCGGAGGACCACGTCTACGTGATCGAGGGTCGCGCGGCGCCGCTCATGAAGGCGCACCCGCGCCTTTTGGCCACGGCGCTGATTCTCATCAACCGTGCGTCGTTCCGCACGCTGGTCATGCGCACGCCGGACGATTTCCTCTCCATGTTCGCGCAGTGGAACTGGGACGGCGATCCGTGGTGCGACGATGAGGATGCCGTCGAACTGCTGAAAGATCGCTTTGGCGATGAGCCGGAGGAGTTCCAGCATTACCTCCCCTCGGTGGTGCGGGACGACGTGTGTCCGCCGAACATGGAAATCGGTCGCTGGAACGCCAGGCGCCATTGCTGGCGCAACGATCCAGCGCTCGGTATTGAAGCGCTACGGCGTCTTGGCTGGACGCAGACGGGCTGGGTCCGCGCGCTGTGCGCGGAACTTGAACGTCTGACGGTTCTGCTCAACCGGGCCGGACCGCGCGCCTTGTTCGACTGGGCATTCCGGCCGGAAGTCATCTACGCGGCGACCTCGATCGCGGCTTGTGACAACGGATACACCGGCGACATTCTCGACACGCATTACGAGTACTTCAACTGCGGTGGCGATGGTTCCCTGTTCCACGGGTTTATCGCGCTCGCTCAATCTCCCGACGCAATCCGCAAGCAGTACGCCGATTGGTCGTTGGGCTTTTCCATTCTTCGACAGGTCGATCGCGTGGTGGCTCTGCTCACGCGTAGTGCCTAAGGAACCAGCAAATGAATAATCTGCTTCTCTCGACGGGGCATTCAACTGAACTGGTGATGAGTGGCGCGATCCTGCTCTATTCACATCCACGTGACGGGCAAAGCCACCCGGTCTATGCCACTGCACATCCCGTTTCGAATACCGGCAAGCGCCCGGTGATCGGTGCCGGACGGCCGGTGGACCGCGAGGCGCTGTTCACCGCGCTCGATTCGCTGGCCGAGCGCTGTGCGGCCAATGCGGAATTTCTGCCCGAGACGGTTCTCGCAATCGATCGGACGGCAGTGACGTGGTGGTGCCGACCGACGATGCGCCGGGTATTTTTCGACTGCGCCGAGCTGGGCACCGTCACCGCAGTGGTGCCGCATCCCGGCCTGATCTTTCAGGCGCGTACTAACGGCTTCTTCGTCTATGCGCTCGATGGCGCTGTCCGGCCGACGCCTGACACGCCGCTGTTCGAACCGCCGTACTTCAACACGTGGGACCACGGTTCCATCTGTATCGGTTCCGCGCGCGTCCCCGCCCGCATCGACGTTGCGTCGATTGAAGGTTGGGAAAGCGGCTTCTTTGAATCTGCGTTCACGCACCCCAACGCGGGTGGAAAGCGCGTCAATCACCCACGAGGCGAATTTGCATTCTGGAAGGAGATGCTGGCCGGCAAGTGCGGCGAGCAGTTCCCCCTCCAATGTCTCGTGCCCATGAAACGGACCCTTGGCGATCTGATCGCGCGGGGCCCCAGAGGTTAAATCCAACATGAACATTCTTGATATCACGCTGCAACGGTCGTTTCCGACTGTCATGGTCCCGCGCAACGAAGCTGTTGCAGAGATGCAGACATCGGGCGAGCGGCTGCTGGTCGCGGAAAACGGTGTCTTCATCGAGATCCGGCGTCCCTGGCTGTCGCTGGTGCGCAAGATCGCGGAGTTCAACGTTCGCACGGCTATACCGTACGGACGGGTCTCTCCGACGACCCGCCTGCTGTGCGAAACCGTCCCGGCGACTCTCGTCGGCGCATTCGCTGAAATGGCCCGCGAGGCGCACCCCAAGGAAACGGGCGGGTGGATCGTGTGGAGTCCGTCGATGCAGGCCTTCCGGCTGGCGCCGGTGGGCATCGTCACACATACCGCAGGCTCGTTGAAGTATCAGCCGCCGGCGCTCGCGGGCGATGAAGTGCTGGTGATGGACTGCCATTCGCACGGCAGGCATCCCGCGTACTTTTCGTCGACCGACAACGAGGATGATCGCCATGACGTCAAGATGGCGCTTGTGATCGGCAATTGCGACCGTCCGAATCCGAGCCTCGCCGTGCGCCTGTGCGCGAAGGGGATTTTCGAGGAAACGGATCGCGCGCCGCAATCCTGGTATCAGGCCGCGCGTGTTCCGGAGGCTGTATGACGGACACTATCAGGCATGAAATCCCGGAGCACATGATAGAGCGCCCCTGGAGAGTCATCGTCGTTGGCGCGGGGGGAACGGGCAGTGCGGTTTTGCCCGCTCTCGCGCGCCTGCACCACGCCATGATCGAACTGGGACACCCCGGGGGGATCGAGTGCACGGTGTACGACGACGATACGGTCAGCCCGACCAACGTCGGACGGCAGGGGTTCTATCCAAATGACGTGGGCAGCTATAAGGCGTCGCTGATCGTCAATCGGCTGAACATGCTGATGGGCACCAACTGGCGGGCGGTGACGCAACGCCTGAACGGTCGCACGGCGCTTTTCAACGTCGATCTCGTCATCGGGTGCGTCGATACGCGTGCCGCAAGAAAGGCCATCCTCGACACAGTGGGGGAGACGGCTGCGTATTACCTCGATTGCGGAAACGACACGGATCGCGGGCAGGTGGTGCTTGGACAGACCATGCCCCGGCGGCAAAGGAAGACCAGCCCGTTGCGGTTGCCGCATGTGGGCGAACTGTTCCCGGACCTGGTCGACCCGTCGAAAGACGCTGACGACGATACGCCCTCGTGCTCGATGGCCGACGCACTGCGCAAGCAGTCGCTGGTCATCAACTCTGCCATTGCGGTGCAGGCGTTCAATCTTCTCTGGACGCTATTTCGCACTGGCTCGTTGAAGTACTCGGGCGTGTTCGTGAACCTGACAACCGGCCGCACGAACCCGATACCGATTGATCCTGCCGCGTGGTCGCGCTTCGGATACGAGGCACCGGCACCCAAGGAAAAGAAGGCTCGAAAGCGCCGGAAATCCGCAGCAGCAGACTGACATGCCGCTTCCTTCGGGAAGCGGCTTTTTTTATGGAGGTTTGAAACGCTATACCGAAGAGCAGCGCCCGGCGCTGCATCCCATACGAAACACCTTTTAACCTTTTCAAGGCACAACAATGCTGAAAAACTTCTTTTCGACAACCGCGCTCGCGCGCACTGCAAGCACCGTGCATTCGCATGCGGGTGCTTTTGTCATCACCCTCATTGCGCTCTTTCTCGCGGCGTTCCACCGCTACGAAGGCTTCGCTGAGCCGTATCAGGTGTGGTTCCGTCTCGACGAAATCCACTACCTCGGACGGTGGGCACCGGGCGCCATCGAACATCTGTTCGGGGCGTTCGCGCTCTGCTCGCTGTTCACGCTCTTCTGGGGCATTTTCGTCAAGCCGACGACGCGCAACCGTGCGCTCCTCGTAGGCACGTTTGCCGTTTTGTACCTCGTCACTTCGACGGTGATGCACGATGGCCGTCAATACCTCGCAAGTCACGACGCGAGCCAGCTGGTTCAGATGCTCGCTGACGTGCTCGGTCTGGGCCTCGCGTTCTTCTGGCTCAGTTGGCCCGAAGAGGGCGACGACGGCGAGCTGAAATTCGCCTGATTGCACGACTGACGCCGGTCCTTTCCAGGAGCGGCGTCAATATACCTATCAACCCGCGCGGGTTCGTGCCCGCAGGGCCGCTCCGCGCACAGCATTTCGAGGAGCATTCTGATGCCACTGAAAAATCCGCAGCCCCGTGTACGTGACGCCGACCTTCCGCATGCGGTCATCCGCTTCAGGCGCGCGGTCAGCTTTCCGCGCTTTAGCATGGCTGAGGATGAGCGCTGGGGATTCGTCGTATGGGGCAAAACCGCCGTTCTCCTGTCCGCGATCAAGGCTGGTGAGCGCTTCAACTTCGCCGGCGGGCAGTGCCTCGCCGACGATGTCGAGCTGGTCTATGAAGGCCCCGGCGATCTGGAATTCAGCCGGGCGGCTGGTTACCTGAATGGCTTGTCCAATGAGGCGCGGCAATGAACGACACAGCTTCGCAAATTAAAGCCGCCGCGCGACGCATGCAAGGGGTGTTCATTGAGGTCGACGGCGAGGAATCACTGTCTATCGACGCGCGCGCGCTTCAGGGCATAGCCGACGAAGGCGTGTTCGATCTTGAGGGTGAAAAAGCCGCCAACCTGATTTCCGAAGCCCGCGCGTACGTCCTGATTGCCGACGACGACGTAACCTTCGAAGAGGCGCTCGCGTCCGTCGTTGAAGGGTTTCTTTCGTACTATCGCGAAACGACTGTCGCCCAGGCGATCGACCTTCAATTCTGGGACGCGTTCAATGTCGAGGGAAGCCATATGGCTACCCTCGGCGCTATCGAAGCGAATTCGTGCGTTGGCGAGGCCGTTGTAAAGCTGCTGAACGACGTGCAACGCATTTGCATGCGGCCCACCGCCGACGAAGGCGGAATGGAACCTGACATAGTCGCAGTGTTCAAGGCGGGCGCGTATCGACAGGCTCGCGTCTGGTATTTCGGTTAGCGCTTACTCTTTTCTTCCAGCGCCGCTCCCTTCGGGGAGCGGCTTTTTTTTTCTGCGCCGGCATGAGTCACTTCGTCGCCGGTGAGTGCGATCCGCGAAAGCCAGGTCGTTTTGACGATGTTTCCGGGCTCCGTCGCGTTCCAACTACCCTAGACTCACCCTATCACCCGCGCTTCTGCGCATCGAAAGAACGCTCCAGCTTGCTGGAGTGCTCATACCTTTGACCGGCAAATGCCGGTCGTCCACGACGGCCAACCCCCGTCTGTCAACCCTGTTGGGAGCCATCCCAACGGGACCGGCTCCCGTTTCTTCTAGGAGCCGCACCATGCAGCAGCAAGTCACTCCGTCCGCAGAGCTCGTCAAGTTCCTGGCAATCGCCAACGACCCTGAACGTATCTCGGAGAAGTGGGGCTTTCGTGAGAACCAACGCGTTTTCGCGCAAGCTGTTGCAACCTTGCCCATCCGGCAGTTCCAAGGCTCCATTCTGTATCTGTGGAGCGACGGAACGGCCACTGTGAAGTTTGATTTTCAGATCCCGTTTGATGCCGAGCGCGAGCTCGTCAAAAGCGGTCGCGTCGATTTGCATTACCTCACTCGCATTTCGTCGTAACCAGCAACTGTTCAATGCGTCAGGCGCCTCCGCCTGACGCAACCATCTTTCTCTCGTTGGGAGCCAATCCCATCGGGAACCGGCTCCCGCATTTTCAAGGAGCTGTTCCATGTCGAATCGCAATCGTGCGGCCGCGGCCGTTTCGTTCAAGTTCGTCCTGATCGTTGCCGCTGCTCTCGCCTTGACAGGCTGCGCATTGGTCATTTTTGGCTGTGTATTCGAAGCGCAAAGCCAGCTTGATCTGCTGCGTGCATCTGGACCGGCTGCTGTAGATGCCTATCTGGCGCACGTGGATTCGCATCAACTCTCGTTCGCCGCATTCATGTTCGAGTCCGTATCGGGACACGGATACGCAGATGGCGCTTTCCTGCAGGGCGTTGGTTTCTGGTTCGTCTTCGTTCTCACGCCGCTGTCGGCTGCGCTGCTTCTCGCGGAGCGCTGGCTGGGCTCTCGTTATCGAAGCGTCAGCCTGCGTCTGAGCGTGGCTCACTGATTCGCAAAATCTCTTTCCCGTCAGGGCAACCTCCCTGACGGGATGGTTGCCCTTCATCTCGTTGAGGCAACAAATGTTCAAGATCATCTTCAGTCTCGTTCTCGCTTCTATGCTGTCGGCTTGCGCCGGTGTCGATTTCGGCTCGCCGAACACGTACCAGCGCTATGACGTTCAGCGTTCGGGCACGCTGGAAGAGGGCACGGTTCTCCGCACCCGCGCGATCACGATCGAAGCCAGCCAGGACAACTCCGGGCTGACGTCGCTCATCAGCGCAGGTGTCGGTGCTTTCCTCGGTTCGCGCACGATCGGCAATGGCACGGGCCGCTACATCGCCGGTGCCTTGACGGGCGCTGCATCGGGCTTTGTCTCGCAAAAGGTTTCGCAGGTCCTGTCGCATCACTCGGGCCTCGAAATCATTGTGCGCACGAACACCGGTCGCACCCTCGTCGTCGCTCAACCGGACGATCAGCAGTTCGCGCCGGGCGATCACGTGCTTCTCGTCACCACCAACTCGGGTCTGCGTGTTACGCACTGATCCGCTCTTCCAAAGCCGGCATTCCCGGCCCATTCCTTCATCGCGAGGCGTCCCGAAAGGGACCCTCGCTTTTTCTTTTTCGAGGCAGCAATGTTGAAAGTTCCGAAGGTGTTCTATGCCGACCGCCGCAGTGCAGGTGCGGCTGCTGACGCCGCCATCACCCACCATGCGACGCAGATGCTGCGTCGTGTCGCGCGCGATCTTCGGCTCCGCTCCGGCGAGCACGAAATCGTCGCCGAACCGGCTCGCCGCAATCGCGGGTGCCGCGTCACCCTCCATACCCCCGCCGTCATGCTGGAAGTTGCTGACACACCGACCCGCCAGAAGGTTGCCGTTTCGTTCCGCACGCGTCGCGGCCGCTCCGACCTGTCGGGCGGTGGCGACAATGCGGTCGCGCTCGAGCAGCTGACGTCCCGCGACGGGTACGACGCGTTGCTTACGGGTCTGCGCCTTGCCGCAGGCCTGGACCGCGAACGCCGCTAGGAGGCCGGATGGAAATCGTCGAAATCTTCGTCGAGTACCCGTCCGGGATGACCATTACCGATCGCGCCAGCTATTCATGTGACGCCGGTCAGGTCTATCCGTCTGAGCGTCTGCAGGCCGTGCTGCGGGAGTTCAGCATCACCGAAGCGCCGCCCGCCGTGTCGGCTGCTATCAATGGCGTGAACGTGCAACTGGATAGCAGGATCGATGGTAGTTTCTCGGTGGGCGAGACGATGCAGTCGCGCAACCCGGAAAGTGCGCTCGCCCGTCTGGTGCGTCTCTTTACTGAGCCCACAAAAGAGCAGCGGCAGCAGTTTGGCCGCTTCTGTCACACCATAGCGGCCGCTGCGTTTCTCGGGGCGGTCGGCGTGTGGCATTCAACCGAGATCTGGACAGCCGAAAGCGTCAAGCTGGAGGCGAGTCTGATACTGGGTTTTGTGATAACGTTTGTCCGAGGCATGCATTCTTTCAGAGGAGAGTAAGCATGGACGTCAGTTTTCTGATTGTTGGTGCCGCATTGGCGCTATACGGTCTGGGCGCGCTGATGGATCGCAATGCTGAAAAGGCACTGCGTGAACGCCGGTACCCGCGCATTCCCCGCTAGTTATTTTTGCAGATCGGCACAGTCGCCGGTCTACCATCCATCAAAGGCTGCACCCAACCGGGTGCGGCCTTTTTTGCTTTCTGAATCCTATGTCCGAACTACTTGAACCCCCGGCCCTGCAAGCCGGCACGCCGTTTCATCCTGCCGGGAAAACTATCCGGCAGGTCGTGGACCACATCGAGCGTGCCCTTCGCCGGTCGGAAATCGAACCCGAATGGATTGATGCTGCCAATCTCGTCAACGATCCGAACGAAGACTACTTCGGGCTCGTCGATACCCGCGACTGGCCAGATGACGGCGGACCGCGTCGGCGACTGGCGCTGTCGGTCGCGCGCGGATACTCCGAAGGCTGGATGATCCAGATCGACTTCATGCAGTTCTTCGAGGTCGAGGAGGCTGGCCACTGGAAGAGCCAGCCCGTTCTGCGCATCAAGACTTTGTCGCGCACGCAGGCGTGGGCGGTAGCCGCTGTCGTATCGCGGATGCTCGACATCGACTGACAACACCCGCATTCATTTCTTAAACCCATCCGGGGCCAACGTCCCCAGATGGGGTGTTGGCCCCGCTTCCTTTTACGGAGTCAACTCCCTATGTACAAACTGACGATTCCTGGTGAAACCTTCCTTGTCACCACGCTGGCCGGTGTGCTGTCCCTGTTCAGTGATGAGCGCGTGCAGGCAACGGAAACGGCGCTTATCGCGCTGGAGGGCGACAGCGCTGCCGCAAGCGTGACCCGCTACAACGGCAAGCTCGCGATCCGCCGCGCTGGCACGGCGGCCGAAGTGGTGGCATGCCTGTTTGACGAGGTCCGCGCGCATTGGCTGACCGAGTATGGTGCGCAGCCGAAGCCGTGGCAGATCCGCCCGGCACACTGGGACGAACTGTTCGGCCTGTTCGAGCTTTCTCGCGCGCCGGAGCGCTTCCTCTCCAGCAGTCAGATAGATGCAGAACGTGCAGCTGCACGCAACGCCCGCCAGTTCTTCGACCTGTCGCCGCTGTTCCATCATGCAGCCGTCGAGCGCTTCGGCTTCGGGGCAGGCGGCCCGCCCGCGCCGGGTGGTGGCGTGAATGCCAGGCATGAAGTGCACGTCGCGTACGCACTATTGCGCAATGAGCCCGTGCCTGATGCGGTGCTCGACGACTATCGCAGGATGGAGCGGGCGTTTCGCTATGACCTTGAGTGGGCAGAGCCGTTGCTCAACGTGGTCGATCTGCGCGGGCGTCTGCCGGCCGAGAAACATCGGTGGGTGGCGTCGGTGATGCGAGCCGCGAAGTTGCCGATTACCGCTCAGAACGTCGACGCGATTGTGGCGGCCGTCGAAGGCTTACCGGCTGCCTGTGATTTCGTCTCGGTCGACGATGCGCTGTTCGCGGCCGGTATCCTGTCCGCGGAATCGCTGCCGCCGAGGTTCGACGAGCCTGTCACGTTGGGCACGCCCGTGAATGCCTTTGCCGGGCGTCTGCGCCAGATTCTGGCCGACTCGAAGCGGGAGAAATCTCTGGACAGAGCCGATATGGAGCGTACCCAGGGGCGCACGACTGCGCGCCGGCATAAGCTGGAGCGTGAGATGGCGTTGCTCTCGCACGGTCGGGAGACCTTCGAATGGGCAAACCGCATGGCCATGGCTATCGAACAGCATCACCTCCCGTTGTTGCTGGAGGTGCTCGACAGCCCCGACGATCGAAACCGCAGCAGCAAGCGCGCCGTAGAGGAGCATTACGGCGTCAAACTGCGTGGCGGTAATTCGAAAACCCGGCGTCGCGCAATTTTCGCCCTGTGCGGAATGGATGAAGCGGCGCAGGCGGCCTGGGAATCGGCAGATGCTGAACGCAAGGCGGCGCAACGAAAGGCGGAAGATGCGCAACGAGCGAAGGAAGCGGCGCAACGCACGAAGTATCAGCGTCCCGACGGCGTCATCATCGACGGCGCACAGCATGTCGAAGCCGCGATCGAGGAGGGCTTCCGTGAGATCCGCGATTGGCGCAAGGGTGCGAGCAGGCAGTATGCGCTCGTGAATCCCGAGCGTGGCGAAGCGAGGACACTGCGTGCGAAGGATGGCACGCTGGATTATGCGCGCGCGATGCTCGAGCGCCTTGCGGCCTGAGGTGACTGTCATGCGATTCGATCGTTACCCGCGCTACGAAGGCTATCGATGGACCTCTCGCATGGAGACGCTGCACCTGCGTCGCCAGGAGCGTGCCGCTGAAAAGATCGCCCACGCGTATCCGCTGTTTGCCGACCAGATCGCAGCGCCACGCGCGCTTTCGGTCGACGAAGAGAGGGAGCGTCGTGAGCGCATGTTCGACCGCAGCGAGCAACGCATGCGTGACCTGTTTGCTCGCCAATGGCGCGACGCGCGACGCGAGTACTTCGCGTGTTCTGCCGAAGTGCGCGAGCTGATCATGGTCGAGTGGAGGGCGTGGCACGGTCCGGCCAACCCTGTGTGCTTCTCCTATGTCATGGAAAAGCACAATGGCGTAGGCGCAGAGAAATCCCGCGTGTTCCGCGAGAGGGAAGCCGCGATGATTGCCCGGATTGACGGTGCACGTCTCGCGCAGACCTCGCTGCTCTGAAGCAATTTTCCTGAAACACAGCCGGCGCTCAGCGCCGGTTTTTTTTCGCCATCGGTGTCGGTGTCGCGGTGAAAGCGGGGTCGTTTTGCTCATGATTCAGGCAACTTGCGGCGCTTTCACAGCATAGACTTTCATCATCACCCGCGTCACTGACGCATCGAGCCGCCGGATTCCGGCAACAAGTCTGCCCTGGGGGACGTCCTCCCTTTACGGGCGACACCGGGGTACTACATTCTGAGGCCCCCATGACTCAACAGAACGCTTCCGAACGGGATCGCATTTCGATCGCACAGATCGAGGCCGCGATCAATGTATGGCGCAACCGCAATCCGTCGATGTTTGACACCGATGTGCTGGTGCTGTGCGCCGAAGCGCGTAGTCTCGCCGACCTTTATGGCGAGCTGATTTTCACGCGCGGGACCTCTGTGTCGCGCGAATCGCTCACGCAGGCGCAACTGGCTGCATTGACGGGCGCGCTCGCGTAACACACCGATTTTCAGCGTCAACTGACGCATTCGACCGGCTGCGAAAGCGGCACACTCAACTCGCCCCTTCGGGACCACGTCCCCAGGGGCGTTGTTTCGTGGGGCTGTTCCTTTTCAGGTACCCCATGAAAGTCAATCCCCAGCAACTCTTTGCACTGCTCTCTGCCTACATTCCGAAGCGTCTCCCGGTGCTCATCACCGGGCCAGCGGGTGTTGGCAAGAGCGATATCGTCGATCAGGCTGCTAACGCAACCGGTCACGGTCTGCTCATCAGCCATCCCGTCGTTGAAGATCCGACGGACTCCAAGGGTCTGCCGTTCCCCAAGGGCGACATTGCCCGCTTTCTCCCCTTTGGCGATCTTGAACGCGCATTGAGCGCGACGACGCCATTGCTCTGGTTCCTCGACGATCTGGGGCAGGCGTCGCCAGCCGTGCAGGCAGCGAAGATGCAACTGCTGCTTGCACGTCGCATTGGCGAGCACGTGTTGCCTGACTGCGTCACGTTCGTTGCGGCCACCAACCGGCGCGGCGACAACGCTGGCGTGTCGGGCATTCTTGATCCTGTCATCTCGCGTTTTGCGGTCGTGGTTGAGCTGGAACCGACTATCGATGATTGGACCGCCTGGGCAGTGCGCAACAACGTGCCTGCGGAACTGATCGCGTTCCTGCGCTTCCGGCCGGATCTGCTGTACGTGCAGAAGAAGTCGCGCGACATCGAAAACTCGGCAAGTCCCCGCACCTGGGGATTCGTCGCGAAGACGATGGGCGTGGTGCCGAAAGACCTTGAACTGATCTCGTACGCGGGTTCGGTAGGCGAGGCGGCCGCGAGTGAGCTAATGAGTTATCTCGCAATCTACCGCCAAATGGTGTCGCCCGATGCGATCCTGCTTTCGCCGGATAGTGCGGCGATTCCCGAAACACCTGCTGCGCTCTACGCAGTCAGCACGGCACTGGCCGCGCATTCGACCGAAGGCAACTTCGATCGTGTGCTGACCTATAACGACCGGCTGATTGACGCAGGTCATCGCGAGTTTGCTGCCCTGCTTGCGCGTGATGCGATCCGACGCAAGCCGGAGCTGCAGAACACGCACGCGTTCATTCGCGCACAGGGTTCTGCGCTCGGTCAGATCATTCGCGGTCAATAACCCCGCCTCTTCCCGCTGCACCTGTCTTTTCTGCTGCCACGGCCCGCCACGCGCGGCCCGTGGTTTTTTCTTTCCGCTGAATCCATTCCCTATCTTTTCTGGAGTCATCCATGAACATCACCGAACTGAAGTCGAAAGTCATGCTCTCGTCTGTCACCGTCTCCGCCTGGCAGGGTCGCCGCTTCGACATGAAAGCGACTGAAGCCGTCGAGGCGAAGCACCATACCAAGGGCATCGGCCGTTTCAACAAGCGTCTGTTGCCTGAACACGCGCCGAGCTATCACGAAGTGATCTCGATCGGCAATCGCATCCGCTCCTACTACTACGCCCACACCCTGCAGTATGACCAGCTGGGTGTGCGTCTGCTGCCGACGATGATCTACATGGACGTCGCCGATCAGCTGCGCAAGATGAAAGACGAGTTCGAGCTGGCCGTGTCGGTTTTCCTGACGGACTATCTGGACCTGAAGGAAAAGGCACGCGAAGAGCAGAAGGACCTGTACAACGAGGCGGACTATCCGACGCTTGCCGCGATGTCGGGCAAGTTCGGCGTCAAGCTCTCGGTCCTGCCGTTCCCGGACGCCAGCCAGTTCGGCGTTGATCTGCCGCCCGATGTGCTGACCGGCCTTCGTACCGAGATCGATCAGCACGTGCTCGCATCGATATCGACGGCAAACAG
Organism: Burkholderia sp. E7m39; assembly: GCA_001319865.1. GTDB lineage: Bacteria > Pseudomonadota > Gammaproteobacteria > Burkholderiales > Burkholderiaceae > Paraburkholderia > Paraburkholderia bengalensis. Next base: position 109,701 of record BBSL01000309.1, on the reverse strand, counting down.
TGATCTCGTTGGTCGTCTTTTCGAAGCGGTCTCGAAGCTTGCCGATCGCCTTTACGGCGCGACGAACGTTCGCCTCGACGTCACGAACAACGTGCGCGAACTGTGCGACCTTCTGCCGAAGCTGAACTTCTCGAACGATCCGAAGCTTAATCACATCCTCGAGCAGGCGAAGCGTCACCTCGCCGTGCATACAGGTGCGGATCTGAAGGAGTCGAACGTGCTGCGCTCGCAGGTCGCGGCAAAAGCCTCGGAAATCGAGGGGCTGATGGCTGCATTCATGGGTACGACGCCGGAGCCGATGGTGGATCGCGAGTCGGCGTTCGCGCCGGTCGGGACGATCGTCCAGCCGGAGCAGACGCCGCTGCTGCGCCTGGTTGCATGAGGTGTCCATGGACCCGCGAATCTCGAAACAGCGTACGGCGCTCGTACTCGATCAGCCGTTTTTCGGCGCGCTCGCGCTTCGACTGAAGGTGGTCGAAGACGCGTCGTGCAAGACGTTCTGGACTGACGGCGAGTCGCTGGGCTACAACCCGGCGTATCTCGGCGGTCTGAACGATCTTGAGACACGTGGTGTCCTGGCGCACGAAGTTCTGCACGTGGCCAATGGCCACTGCTGGCGTCAGGGCGATCGCGATCCGAAGCTCTGGAATGACGCATGTGACTATGCGATCAATCCGATCGTGCTTGAGGCAGGCATGCTGCTACCAAAGGGCACGCTTGTCGATACGCGCTTCAAGGGCAAGTCGGCCGAAGAGATCTATGGCATCCTCGCGCAGGAGAAGCGGCAGAGGGAGAAGCAGCAAAAGCAGCAAAAGCAGCAAAACGGGCAAGGGAAGGGCAAGCAGGACGGTGGCAAACCGGATGCACAGTCTGGCCAGCAGTCGGCTTCACAGCCGAAGCAGCCTGACAGTGCATCCGGGGGCAACAGCCCGCCGCAGTCCTCAACCGCGAACGGCGCGAACACACCGTCCGCCAATCCCGACCCTGGCTCGGCTCCCGAAACTGCTCCCTCCTGTGGCGAGGTTCGCCAGTACACCGGCGATGACAAGGCGTTGAAAGAGGCTGACTGGAAGGTGGCCGTGCTGCAGGCCGCGAAAGCGGCAAAGATGCGCGGCTCGCTGCCCGGTGCACTGCAAGCGATGGTGACGGATGCTGTTGAACCCGTTGTCGACTGGCGTCCGATCCTGCATCGTTTTGCGCAGGAATCGTCGCCGACTGACTACACCTTCGCGATGCCGAATCGCCGGTATCTGCACATGGGCCTGTATCTGCCGTCGCTGAACGAACCGGCAGTTGGCGATGCCGTGTTTGTGCGCGACTCCAGCGGTTCGGTGTGGGATGAGACTCAGGCGCAGTTTGCCGCGGAAATCATTGCAGTGAACGCCGGTGTGCAGCCGCGCCGGCTGATCGTGATGGATTGCAATACGCGCGTGACGCAGATGCAGGTCTTCGAGCGCGGCGACGCGGTCGATCTGTTGCCTGTGCGCGGTGGCGGTGGAACCTCATTCGTTGAGCCATTCGAACGGCTTGCGAAAGAGGGCATCCGTCCTGCGTTCTTGGTCTATCTCACCGACATGGACGGTCGTTTCCCAGACGACCCGCCCGACTATCCGGTCCTGTGGGCGTCGACGACGCCGCTCAAGCGGGCGAAGAAGGCGCCATTCGGCGAGATGGTCGAAGTGATCTGTTAGCGAACGATGTTGTTCATTCCCTTAACAAAACCCCGGCCGCGCGCCGGGGTTTTTTTATTCGGAGGGGCTGAAGATCGATTGCACGCGTTGCACAAGGCCGTATCGACGCCGCCGGGCGCACGTCGGCAGAGAATAGTTAATGATTTCAAGCGCTTGCGCACGTTACCGCCTGAGCGAAACTGCTCCGGTTGGCCAAAAGGGACCTGAGCCGGCTCAGGTTCCTATTGTATAAATTGCAACAAAATGCGCATGCCGAGCCAGCATCAGCCCGAATATTTTTATGTATTGAGATAATATGCAAGGGACAGTCCATATTGCGGCCACTGTACCTTGAACCCGTGAGGGCGCATTGATGCCAGGCTTTTGGCTCTACGCGCGCCCAAAAGCTTGCGCCATCGCGTCATGCAAAGAGATCGAGCTGCCGTGGATCGATCTTTTTGCCGTCCTCACTCGGCGGTTCAGCGGGCGCAGTTATGCGAAAAAAGCCCGGATCGACGCCCGCGTTCCGAGCGGCGCGCAACCATTGCGGCGTGTCGCCAAGGCCGTTCCATTCGTTGCCTCGCGCATCGCGGTAGAGCGGGGGGTGATCGAGATCGTGCTGGATTGAGTCGGCGAGCGCTTGCGGCGTAATGCCAAACTCTTCCATACGCCGGCGAATCCAGATGATGAGCCGGTCACGCGCTTCGCCGTCGGCGATTTTTCCCTTCATGGACGAGTATTCTCGTAGTTGTCGTGCTGCGGAGTATAACGGTGCCCCGGGAACGCGGATTCAGGTCATTCCGTTGCTCTGGCAAACAGGCGATTGCCGTGACTTTTTGCGCGGCGAGGCGCTTGCTAGGCTGTAATGAACGGGTTTCGGGGACGGCGGATGTTCTTGTCCTATCTCATTGATCCGCGGCATCGTACCGTCGAGAAAGTCAGCGAGGGCTTTGACCGCGCATCGGAACTGCTCGAGAGCGACGCGACCGAGATGCATTCCCTGTGGCAAAGCATGTCGGACCCGGACTCGTCGGTCGATGTGGTGTCTTCGGCCAACGCGGCGGACGAGCCGCAGTTTCGTCTGGGCCTCGTGCATTCTGGAAGACCGCTCAAGCTCGTCGTCGCGGGCAGGGGCGTGCTCATCGTGTGCGGCGGTGTGCCCGTCGAAATCGGGCAACAGCTCGCGGACACCCATGCCGTTGAATCCTGCGTTGAATATCTGGAGGGCCACCCGACAGCCGCCGTCGACTGGCTCAGGAGCGAGCTTGGCCCGGACCGGCGAATCTCTGCGAAGCGCGCTGCAAAAGGCCGGCGACCGCGTCGCCACCGCGCATCCCCGTGACGTTGACATCTAGGCGCGCTTGCGCGCCATCTGGTCGAGTGACTCACCGGCGCGAAAGCGCTCAAGGCGGTCGCTCGCATCGGCTACAGCCGCGAGCGGCGCCCGACGCAACTGCCTGTCGTAGGTTGAGACGATCGTAGCGAACTGCCGGAAGCCGTCCTCGTCCAGCGACCACACCCCAGAGTCCCTGCCGCGATCGAAGGCCGCTGAGATGACGTTCTCGGCGTCTCGCATCTGTTCGAAGGTGGCCTCACCGTAGCCCGCCTCTGCCAGTAACCCGGTGAGGATCATTGCCTGGCAAAGGGTCTGCGCCGCTCCGGCATTGCCCATGCCCCGCCGCATGGCGTCCAGCGCGATATGAACCTGCAGACAGAGCCGGTCGACTTCGGCGCGCGGCATCGGTAGCAGGAGGGTCTTGTTTCGACGCGCACGCGCCGCTGCCGCGGTTCGTGCAAACGGAATCGTTCGGGCCATCGTGTCAATGTATTCAAGAAAGCGTCGTGGGGCGAATCCTACACCACACACCGGAGCGCAGCGTTACCCGGAAAGCTATACGTTTTACAGCACCATTTCGGGTTAGTGACCTGAGCCGGCTCGGCTGACTGATTACGGCATCGCCGCGCTGCATGACATGTTCAGGCAGCACCGCGCGCAACGAATCTGCAAAAGCTCATTGATTTGATCGGTCTTTCGGTCTGCTACAGGTCACTGCAGCCTGAAAAATAGCAGCATGTCCGAAGCTACCGAAAATCCCCTGCTCAAGGTGCGCCCGCTCGAAGAGAGTGCGGTGCAGATGTTCTTCGCGTCGGTTAGCCCGCTGCGCGAATACTTCGAAGCGCATGACGTCGCCGAAATCATGGTGAACAACTTCGACAATGTCTGGATTGAGCGACGCGGGCAGATGCATCGCCTCAATCTCACCCTGAATCAGGCCACGCTCAATGGCGCGATATTTTCGCTCGCTGCATCGGTCGAGAAGTCCGCGAGAGCGGGTACCTCACAAGGCATTATCAACGCCGGTCACAAAGGACTTCGCATCGCCGCTGTCATGCGTCCAACGGCAATCGATGGACATGCCCTGTCGATCCGTAAGCACAGCGATCGACAACTGTCCTTTACCGATTATGTGCAGATGGGCGCGTTCTCGCGGATGAATGCAAAAGAGGAACAGACCAACGATGAGCTGTTCTTCCCGGGTATCGAGAATGAAGCCTTGATGGCCGCGTTGTCGGAACTTGTCCGGCAGCGAAAAAACATCCTCGTCGCGGGCGGGACATCAAGCGGGAAGACAACGTTCCTCAACGCTCTTGCACAGCAGATTCCAGAAGACGAACGCGTGATCACCATCGAGGACACGATGGAACTCAAAATGCGCGTGCCGAATCTCGTGCGCTTCCTGTCGAACGCCGACAAGGGCGTCACCACACGGGAGCTCGTCGCGTTGTGTCTTCGCTTCCGTCCTGACCGCATCGTTGTCGGTGAGGTGCGCGGCGCGGAGGCCTATGACTTCATTCAAGCACTGAGCACCGGCCACGATGGAGGGCTCGGTTCAATCCACGCAAACAATGCGCGCATCGGGCTAAGCCGTCTGGAAAGTCTCGCGATGCTGGGTATCCCATCGGGCGGCCGGATGGAACTCACAGACATGCGCAAGTCAATTGCCGACTGCTTCAACTATGTCGTCCACATGAAGCGAAGGAAGGACGGCGGACTGCGCCACGTTTCCGAGATCGTCGAGATCAAGGGGTTCAAGGATGGGGACTATGTCCTCAACCGCGTTTTTTAAGCTAACAGGAGCTGTTCAATGAAGAAGTGCCTCAAGTCTGTCCAGTCGCGACTGCGTGCCGTCGGAAACGTTGCATACCGTCGGTTTCTCAGCCGTCGGGAAATCAGCTCAACCATCATCGCCGCGTGCCTGGCATTCTTTCCGCCGCTGGCATCGGCCGTGAGCCTGAGCGACCTCGGTTCGGCAACGGACGTCATCTGCCTCATCCAGGCCTATATCAGCGGCCCCTGGCTGTACGGCATTGGTGTCGTGCTGATCATCGTTGGCGCAGTTGCGATCGCCAGTTCGGAAAGCACAATCGGCAAGTTGATCTCATCCGTGTTCGTCGGCCTGGGCCTTGCTGCGTGCGCTGTCAACATCGTGAAGAACCACCTCGGCGTCACGTACACCTGTGCGTAAGCCGACGAAAGTCAGCCGCGGCCTGTCGCTGCCGCGCCAGATGGGCGGTGCGGACCGTGGCCTCGCGATTGCGAACGGCACCCTCACGCTGCTGCTCTGCTACTCGAGCATGACCTTCGCGTTTCTCCCGGTGGGGATAGTGATCCACTGGGTTTTGCGCTGGAAGAGTAACCGGGACCCATGGTGGCGGGACGTCATGCTCGTCTACAACCACTATCCAGACATGCACGAGCCGCTGCCGTCGACGAAATTTTCCGCGCGGTTCAAACGGCCCTATGGCTTTGATCAGGACCTGCCATGCTGAAACGATTTGTCCGCCGACCGGTACAGGAGATCGCGCCGTGGGCGACGATGGTCACGCCCGAGCTTGTTCTCGACAAGGACGGGTCGCTGCTCACGTGCTACACCTTCGAAGGCGTGGATGCCGACTCGCCCAACGCTGACGACATCTCGTCGGTGCGTGACAACCTTGACAACGCGTGCAAGAACTTCGACCACCGGATTACGGCGTGGTGGCGGCTTTCCCATCGACGCGTGCAGGGCGCCATCGACGGGGCTTTCGCGTCGGACATCGACGCGTACGTGGACCGGATCAACCGCAATCATGTGAGCAGCGGGAAGTATTTCCGCAACGCGCATTCGCTGTCGCTCGCCTACACGCCAGAAACCGGCATCAACAAGGTGTTCGAGAAAGTTGCGTATCACATGACGGTGGGCGGGAAGTCGATGTTACCCGCCCTCGTTGAGACAGCAAAAGACACGTTCTTCGCCCGAAGCGCCTTTGTTTTCGACCTTGAGCGCATGACGTCGGACATCAAGCGCTTTGAGTCAATTCTTGATGCGTTCAAGGGCGGTGTAACCCGTCTCAAGGCGAAGCGGCTTGAACTGCAGAACATGTTGTCGTATCTGCACCAGACGGCCAACCCGTCCGTGCCGCCGCGCCGTGTACGTTATCCCGTCACGATGCTGGACACGCATCTGACCGAAAGCACCGTCCTCTATGGCGCCGAGCACCTGATGTTTGAATCGGCGCATGGCACGCGCTTCGCAAAGATCGTGGCCGTCAAGGAATGGATGGGTTTCCAGGAGGCGGCGCTTGACGTGCTGTCCGAAGTCGATGCAGAGCTCGATATCTGCGTGATGTTCCGCTTCCTGGACACAAACAAAGCGAAGCAGTACATCGACAAGATCCGCAGCTTCTACAAGATCGCCGCGTTCAATCCGATGGCAATCATCAAGGCCTTCTTCTCCAAGGAAGAGCAGAAGAACGATAAAGGCCGGATGATGCTCGCGGAAGAGGCAGAGGACGCGCTCGCGAAGATCACGGCGGAAGGTCAGCAGTATGGGTTCGCCAACATCTCGGTGATCGTCTACGGCGATACCGTCGAGGAATGCGACGACGCGACGCGCGAAGTGGTTGGCAAGATTGGCAATGCGGGATTCGGTGTGGTGCTTGAAAAGGACAACCTCGCGGCAGCCTGGAACACCACGCTGCCGGGCCGCTGGGACAAGCAGAAGCGGCTGCAGTTCGTTGAGACGCCCGCAGTATCCGATATTGCACCCGTGCGTAGTGTGGCGGAAGGCAGCGCGGTCAACGCGTGGCTGACACAGCAATCGGGCCAGAAGACGGGACCGCTGACGATGCTGCCCACGCGCCACAAGACGTTGCAGCGTGTGAATCTCCACCGACCGGGCGGTGCCTCGCACCTGCTCGTGCTGGGTCCGATCGGCATGGGCAAGTCGATCATGCTCAACTTCCTCATGTCGCAGACGGGCCGCCACGGCGCCCGCCGCGTGCGCTTCGACAAGGACCGTTCAACGCGCATACCGACCGTGCTTGCCGGTGGACGGTTCATTGACGCGACGGGACGCTTTGAAGCTGCGACGTCCGTCAATCCGTTATCGCTTCTGTGCGACAAGCGGCACTATTCCTACGTCGCCGAATGGGTGCAGATGGCCATTGAGGACGATACCTTCCGCTGCGACAAGACCCAGGAGCGGGAGATTTTCGAGGCAGTCAGCACGCTCGGCGACGGCTACGGCGCTGAATTCTGGACGCTGTCCTACCTGACCACGATGCTATCCATCGAGCTTCGTGAACGGCTTGCTGTCTGGACGAACGGCGAAAAGAACGGCCGGTTCTTCGATCACGTTGAGGATGCGTTTACGCTGTCCGATGACCTTTCCATCGAAATGGGCGATCTGTTCAACAACTTCCCGGTCGCCGCCGCGCTGTTCATGGATTACGCGTTCTACCGGATCGCGCAATGGCTGGATGGCAAGCGCTACACGGTCATCGAGGTGGAAGAGGCGGGCTTTTTCTTCCAGAACGAGCGCTTCTACAAGCGCCTGGAGGTCTGGGCGGTAACGATCCGCAAGCTGAACGCCACGCTGATGATGGCCACGCAGTCGCTCGCGCAGGTCGCGCGCATCGCCGACTTCGAGGTGCTCAAGGAAAACATCCCGAACATCATCTACTTGCCCAATCCGGATGCGAAGAACAACCTGCATCTGTATCGCGACAAGTTCGGTCTCACGCTCGACCAGATCCAGATGATCGTCGAAGCTGCGCCGAATCGCGACTACCTGTGGGTAACGCCGGACCAGACACGCATGCTGCAGGCGAGCTTCCCCAAGGAGACGCTCGCCGTGTTGCGCTCGGATGGCCGCGCTCAGGCCGTGCTCGACAGGCACGTCACGTCCGGGGCGGCGAACTGGCGCGAGGGCTACCTCGCCGAAATGATGACTCTCGACTGAGGAACCAACGATGAAGAAGATTCTTGCGCACCTTGCCCTGACGGCTGGCCTGACGTTGTGTGTGTCGCACGCTGCGTACGCGACGTTACCGGTCATCGATCCCGCAAACCTGATACAGACCACGATCACGGCCCTCAAGGCCGTCAAGACTGAGGTGTATCAGGACAGCAATATCGCGTACCAGTACCAGATGATGGCGAACCAGCTTCTCCAGGCGACGAACCTGGACCCCGCCGCGATGAAGGCGCAGTACGACCAGATCACCGGCGACATCTCAAAATACAAGCAACTTGCCGATAACGCGACCAGCCTGTATGGCGATCTTCAGAATGGCAACCAGTGGCTGTCGCACGTGCAGACGATGGTCTCCCGCTCGGGCAAGTCGAACGCTCAATGGTTTGAAGACATGGGTACGCTGTACGCCCAGCGCGACAACCAGGCGACCCAGTTGATGCAGACGGGCAACAACGTCGTCCAGCACATCCAGGCGCTTTCGAAACGGCGACAGGAACTGCAGTCGCAAATGTCGTTGACACCAACCGCGCAGGCTACGGCGGAACTCACGACGCACTATCTCGACGTGGTATCGAGCCAGATGAGCGACATGCTTCAGATGATGGCGACCAAGACTCAGAAAGATGCTCAGCAGCAGTCGGCGGATAACGCAGAAGACAAGGCACGGTCAGCGAATGCAAAGGCCTTCCTCGATCAGCAGGCCGCGGAACGCGCGGCGTACGGATACTAGGGGACTGGGAAGGCGACATGTTGCTGCGAGACATTAAACACCTGTTCATTGCCTGCTTGCTGATGCTTTTTGCTTTTAGCGCGGCGCCGGCGTTCGCTGACGACGCGTCGGCGCCCGCGTCAGCAAGTGGGACGACTGCCAATCCCTACGTGAGTGCTGGCGAAACTGCGGCGGGCAACGCCCGTGCGATCGACAAGATCACGGCCATGTTTTCATCGATCATGAATACTGCGGTCGAGGCCTCCCAGAGCATCCAGAAGGAATCGGACAAGTTCGCGAGCGGCCTGGCGGTGATTACGATCGTTCTCGCGGCCGTGCGCTTCGCTGCAACAAAAGACCCGGTGATGGCGTGGGTGGCGCTGCTGGAAGAACTCGGCATTCTCGGCATCTTCGCCTCGATCTACGTCGGTTTCGCAAGCTGGGCGCCGAACTTCTATAAGTGGTTCGTCTCGCTGGCCAATGACATCGGGGGCGCCGATATGACCAGTGCGCTCAGCATCATGGGCAATGCGGCTGGGCAGGTCTACGACTCCGCCGTGCAGGCGTGGTCAGGTATCGGCTTCAAGCTGACAATGATTCCGGACGTGGTTATTGCGACGGTCCCGCTGTTTTTCGCCTGGGCGTTGCTTTCGATCACGGCAATCATCTTCGTGTTCTTCATCAACATCGGGCAATTACAGTTCGCGGCGGGGGTGGTGATGGGGCAGATTGCCTTCGCGCTCGGCTTTTCTTCTTTCACGCGCGGCTATTTCAAGACGTGGCTCGACTACATGGTCAGCGCGGGTATGTATATCGTCGTTGCCGCGATCCTGATGCGCCTCGTGACACACAACATGGTGAACGCGGTCCAGGACGCCGCAAAACTCGGTCTGACTACGTCAGGTGCGGCCGCCCAGGTATTCGATCTGGCCTTCTTCGTATTCCTCGTCTCGTTCGAGATCCCCAAGATTGCAGGTATGTTCGGCGGTGGCGCGAATGCCAGCGGCGCAATCATCGGCAAGGTCGCGAAGACCGCGACGGCGGGGCTGGCATGACGCTACACGCCCCTTTGACGATCGATGCGCTGATCGCACAGCACGAGCGACGCGTCGACCTGATTGCCCAGTGTGCGAACGAAGTGAGCAAGGCCGATTTCGAGCGCAGATGGTTGAGTGTCCTGCGTTCGTGTGCTGGCTGGTTTTCGTCGTTGCCGCTTCGGCCAGACCTGTATCGCGAGCCTGGCGGCGCATTCCGTTGCACAGTCGAAACCGCCTTCTACGCGATGCGGCTCGCCGGCGGACAGAAATTCGGTACCAGCCTGCCGTCGGAGAAGCGCCGCCGCGTCGAGCCGCAATACAACTACGCGGTGTTTCTGGCCGCCGTCTGTTCCCGGCTTGACGAACCGTACCGGCATTTCGTGATCGAGCGCGACAGGGACCAGCAGGCGTGGAATCCTTCGGTGCACGGTGCGGCGGCCGCATGGCTGGCAGGTTCCGAGTACCGTGTCTCACGCCGCGAGCAACCGTTGGCCGTCGAGCGCATGCGCACGGGGATGCTGGCGCAGATTCTCGTTGGTTCGGAGCTGCTGTCCGGACTGGACGGCGAGGTGCTGTCGGACCTTTTCGGCGCGATCAATCCGAACATGCAGCCGCTCGGGGCCGAGTCGGTGCTGCATAAGGTCGTCCGCCAGGGGGTGAGCACCGCCGACGAATTCGACCGCAAGGCGCAACGCGCCGTATTCGCGCCTGTGCAGTTCGACGTGCCGTCAGCCGTCCATGTAGCGGCCGAGCTGGAGCCCGTGATTACGCCAGCGCCCGCCGCGCACCAGCCGGCACCCGCGGCGCCGCCCGCAGCCGCGCATGCTGACCCGCCCGACGACGCCGCTTCAACGCCGGAAAGCGCGTCAATGCCGCAGCCCACAACCCCGCCCGTTGACACCTCATCAATGGCGCAGTCGCAACCGTCGGCGGCCGCAGCGGGAGATGGGAAGCCGTCGCCGCAGACGCTACACGAGGCGGTGGGCATCCCGCCCGCGACGCAGGTCACCGCGGCCACACCCGCGCCTGCAGCCGTCGACCCGAGCGCCATGAAGGCTCCGGCGCAGTCCACCGGCGCCCGTCGCGATCCGGCGCCGCCAGCGGGCTTCGATGAAGTGCTCAAGGGTGTGCCGAATCTTGTGCGCGAGCTGTTTCAGGCGCTGCGCGAGGACGTCGCAGCAGGAAAAGCAGCGGTGCAATGGAACGACAAGGGTCTCGTGCTTCCGAAGCGCCTTGTCGGCGGATACGGCGTCAGCAGCAGCACCCTCGTCGAGCATATGCGCAAGCGCAGCCTGATGGTCGCCGATGAAGCGACCCAGATCACGCTCACGCCGCGTGCTGGCCAACTCATTCTCGACAGACCCGCATGATCACCCCTTACATCAATCATTTCAGGCCGATCTACGAGTTCCGCGCGGCCGTGTTCTGGCTCGCGGCGCTCGTCATGCTGCCGCTGTCGGGAATGCCCTTCGCGTGGATTTTTGCACTCGTCGCGCTCGCGTTTCTCGCGATGCGGTTACTCCAGATCTGGCGTGCGCTGAAGTTCCGCATGGCCATTTCAACGAAGTGGCTGACGACACTCCAGATCCCTAAACTGCTACAGATCCAGAAGCGCATGAAGGAGGAGGCCAACTCGATGTACCTTGGCATCGGGTTCGAATGGACGCAGAAGCACTGCCAGATCGCCCACGACATCCTGCGCATGCCGACCACGGATATCCCCGGGTTGCCTAAGTGGCTGAACAAGACGAAGACGGGGCGCAAGATAGAAGACGCGATCGAAGGTCTCTTCGCGCCGAAGGACAGTATCCGCGATCGCATGCCGCAAGGGGCTTCGTGGATACATGGTCTGGAGCCAAAGAAAGGGCTGGTGCCGTTCCACTACAAGTCGATGGGCGGCCACACTGCCGTTGGCGGCACGACAGGTTCCGGCAAGACCCGCACCTATGAGGTCATCTCGACGCAGGTCATCCACCTGGGTGATGTGCTGATCAACGTCGATCCGAAGAACGACAAGGACTGGAAGTTGCGGGCGGAAAAGGAAGCCGCTCGCACCGGCCGTAAATTCCTTTACTTCAACCAGGCCAAGCCCTCCGAGTCCGTCCGGCTGGAGCCACTCGACAGCTGGTCGCAGCCGTCCGAAATTCCCAGCCGGATCGCGCAGTTGATGGAAGAGGGCCCCTTTCGTGACTTCGCCTACCTGTTCATCAGCCGCTCGGTGAACGGTGAGCTGTACATCGGCGACAAGCCAAATCTTCGCTCGATCCTGAAATATGCCCAGGGCGGTATCGCACCGCTGCTCGAAAAGGCGCTGCGGCGGTTTTTCGCGGAGAAAGGGCTGACCACCTGGGAAACGGAAGTCGCGACGGAGACGACTCGCCAGGGACAGCGCAATAACGCCGTGTCGCCCGTTGACGGGATGATTGGTTTGTACAACGCCCGGTTTGCGTCCCAGGAGCAGGGCCATGAAGCGATCGACGGCCTGATTGCCACGCACACGCACGATCGCGAGCACTACATGCGGATCATCGCGTCGGCGCTCCCGTTGCTCCAGATGCTGGCGACGGGTGAGACTGGCCTGATGCTCGCGCCGAAGGTCGACGACTTCGAGGACGAGCGCGAGGTGTGGACTATCGAGAAGGTGATCCGCCAGAAAGCGATCCTGCATATCGGTCTTGATTCGCTCTCGAACAGCATCGTGGCAAAGGCGATCGCGTCAATGCTGCTGGCTGACGTGTCGGCCGTCTGCGGCTCGATCTACAACTTTTACGAGACGCCGCCCGACGTGGTCCTGATCATTGACGAGGTGGCCGAAGCCATCAACGAACAGGTGATCCAGATCCTCAACAAGGGACGCGGGGCAGGCTTCAAGGCGTTTGTCGCGTTCCAGACGCGTGCCGACCTCGAAGCGAAACTCGGAAACGCCGCAAAAATGCTGCAGGTTTTGGGGAACCTGAACAACCAGATCATCCTTAGACTCGAAGACACTGATACGGCACAGTGGTTCTCCGACAAGGTCGGAGAGACGGCGATTCGCAACATAACGATCACTGTCAGTACCAGTACCGGGACGGAAGCGCACCTCGGTGAATTTACCGGTGGTGTGTCGCGTTCACTTCAACTGGAGAAAGCCCCGCTGATTCCAACCCGCCTGATTCACAGCCTGCCCAATTTGCAGTATTTCATGCGCATCTCGGGCGCTGCCGTGTACCAGGGCCGCATTCCAATCCTTCAAGGCTGAAAACCTACGCATGTCTGCCGTATTCAAAAAAATCATTCGCGAACACAAGCTGTCGTCCCGCCTGATCCCTGTCTTCACGCTGGCGCCGGAACTGGAGCTCGCTTGCGCACGCGTGGCCGATTTCATCGGGGAGAAGTTCATGGGTGAGTCGGAGCCGCTCATCAAGGAGATGCTCGACACCGCGATCGCAGCGTACAAGCGCACACGCAAGACGGGTAATCCACACATCGCGTTCATGCAGGGGCTTTTCTGCCACGCGAACCTGCTCTACGCGAAGCGCTACGTGTCGCGCGACGGCGAGCGTTACCACGTCTGGCCGCCGATGCTCGAACCCGTCACGGAATTCGAGGCGCGGCACGAAGCGCGCGGCACAGAGATGGTCGAGGAGCGCTGCCCGGAAGTCATCACGCAGCGTTCGGCGGCTTTCCAGCTGGCAGCACGCGCGCTGACGGGCGAGAACTTCCGGCTTTACTTCGAGGACTACGATGTCGCTCACACCTATTCTGATTGCGAAGCTGTCGAGGGTTGATCTGGACGTCGCCCGCCGCGCGCTGACGACGGCGAACTCGCAGGACACGCTGGATGAGTCGCGCCCCGCCGAGTTCTCACGCGGCGCCGGCGCACGGGCATACGGAATGGCCCTTTTCGTCTCACGACGTCCGGTCCACTTCTACGCCGGCATGTTCGGGCTCATCCTGTTTCCGTTGTACATGCTGTCGCGGTTGGTACCGGCACTGATCGAATGGGGGGTGCAAGCCTATGGCCGGTAGCCGCTTCGCCTCCCACGTCAAGTGGTGGTTCTTCCTTGTGCCGTTGCTGTCGCTCTTTGTCATGCCCGCGATCCCGGACCGGTCGCTGTTCTCCGTGCCGTCAGAAGAGGCGGAGTCAGTACAGAGCGTGGTGGGCGTCGAGCGTGCCGACGACGTCGTGACCCTGACCAACGATCGGTTCCGCCGCTGGTTCGTTGATTCCGGGATCATCCGCGCAACCCTCGACGCGTCCGGCTCGGGCGAAATCAGTGAAGGCGGCCTGACGGAGTTTGCGCACGGATGGGTCCACAATTTCTGGCTTGAAATATATCGCGTGATCTATCGCGCGAGCGTCATGAAGTTGTGGGTGATCGGGACATTCATCTTCTGCGCGGCGGCGTTCGTTGACGGTTCAGTGCGCCGCAAGATCAAGGCGTCAGCAGCCGGCTTCGCCAGTCCGCTTTCCTTCCACCTCGCCGGGCATGGCATCCTCCTCGTTTTTGGCATGACGTTTGCCGTTCTCGCGGCGCCGTTCCCGGTGCTTGCGCAATACTGGATCGCAGTCGCCGCAGTGCTCGGAGCGCTGCTGTGGAAGGCAGCCTCCTCGTTCCAGTAACACTTTTCCCGGAAAGCTGCTGCAAACCATGTAGCTTTCCGGGTTAAGCACCTTAGCCGGCTCGGCTCACTTGCCTGTACGCGCTATCGCCGTGCGCGATGCGCATCCCAGCGCCAACCACCGAAAACGCGACCCACCGCAACGCCACCTCAGCGTGTAGCGGACGGCCGTCCCTGCGGCCTCGCTCCGCGCGTCAACGGCGAGCGCCTGCGTCTTCGCCGCACTCTCCCCAAAAGCGAATGGAAATCGACCATGTTTTGGACGTTTAGCCGTCTGCAGCGTCGTGACAATAAGGTCGTATCACGCGCGTTTGGGCGCACTTTCCACAGGACTGAATCCACTATGACCACCATCACGGAAGAGACGAACCTCGACGCTGCCAGTCATCCCGCGGCTGCACATCCCATCACGACCGGCGCGCCAGAGCATGCCTCGGGCGCTGCGGCCCTCGCGACCGGCGACAACGGCCCGGCAACGACCGATGGCGCTGATGGCGGCGAGATCGAACTCGAACTGCAGCAGATGGAGGACGCCGCGACCACCCTTCAGAAAGAAGGGATGATCAGCGAGACGGAAGCAGATGAGAAGCGTGAGCAGGTCGCGCGTACGCGAAAGATGTTCCGCGACCTGTCACCGGCTGAACGTGCAGCCATCATCAAGCGTCGTCGCGAGATTGGACGCGAGCTGATGGACCGGCAGTTGTCAGGCGCAGCCGTCGTACAGGCCGCGGTGCGCCTGAACCACACGCGTCTGAAGCCGCTGTTTGAACAATGGTGGCCGTACCTGAACCGGATGAGCATCAACCTGCAGCGCTTCGGCCGCTCGACGTTTGGCGCAGAGGATCAGGGCGTCGTCACGGCGTTTTTCGAAAAACAGGTCGGTGACCTGGAAGCCTATGTCGACGAGCAGTTGAGCGTCGCCCAGGGGTTCCGCGAAAAGACCGAAGCCCGCCTGAAGGAACAGGGCGATATTGTGTTTGCGCCGAGCGTCACCAAGCCGTCGCTGGAGATCGGTGTCGAAGCCTACTCCCGGTTCTCGATGCGCCTGCTGTCGTTGCTGATGAAGTTCGACAAGGTGATGGATCATTTCGATTTCCTCGTCTGGAACGGCGTGCGCGACCAGTCGGACGTCGACGAGGAAACGACCCGCTTCCTGCGCAAGTTCCATCCGATCGGCGTGCGCGGCTACATGACTCACCTGCGCCTGATGACCACCGTGCGCGGCCGATAACGGGACTGCCACCATGCTCGACGGGCTCAATCCGCAGCAGCGTGAGGTCGCGGAACTGCGCCAACACTGTGTCGCGATCGCGTGCCCCGGCGCTGGCAAGACCAAGACTATCGCGGCCAAGGCAGCCCTTTTGCTGGCCGACCCTGCCGCGCTCGTCGGCGCTGTCACCTTCAGCAAGGACGCGGCAGTCGAGTTGCGCGACCGCATCCTGGCGCTCGCTGGTGACGGCGCCAGAAAGCGGCTCATCGCGGGGACGTTTCACTCCCTCGCGTTCAAGCAACTGGGTAAGCGCGACATCGCGACGGACGGCGACCGTATGGGGCTCATTGCGCGTGTCATCGCGGAGCTGGGCCTCGCCTGGAAGCCCGAAGAGGTCGTACCCACCATCGAGCGGATCAAGACCAATTTCGGCCGGGTACAGGCGGGCACCGAAGACGCGCAGATCTACGCCGCCTATCAGGCCGCGCTTGAGCGCAATGGCAAGATCGATTTTCAGGACATGCTACGCCTCGCCGTCGCGGGCATGGAAGCAGGCGACATTGCACCGTACCGCTTCACCGATCTGCTCGTTGATGAATTCCAGGACACGGACCCGCTGCAATACCGGTGGGTTGAGCTGCACGCAAAGGCCAATGCAAGGGTGACTGTGGTTGGCGATGACGACCAGAGCATCTATGGCTTCCGTGCGGCACTTGGTTACCGCGGCATGGAGGAGTTCGCGTCGACCTTTAACGCGCAGAAGGTGGTGCTCGGTAGCAACTATCGCTGCCACGGCGAGATTCTCTCAGCGGCGGACCGTGTGATCCGCAACAACACTGACCGGATCGCGAAGCTTCTGCATGCGGAACGCGGGCCGGGCGGCTCCGTTGCAACAAAGCGGTCTGACGACGAATATGCGGACGCGGTTGCGGCCGTCGAGACGTTGCACCCGCTACTTAAAGCGGGCAAGTCGTGTGCAATCCTCGCGCGCACGAACCGGATTCTGGACCCGATCGAGGCCGTCTGCCGCTCGCACGGCGTCCCATATTTCCGTGCGTCCGGCAGTTCCGTGCTCAATCGCCCGGAGGGCGCACTCATGTGCAACCTGCTCGGCATCGCGGAAGGGCGCAAGCAGAACGGGCTGGATGCGGTTTTCGGCTACATGGGCGTGAGCACACCACTTCTTGCCGTGCTGCACCGTGACATGGGGCCAGAGCTTGTTCAACGTCTCAAGAAGGATCTTGTCGCGCTTGGTCTGCCCGAACACACCGCGACGGTCTATCGAAGCTTCATGAAGCGCCTTTCCGAATGGCAGGCGATGTGCGAACGGAGTTTCTACTCGCTCGTGCTCGACGGCGTTCATGAGCTGATGATGACGTACGCAAAGAAGGACCAGTCCATCCGAGCGATCCAGGGCACCTACGACGTGATATCGCGGCTTTCTGGCACCTTCGCCGAGCGGATCGAATACCTCCGTCGCGACAACAACAAGCCAACCGATGGCGCACTCGTCTTGACAACGATGCACAGTTCGAAAGGGCTGGAATGGGATCACGTGTGGATCTCGCGGGCGGAAGAGGGCGTCGTGCCGGACGAAAAGAGCACCGAGTCTGAGGAGCGCCGCCTTTTCTATGTTGCGATGACCCGTGCGCGCGACGGCCTGACCATCGCGACCATCAAAAAGAATCCCGTCTCCCGGTTCCTCATCGAATCGTCTATCCAGTAACTGCTGGTTCGTTTCCTCGGAGTGATCATGCTAGACCGCGTGTTACGCAGATTGGGCTATGTGCCGATCTCCACGTTAAGCCTTGTGCCGCATAGCGAGGCGCTCCCTTTGCGTGAGCCCTTGCATCGCCTGCACGCGGAAGGGTTCGAGATGTCGAGAGCGAGTGCGGATGCGCTATGCGCGTGGCACGAGGACGGTGAGGGCTCGCACCTTGCCATCGGACGGGATGACTGGGCACCACTCGCGGCCGCCGGCTTCTGCCTTACCGAGAACGCCGAGTGCCGGGCGTGGCTGGACGAGGCGTTGCGCACGCGCGCATGGATTCCACACGATATGCTGGCGTCGTGGCATGACGCTAACCGGCATGTGATGCGGGGCTTCGGAACCCGGCTGGACGAGCGCAGCGCGGAACAGCAGGCGCGATCGGTCGCTGGCCCGGAGCACGAGATTGCGCCGCTCGTCAAAGCGAATGAAATGGCGGAACTCTTCGCGCTCACGTGGAAGCGATACTACCAGTCCTCTCCGTTCCAGCGGCTCGGCAACTCGGCTGCGTTCAACAGGCTCGCCACACATCACACGCTGCGGCTTGCGGCGCAAACGAACGAACACGCGCTTGAGCGGGTGCTCGAATGGTTGGCGTTGTGGCTGGAGGCCCGAGGCCTGACGGTCGATCGGCGAGAGCAACTTGTGTATATGCCGGGCTACCAGGCGCTCTATTTTCGTAGTGATGCAGCGCAGTGGCCGTGATCCGCCAGCAACGGAAAAGAATGGGGCGCCCGAGGGCGCCCCATTCTCTTTAACCGATCAGACACTACGTGCGTTTCACACCGCTATTTGCAAAGGAAAAGAAATGAAATTCGGCTGCACAAGTGCAACCATTCACAGGGCGCGGTGTCCACCTCTGGCGGCGG
The DNA here is from genome assembly GCA_001319865.1 of Burkholderia sp. E7m39. Taxonomy (GTDB): domain Bacteria; phylum Pseudomonadota; class Gammaproteobacteria; order Burkholderiales; family Burkholderiaceae; genus Paraburkholderia; species Paraburkholderia bengalensis. Next base: position 91,534 of record BBSL01000309.1, on the reverse strand, counting down.
CACAACGGGTGCTGGCACCTATACTGCTGCCGGGAACGCGACCGCTGTCGAGGGCGTTGACTCAGCACACCGTGGATATCGCGACGATGTCCAGCAACTGATCGATGACAGGTTCTCCTCTGACCCGGCTGTGCGGGCCTCAGCGGAAGCATCCGCACGAAGTTACCAGAGAAGCATCACCGCATCGACGCTATCAATGGTAGACACGAGCTCTGTCGTTCTCGAATCCGCACAACTGGCGTGGTGCGCGGCAAAAGCCGTCCCGCTGGATCTGATAGCAGAGGACGCGGCAGCGACCCATGCCGTCTACGCCAGAACCTTCAACACCGATGCGCGAATGGCCGCGCGACAGGCGTTTCTTGCCAAGGCAACGACGGTCGGAGTCGTAACTTACGACTCGTCCAAATGCCCGACAACATCGGGAGGAGCGCAATGATATCGATAAGAACCGCGGCCGTTTCGACGGATCAGGTTGTCGCAGCTGTGCGTGATAGTTGCTGAACGTTGCTGCCGGCGTTCTCGATGGTCAGGTCGCTCTTGCGTTTAACCTGGCCCTCGAGCGACGCACGCGGCCCGAGACGGATTGTCCCGTAGTAGTAGACGTTCCCGTTGACCCGGCCGTTGATTTCCAGAACTCCCCGCGCGTGCACGTCGCCCTCGACCGTGCCGTCCACGCGTACGTGCTCGCCTTCCACCTGTCCTTTGACCATGCCGCCCTGACCGATATGCAGGAGGCCAGCGTTCGACACAATGTTGCCGTCCACGATGGCAAAGCTGCTGATCCCGTGATCGAGAAAGACGTCGCCGTGGATCGAAAGACCTGCGGACAGGAGCGTTACATTAAGCGCTTGCGGCTTCATCGAATGCCTCATTAAAAGAGCTGTACGTCGCCAGACCTGGCGGACTGTGCTTTCGGTTGAGCGGGCGCGGCCGATTCAGGCTACGACTCGCTATTCGTGACGCCGGTCGCGTGATGGGTAACCCGATGCAGCGGGCGCAATGCCGGGCGTTGTTCGGGCTTGGGTGCTTCCGGCGTCGTGGTCGCAGCTGACATGACCTGTGTTGTCGGCGAGGCGCCAGCGGAGGGCTGCGCTGCCTGGGTTCGCGTCTGCGGTTCTGCCGTAGCCGCTGTCGTCGTTGGAGCGGCCGGCGAGGGCGTTGCAACGGCACTCATCGGTGCAACCGGCGGCGACTGTCGCGGCGCTCGAATGGGGGACGCCGCAGCAGCCACGTTCTCGGAGGCGGGGCGAGCAGTCGACACGGTCTGTGCGACCGCCGGATTGGAATTGGCTGCCGCGAGCGAACGCGCATCGACATTGGCGAGCGCAGTTTGAGCGACCGGCCTGTGCGTGTCGAAATCGCTCGACGTCAGTGGTCGTGCAGGATTGACGTCGATCGGCATCTCGCCTTGCGGCCCGCTTGCCGGGACCGAACCGGGTGCCGGCCTGGCAGCGCTGGTGACAGTGGCGGATGGAGTAACCGCTGTCTCATGTATCGCGCGCCAGATACGCGCGACGCTCATACCACCGCCGGCCGCCAGGGCGGCGATGGCAAGCGCGATGAGTGCAGGCTTGCCCGCCTTGCGCAGCCCGCCAGCAAGGGCTTGGGCGCGAGCGCGCGCGCCCGGTCCGGCATCGGGGGCCGGTAGCGCGGGCATGGCCGCCGTATGGCTGGCAATGTCGATGATCACCGGCTGGGCGGTGTACTGCGCGTGCAGTGCCTGAATTTCCCTTAGGTCCATCATTTCTCTCCTGTGACAGAGTTCGAGCGTAGCCACCCCGCTGCGAAGTCAAGTTCGCGCCGGATGCTGCCATGGTCTGCAAAGAATCGCGGAGCGCTATTGCTCGCGTCGCTCGCCGACGACGTCGTACTGATCGTTATCCGGCATGCAGATCTGCACGATCTGTTTGAGCCTGCGCTCAGCGTTGTTGAGGATGCGCGCGCGGTCCTCGCCGGTGATCTTGCCTTGCGCGACGCGCTCAGTTGCGCGGACATACACCCGGTCGTATTGCGTGAGGCACCGGACGAGCAATCCGGCGAGCGGGCGCGTGATCGTCAGCTCGATCAGATCGTGCGGCAGTTCGATCGGCCGCACGTTATGGCGCAGTAGCCACTGCTCGGTCTTTCGTAGCCACTCGGAGGTATCGCGCAGTGCCGCCTCGAGCGCGCGCACCTTCCCACCGCGCGCGACGGCGATCTTCGCAGCGCAGAAGTTGTAGTCGGAGCGAATGTAGTTCCGCGCAAACAGGGACGAGTAACGCAGAACCGTTTTGGCATCTGACTCCGGATTGATACGCGCGACGCGTGAATCGCTGGTGAGGCGTTCAATCGGTTTCAGGCCACTACTCGCCGCTACCGCGACGGGGGACTGCGAAGGTTGCGGGAGCGTGCCCGGCGCTCGTTGATCTGGTGCTATGTCGGGGCGCGGGTCCGGCTCCGGCGTCTGTTCAAGAACTGCAGCCATGTGAATTCTTCGGGTGGTCTCTCTCACCGGCCATTTTGCGCGAGCACATCAGACGATATACGGCCAAAAGCTGCGCTGTTTTCGCGATCTTTCGGGGCTTTGCAAGCTGAATTTTGCGCAATACTGACTCTACTTCTCGCGTCTCCGACGCATCGACATGACCCGGCTAGCCCGGAGTCCATCTTTTGTACAAGCCGTGCCTCGTGCATGCTCCGACCAGACGGCAACTGGTGTGGAATATTCTTCTGATGAGCGCCTCGCCAGCGCTCCCCATTCATTCAGTCATAAAACTCGTCACCGGCCGCATTCATTTGCGCCGTGACATCGTTCGGACCCGGACATCGGGTGTTCTCTCTCCAGAGCCCGTCTGGGTAGAACGATCGAAGTGGACTGAACCGTGATCCTGCGGCGGAATGAATTTTCCGAAAATGGGTTGTTGCGCAGCGTGACCATGCTGCGCGAGGGCGACTTACGCCCTCGTATATGAGCCCTGCGGCTCCCTGAGCGCCACGACCCCGGAAGGGTTGTGGCGCTCGGGTCATTTCCATTGAATCCCGAAACGCGTTCCTCACATCGAGGGACGCGTTTTTTTTCGTCCGTTGTTTCTGTCCCGTTGGAGGTCTTCATTGCTTCCTGACCGTCTTGACCAGCGCATAGCCGAAGCGATCAGCCGCACGATCGCCGAAGAGCGCGCCAATGCCGATACCAAGTCGCCCGCATGGCGACAGCGTTGCGAGGTTGCCCAGGTCGCGAAATATAGCGAACCGGAGCGCCGCGTCTTTCTTTCCCATGTAGCCGAACGCCGCGGAGAGGCGGCAGCACACGAACTGGAGCAGTCAGCCGGCGAGTTGCGGACAACGGCCATTTTCTTTCTCGCGAGGAAACTCTCATGAACGCAGTAGTCAATCTGGTCAACGGCCCTGTTCGCAGCGTCGTTGAAGAGCGGGCCTTGCGTCCGCCGGTGATTGGGCACATCCGCCCGGGCATCAAGGTTCTCACTTCGAGAGCACGCGGCAATCCTCGTGCAGTTGAGCTTTACGACAGCATGGTCTCGGCAGGTGAGTCGTTCGATGCGATCGCGATGGCGCTCGAAACGAAATGCAACCTGAAAAATGCGCTCGCGCCGAGGAACACGCCGTATTTCACCTGTCGCCGGTCGGACTTCACCAATCCCGATGTAGCCGACGAGATCCTGAAGCTCTACGGCGAAGATCGCGGCGATGGGCTCAAGCTGTATCGCTTCCCGGTGCTGTTTGCGTTCAACGACTGGATGCAGAATCTGCCGAATCAGATGACCGTCTACGGTACGAATGGCCGGAAGTTCTGGTCACAGTATGAGCGTGACGGCATCCGGTACTGCATGACGTATGCGAAGGTCGCCCGCGATCAGCGTGCGCAGCGTGCCGTTCGGCACTTCGGCGGCCGCACCGTGATCCGCCGTCAGGATGAGGCGATTCACGATGGCATCTGCGACCCTGAACAGTGTCCGCAGTATCAGGCGCGTCAATGCAATCTGTCGGCGAGTTTCATCTTTGCCGTGCCAGACATCAGGGGTCTTGGGCTCATCGAACTGCCGACCAACTCGATCTATGTGCTGCAGAAGGCGTACTCGGCGATGCAGACCGTACAGCTTGCGCGAGGCAAGCTAACGGGTACGCGATTCTGGATCACGAAGCGGGAGTTTGATATCACGCGGATCAACGAGCACGGCGAGGCAGTACGCACGCCGCAGATGCTTACTGTACTCGATGCGGATATCGATATCGGTGCGCTGCTCGACGCAGCCGAGGACGCTGTCCCGGCGCTCGACGCCGCAAATCAGGCGGTTGCCTTGATCGAAGCCAGCGGCAACGTGGTTCCGATCGCCAACATCGTAGAGCAGTCGGGCGAGCTGGTAGCGCAATCCGACGAGGTCTCAAAAGCTGGTGGCGCATCGCCGGCGGTTGCCTTGACGCAACCGGCAGAGTCGCCGTCGCGACACGAGTCCGGGCATCCGGCGGATACGGCGCCTGCTAGCGGTCCGCTCCTGCAGCACGTTCTATCGGTTCACGGCAGCAGCGAAGGCGAAGCGCCCGAGTCGCTGGCCGACAAGCGTGAGCGCATGTCTGACCTGCTTCAGCGGTTGGGCCTGAGCGCGGATGACCGGAAGCAGGATTTCCGGATATACGCGCACACAATGTTAGGGCGCGGCTGGGCTGAGCGAGTGGCTGACGTCGATCGCATGAACGAAAGACTGGTCAAGGCGTTGACTGACCCCGCCGCGCTCGATCGTGAGATCGACGCGGCCAGGCAGCCGACGTTTCTGGACTGACTTTCGTAATCCTCTAATGCAGTGCCAGCCCTTCGGGGCTGGTTTTCTTCTACTCATCATCGAGACCATTTCAGCAAGCCTGCGTTTGCTCAAATCGTTTCGACAGCGCATCCCGCGCATCGAAATCCACGCCGTCAACAACGGCCACTCTCTTTCACGTTGTCGGAGATCGCCCAATGCGAAGGATCGGGCATTACACCGCGTTTTTCGGCGCGGACGATGTTTTGAGCAATTGGCATCCGTGTCGTTTCACATACAGGGGCGTCACTTTCTCATGCGTCGAGCAGTTCATGATGTATGCCAAAGCAAAGCTTTTCGGTGACGAGTCGGCTGCTGCGGAGATTCTTGCGGCTTCAGACCCGAGGACGCAGAAGCGTCTCGGGCGCGAGGTCGCTGGCTTCACCGAGGCTACCTGGGTCGCTCGCCGCGAATCGATCGTCTATGTCGGCTGCCGCGAGAAGTTTTCGCAAAACGCAGATTTGCGCGCTGCGCTGCTCGCAACGGCACCCACAGTGCTAATTGAGGCCAGTCCGTACGATCGCATCTGGGGCGTGGGCCTTGGCGTAAGCAGTCCGCACATAGTCAACGAATCGTCGTGGCGTGGCTTAAACCTCCTGGGCATCGCGCTCATGAAAGTGAGGGACACGCTCACAACGTCGTAACAATTTCTACGCGTCCGTCAGGACGTCAATTCCATCCAGGCTGCCCTCGGGCGGCCATTTTTATTTCTGGAGGCGAAATTGCAACTCGCACATTTCTCTGATCTGCATTACGCGCCCGATAACCTGATCGAATCGGATCGTTGCTTCAGCTTCGCTGTCAGCGATGCGATCGAGCGAGGCGCCGAGGTCGGCGTGATCTCGGGCGACTCGACTGACCACCGTCTTGACGCACACGCGCCGTCGCTGAATGCGCTGGCGACACAGGTTCACCGGCTGGCCAATGCAATGCCTGTGCTCATGCTTCAGGGCACGTTTTCGCACGAGCCGCCGGGCACGCTCGACAACTTCGCGCTCATGGGCGGTACGCATCAGATCTTCGTAGCGGACCGCGTTTCTCAGGTCGCGCTGATCGATGGTCGCTTCTGGGCGTCCAAAGGGCCCGTGTTCTCCGATGACGAGCTGCACCGGTTCATCGACCTGAACCCCGAAGTCGTGTTCACCTGCCTTCCCACGGTCAACAAGGGCCAGCTTGCCGCGAGCGTTGGCGCGCTCGAGGCGGGTACGGGACTGGGCGATGTGCTTGCTGCATTTCTGGCGGCGGCAGGCCGGGTGAACAGACAGCTTCGCGCTGCGGGTATCCGGACGGTGGGCGTATCGCATGGCACGGTCAACGGCTGCACGACCGAGCACGGTGTTGTGATGGCTGGCTTCGATCATGAGTTCTCGCTGACGGCGCTGTTTGAAGCTGAATGCGATGGATTCATGCTGGGTCATATCCACAAGGAGCAGCAGTGGGAGCGCGATAGCAGGCTCGTCGCGTACCCCGGATCGATCGGGCGGTTCCATTACGGCGAGGAAGGCGATAAGGGTTATCTCGCCTGGAATGTTGAGCCGGGCAGCGCGACGGCAACGCTCGTTCCCACGCCGTCACGCCAGATGATCTGCCTCGACTTCGACGGTCCGCCCGACATGGCGCGGCTGGAAGAGATCGCGTCGGACGCCGCTGACAAGTTCGTGCGGGTGCGCTGGCAGATCGACGAGGAGCATCGTCAGGCTGTTGACCGCGAAGCGATCAAGGCGCTGTTCGCGGGCGCGGCCGATCTCAAGGTGGAAGCCCGGATCTTGCCTGTCGTGCGCAGCCGTGCCCAGGGCATCAGTCTGGAATCGACGGTCGAAGGCAAGCTTGCTCGCTGGTGTGATCTGGCCAATGTCGAAGCCGACCCGCTGCAGGAGCGATTGCAGCTGCTCGCTTCGGGCGACGCGGAAGCGATCGCCGCCGGTGTGCTGGAACGTATTGACTCGCTGGCGCAGTCGCCGTCTCTCGCCGTCGTGCTGCCGCATCCGGCGGCATCAACACCGGCGCTGGAAGACGCTGCACCTGCCGCCGAGCCTCAACCTGCGAAGTCGGCTACCGCAGCATCGACGCTCGACTGGCTCAACGATGATCTGTTTGCGGCTTAGCCGCCATAGCGGGAGTGGCCATTACGGCACTCTCGCGCGGAACACAGCCGTGTTCCGGTAGCTCGCTGCGACGTGCGCTACCGAAACAAGGTTCACCCGCGTCTTTGACGCATCGATCGCAGTTCGCTGCATCCATCTTTTGTCTTTAACCCTGGCGGGGATTCATCCCTTCCGGGATGCACTCCGCCCCATCTTCTGTGGAGTGTCATCATGTTTGGTCTTTATCCTGCTGGCGCCCAATGGGTCCGGCATTTCAGCGCAAAGCGCGCGCCACGCGATATCGGCAAGGTCCTCACGGCCCACGCCGGATTCAGCGCTGGCATTTTTCACACGCCGTTTGGCGAGCATCGCGGTGCGGTGATTGCCCAGTCCGGGCGATTTCTCATCCTCGCTGCGGCCGTCAACGTGGACCAGTCCGATCTGGCCGTCGTCCCTGACATCCAGATGCAAAACCTGCTCTGGTCGTTCGAGACGGGATATGCGAGCCAGTGGGGGCCGCGCGAGCTGCTCGCGCTGACCGGCGTGGACAACTGGGACGGCCTGATCCGGCGCACCAGTTCCGAATACGCTGGCGTCTGCAAGACCGTCGAAGAGGCCGTTGATGGCTCGCTTGAAAAGCGGGCTGTCGAGGCTGCTGCGGCGGCTGAAGCGGCTGAAGCTGCAAAGGCGGAAGCGACGAAGCGTGCCGCAATGCCCGACCCCGTCGTTGGCAGGATGTTCTCCAGCGACGACGACGCGCCGTGGCTGCCTTCCGACTATCTGTTTGACGCGCCGGAGGTGCAGCCATGCGCCCACTGACGCTGACGCTCGCCGGATTCATCGGTGTGCGAGACGGCATGAAACGCGACAGCGTCACGCTCGATCTCGAATCGGTGCCGACCGGTCTGATTGCGCTCACGGGCCCGAACGGGGCGGGGAAGTCCACCATCATGGACAACCTCCATCCGTACCGGATCATGCCCTCACGCGCGACGAAGCTGTCCGTGGATGGCTTCTCTTATTGGGATCACCTCTACGGTGCGCAGGCGCTCAAGGAGTTCGAATGGGAGCACGGCGGGGTTCGTTACCGGTCGTCGTTCGCGTTCCGGAAGCCGGGCAAGACTGGCAAGGCCGAGTATTTTCTCGCCTGGCGCGACGCGGACGGCAAATGGCAACCCATGCAGACGGGCGGCGGCACTGTCTCTGACGGCAAGGCTGAAACCTACGATCTGTGTGTGGAATCGGTGTGCGGATCGCTGGAGTCGTTTTTTACCAGCGTTTTTTCGGCGCAGAACCGACGTCCGCTTGCCTCCTATGGAGCGAGCGAGATCAAGGCGCTGCTGGCTGAACTCCTGCATATCGACGACCTTCGTACGCTGTCGGCGCAAGCCAGCGAGGTCGCGAAGGTGCTTGGCCGCACGCTGGACGCGACGCAACAGCAACTTGTTGCGCTCGGCGCGAAACGTGACCGGCTTGCACAGCTCGATCAGGCAATCGCTTCCGATGGTCAGTCAGTCGCGTCAACTCGCGAGAGCCGCGAAGCGCTGAACGCCAAGGTTGTCGCCCTGACCGACCAGCGCGCATTGCTTGTGGCCAAACAGACGAATGCGAGCGCACAGGCCCGGTTACGCGAACTGGCAACGCGGCGCAGTCAAATCGCCACGGCGCTGCAAACGCTCGCTACTGACGCGACCGCTGACGATCGCCGTTTTGGTCAGCGGCGCACTTCGTTGCGCGCTGCGGTCACGGAGCACAACGCTGTGATCGCGCAGCGAGACGCGATTCTGGGAGCCGCCGCCGCGCGCGACGCCGCACAGGCACGCATCGCTGCGGAAGAAGCCCGTATTGCGCCGATTCAGGCGGTTATTGATGTGCTCGAAGCAAAGCAGCTTGAACTGACGTCGGCTTCGTCCCGGTTGAAAGGGCTGGAGTCGGAAGGGTCGTCACGGGCAACGCTTCTGAAAGCCCTTGAGCAGCAGGCGAGTGTGATCGGAACCGTCCCCTGTGCCGGCCACGAGATGCACAACACTTGCCCGCTGCTTGCGCAGGCGCGCGAGGCCGATACGAAAGTGCACGAGCAACGCATTTCGCTCACGAACCTTCGTACCGAGTTCCGCGCGAAACGCGAGTCTGTCGAAAAGCTCACGCCCGAGGTCCAGCAACTTGTGGGCAAACGTGCGGAGCTTAAATCGGTCACTGATCAGATTGCGACTGCGCGCCGCGATCTGCAGAAGGCGGTCGATCTGGCTGCGCGCAAGCCGCTGCTCGATGCCGCGACCGAAGGACTGAGCAAGGCCACAGCAGAACTGGCCGCGCTCGACTCTGAGGAAGCAACGTTGCGTGCACGCCGGGAGGCGCAGCAATCGCAGTTGGCGAACGAAGCGAAGGAACTTGACACGGAAGTCGCACGCCTCGGCGTCGACGATGTGACCGGCGCCATCGCTGATATTGACCGGCAACTGTCGCAATGCCGTGAAGCCATCACCGCGGCCGAAGCCAGGATCGAATCCCTGATCCGTTCCCAGGCTACACGTGAGGTTGAGCGGCAGACCATCGCAACCGACCTTGCAGGCTTCGACGCGACGCAATCTCGTGCCCAGCGCATTTCGGATGAGATCGCTCTCTGGAAGCTGCTTGCCAAGGGCCTCGGCAACGAGGGCGTGATTGCGCTGACGATCGACGATGCTGGACCTGCGCTGACGAAGATGGTGAACGACCTGCTGCTCGCATGCTACGGCATGCGCTTTACGGTCGAGATCCAGACTCAACGCGCACTGGCCAGTGGCGAACTGCGCGAGGGTTTTGAAATCCTCGTACACGACGCCGATCACGACAGCACCAAGGCAGTCACGGTGATGTCGGGTGGCCAGAAGGTCTGGATCAACGAGTGCCTGACGCGAGGTATCGCACTTTACCTGGCTAGCAACGCAGGTCAGCCGTATCAGTCCCTGTTCAGTGACGAGTCCGATGGTCCGCTCGATCCGCAGCGCAAGCTGCAGTTCATGCGGATGAAGCGGGAAGTGTTGCGGCAGGGCGGGTACGAGCGCGAGTTCTTCATCTCGCAAACGCCCGATCTTGTCGCAGAAGCCGATGCCGTGATCGATGTTGCCGCCCTGGCCGCAGCCTGAACGATGCATTTTTCAACCCTGTGGGGACCGCACCCCACAGGGGCGCTCCCTCGCTTTTTTTCAACGAGGAACGCAATGAAATCGACGCAGGACATGTACGCACGTATCGAAGCCATCACGGTGTCGGTCCGTGCCTCAACGCCGCGTGTTGGCACCACTCACACCTACGTCCTGAATGGCACGCTCATGCGTGACGTTCTCGTCGACGGCAAGTGGGTGACGCTTCACGCCAGCATCCCCCTGGAATCGCGCGCCGCATAACCGGCCGCCCCTGTGAGGTCTTTCCCATGAATAACCTGTTGATGCTGCTCATTGCTGCAGGCAGTTCGTCGCTGTGCGCCTGCTCCTCCCAACCCCAGGCGCGGGTCGAGACGGCGAAGCCTGTCCCTACGATTGTCGTCCAGCAGCCGAAGGGTGAGCCCGGCGACTTCGTTCTCTGTAAGGATGGCCGCGTGCTCGTATTCCCGGCGGCGCGTCCAAAAACCTGTTCCTGACGCGAAAGCCCCGAGCCTCGACAGAGCGTCGGGGCTTCTCGCTTAAACTTAGAGGCGATCATGAAAAAGCAGATTGCAACTGCGGCTGTGATGGGAGCGTTACTGGCGCTTGCCTGTTTGCTCTGGGAACAGCAGTCCGTTGCAGCAATGGGCAACCATGGCGTGGACGCGCGAGCTTTACGCGCAAACCCGTCGCCGTTCGACCGGCATTTGAGGTACAGCAATGTTTAAGGACCCGAAGCAGGGCTGGCGTCCTGATTTCGCGCGTCTGCGAGGGCGTGTCTATCTGGCGATCGCTGCCCAGATTGAAGAAGCGATTAGCCTCGGCATCTTCGGCCCCGGCGACCGGCTGCCATCACAGCGGGCGATTGCCGACGACCTTGGCTTCCACCTTAACACGGTGAATGCGGCGTTTCGTGAGGCAGCACGTCGCGGTCTGATTCGCAGCAACGTTGGTCGCGGCGGGACAATCGTCCTGGGCCAGCAGGTTGCTCACTCCGCCTGACACCGCAAACCTTCATTTCTATTCACGTTCCCAACGGGGCAAACCGCCCGGTTGGCGCGGTTTGCTCACACTATTCTCTGGAGCAGATCGATGACGTATTCCTGCAGTGATTTTTTCGACGACGTGATGCGTTGCCTGGTTGATACAAAGGCAATCGACGATGCGGATATTCCGGACGGTAATCCTGGCGCCGGCGCAGACGTCGCGGTCAATGCGATCGTGACCATGCGTCGCGCCGGCCTGTCGTCGCAGTTCGTACGCGAACTGCTCGACGAAGTCGAATCGCTTGGTTCGGTTGCCGAAGAGCATGGACCAGACGCTGTCGCATTCCTGTTCTATCTGCAGGCGGCGATCCTGAACGGCTCCAGCGTTGAGGCCCGTAACACCGAAGACTCGGAGCTAGTCGCCCTCGTTGGCCGTCTGCCATCGGCGTCTGAATGGATGTCGCACATACTTTTAGCCGAACCTGCATAGGTGGCTTGGCTACAACCTGCAGTCGCGCCCGTCGTGAGTCTCCAATGGAGGCTTCGACGGGTTTTTTTGCTTCGCCCTGGTGAAAGAGACCGCAAATACAGCGTCATTCAACGGTGTCTTCACCAGTCGTTGGCGTTACGCTGTCGATACAACCTGCGCCACTGGCGCATCGACCGGCTCGCTTCGTGCGGGCCTTTCTCTTTTTTGTCCCCATGGGAGCTTTCTCCCAAAGGGGAGGGCTCCCATCTTATTGGAGCCTTCATGAATAACCTTTCTCAGATCCGGCGCTACCGTTCCCGCGCATGGGAACACGTCCGGGCCAATTCAACACGCGATATCGATGATGACTTTGCCCGTCATCTGCGGGAAGTCGTGCGCCCTTTGCAGATCGTCTATCAGAGGCTCATGTCCGCGTATGACGGCTACCCCGAGTGTATCGAGTGCCGCATGAAGGATCGCGAGTCATGGGCATTCGTGCTGCGGGATGCGTCCGATATCAAGGCGTGGCGAATTCAACAGTTCGACCAGGACGGATTTGTTGGACACCTGTGCTTCGAAGGCATGGAAGAGGCGGTAGAAGACATGCTTCGCATGGGCTATTGCGTACCCGATGCCGGCGCGCTCGATCGCATCGGATCGACCGTCCGGTGGGCACACGGCGTTCGTCGTGCGGGCGTCATGCAAAAGCACCAGGAAGGCCTCATCACCTACCGGCAGATGGTCGAAGAAATCACCGCGCTCGCAGACTGACCTTTTCAAATCCTTACCCCTACGGGAGCCGCTCCCGTACGGGGGCGCGCTCCATCAAATACGGAGCAATCATGTTTGATGAAATGATCCTCAAGATGGAAGCCGCGATTGCCGCACTCATCGGTCTCATCCGTGCCGGTCATCCGCTCTGCGGGACCGTCAGCGGCAAGGACTCGACCTGTGCCACCATTCTTATGCTTGAAGCGGTGCGCCGTATCGCAATGACAGGGGAATCGCAGCCATGCCATTTCATCTCGACCGCGGATACTACGATCGAGAACAGTAGTCTCGCGCGCCACATCGAAACGATGCTCGAAGAGATTGATCACTTTGCCGACAGGCAGGCGCTATCAGTCACGACCCATGTTGCCACGCCATCACTCGCAGCGCAGTTCGTTGTGTCGACCGTCGGTCGCGGAACGCTGGTTCGTACGCCGCAGAACGGCGTACGAAACGGCAAGCGCATCCGTGCATGTGCCTCGGACTGGAAATTGATTCCACAGGGGCGATTGCGGGCGGCACTTGAACGCGATGCGGCCACGCGTGGCGATCGCGAAATCGTAACGGTACTGGGCCTGCGGCTCGCCGAAAGCGCATCGCGCGGTACGGCAATGCGTCAACGTGGCGAAAGCGCGACCGCAGCCGTTCGTGACGGCCGCGGCGCACTCGCCGTCTCGCCGCTACTTGAGTGGTCTACCGATGACATCTGGACGATGCTCACACTCTTCGCCGACGAAGCGAAGCGGCCCTTCCCGTGCGCGTTCTCACAACGGACCATCGAACGCCTCTCGGATCTGTACCGTGCGGCCAACGATGGGATGTGCGGCGTCGTACTCGGGGAGGACGGACAACGTGCCGCTTGTGGAAGTCGATTTGGCTGCGTTTTTTGCTGTGTGACAGGCGAGCGCGACCGTTCGCTTGAATCAATGGTCCGCGAGCCTGAGTACGCGTACATGTCTGGTCTGAACGATTTCCGGAACTATCTGCTTGCAACGCAGTGGGATCTCAGCCGGCGCGAGCTGGTGGGACGCTCTCTAAGCGACAACGGCTATGTCCGGGTGCAGCCTGACGTGCTGTTGTACAAGGAGCGGATCCATCTGTTGCGCTATCTGCTCACGCTCGACGCACTCGAAGTCGAACGCGCCGAGCAGCACGATGCGGATCTGGCGAGCGGCCGTATTCCTGATACGCCTGAAAACCGCGAGCTGTGCGAGATACAGTTTGAAATGATCACGCCCGCGCAGCTTGTGGCAATCGACTTCATGCTGTCGATGCATCATTACGCGCCACATGCCTTTCCCGCCGTATCAGTCTGGTTTGAGGTGCATCGTTTGGGGCGGCGCTACCGCGTACCGCAGGTAGAGATGTTCCCGAAAGTCCCCATTCCGTTGCATGGCTGGTACAAGGTCGGCGGCTTCGATGCAGAAGCACCCACAGATGGACTGCGCGACTATGCGGCTGAGCAGTGGAACCCGTACAGGCATCCCGAGCGGCTTTCCGTTTATGCCCAGACTACCGGTGGCGAGCGTACCGTCTACTTCGAGGAGAGCGATCAACTCGACGTCGATGCTTCTCGGGCATGTGAATTTGTGACGTGCTCCTTCGACCACACGTGGTACGCGCGTGTCCAAGGTCACGCGGCGATCGAATCCGCTCGCTTCTGGCTCAACGAGACGTTGTTGACGTTGCCTGTCGGCGCGTCACAGCGCTATCAGGACATGGCGACGCGCGGTCAGTATTTCGCGCGCCTCGCTGAGCGTCTGAATCTCACGCCTGCCGAGTTGGACCGGCATCTCGTTGAGAACGCCATCAGCGATTCGCAGATGCGCGGGATGGAAGGGCAACAGATGCATCTCTTTCCGTTGGCCGCGTAAGCGGTCGTTTTACTACCCATGCGGGGCGGCCCGCATGGGCTGCTCCGCGTATATCTTGGAGCATTGCTATGCAAATTGAATCTGAACGCGGCCGCGTGCCGATGTCGCAACTCAATGCGCACGTCGATCACGGCCTGTTGATCCGCGCCGGGATTCCCCATAGCGGCGGCAAGCTGGCGTTTCACGCCTTTAATGAGGGTTTTGCCGGAATGGTTTCCGCATCGGCCTTCTGGAACCCGAAGATGGGGCGTTTCCGCATTCCTGGCGCCACCGATCTGACGGAGATCGATTTCGCGTTGGACAGCGCGGGCTTCACCGCTATGAAACTGTTCCAGTCGAAGGGTCGGCAGCCGGGGATTGCGGGAGTCTATCCGTGGACAATGGCACAGTTCGTAGAACTGGCGTCATTTTCCGGAGCGGCATGGGTCGCGCAGCCCGACCTCTGCTGCGAGCCGGAGCTGGCCGTCGATCAACAGGCGATCGACTATCGGGTGAATGCGACGGCGACGCTGCTGGAAGGCATGCTGAGAGTGGTATATGAGTGGCAGAACCAACTGGCCCAGACGCTGGGTGCGAACGCAGTGCAGAACATGGTTCGCATTCCCGTACCTGTGGCGCAGGGCTGGTCGGTCGACGATTACCGCCGTAGCATCGACCTCATAATGCAGGTGTGGGAGCGCTGGATGCCGTGGATTGCGCCGCCAGCGTTGATCGGCCTCGGCTCTGTCTGTCGTCGGCATCTTACAGATCCGCGTCATGGTCTGTTTGCGATTCTTGAAGGCCTCGAAGGGCATCTTCCGGCCGGCGCTCGCCTTCATCTCTTCGGGGTGAAAGGACAGGCGCTGGAGCGAGTGAAGATGTACGACTGGGTAGCGAGCGTAGACTCAATGGCGGCCGACTTCGCTGCGCGCGTGAAGGCCCGGAAGGCCGGAGTATCGAATACGATCGCTCACCGCATCGCGGAGGTCGACCGTTGGATGGAGTCTGCAACTCGCCGCGTCGCGCCTGCCGCCGGCGATCAGTTTAGGCTTTCCTTTGCCGCCTGACAGCCTCAGATCTTTTTCCTACAGCCCGCGAGTTCTTCGGAACCGCGGGCTTTACTTTTTTCTGGCTCCGACGGCATTCGCTCGGTGGCGTTAAAAGACCACGCGCTTTTGCCGTTAATCCGACACAGCACCGCGCCACTCGACCGGCGCTGCAGAAAGAAAAGAATCACAGGACGTGGCGGGGGTTCGACTTTAATCTAGACTATACGTGATGCAATTGGAGGTGCCCATGAAACGCGTGAACCGGTTCGCGGAGTATGAGGGCTGGAAGATCGAGGCGTCACCTACTATCCTGGCGAATCAGAGGCTCTTCGTTTCGGGCGTGGTCGTCTCTCGTGATAACGAGCGGTTCATTTTCACTGATCTCGGAAACCGCGTTTATCGGGCGCAGGCGTACGAACGCGGAATCGAATGGGCGAGGCAGTGGATCGACAACAACTATCGACTCGCGGTGCGCAAGGCGTCGCACGGGTAACGGAAAACGACATGTTTGAAATTTGGGCGATCGAGGCGGATGGCAAGCGCGTCCTGATACGCGACGACGTTGCAGAGGGCAGCCTGGCCCGTGCGCTGGTCAGCGAAGGTAACAACGGTGCGGCTATTCGCGGTGAGCCGCACCGGTATGTCGCCGTTCCCGATCCCGATATGGTCGATACAGAAGCTAGAGATAGACCGGAAAACGGGTAGGTCGAGAGGACGCTCGCTGAGGCCGATATTAGACCGGGCCTATTCAAGCTCGAGCCAGCCGGTACTGCCGGATGAGTTCGCGGACCTCTTCGCGACGCAGATCCGGTGTATGTCTCCTACGTTCGGCGATGTACCCGATGAGGTCGGCGTCAGCTTCGTCCGGCAGCAGCAACTGCATATCTGAAATTCTAAGGTCCAATGCCTCCGGCATTTGAGCAAATTTCTCGTAGCAACGTGCATAGAGGTTGACGGAGTCACGAGATAGCCCAGTCGTATGTTGTACGAACTCGTAGACACGGCTTTTAGCCTGTTTGCGTGCGGCCGGACTGCCCCCCGTCAACCTTACATACTCCCGTTCAATTCTCTGAATAAGCTCAACGATCCATCGGCCTTTCTTGAGATATTCTTCCGTTGCCGCGATCGTGTTTGGCCGCGCGCCGTTCTCACTGTTGACTTCCGCGGCGACGCGTCTCAATAAAGCCTCAAGTTCGGCGACGCTTTGGACTTGTTGCGGTGTTTCCTCGAACATGATTTTTTCTCGCTGAATTTTTTTGTTGCTGAAGGTGCCTGACTACCTTTCGGCAGCGTCCTTGAAAACTTTAAGTAAATCGTTTCGAAGCTCGGAAACATCCATCTCGTTTCGTGCCCGCGTCAAACCAACGTAGAGCAGCCGCTTCTCTTCATCGGTAAGTGTGGTGCGTCCGTCATCGTCCGTCTTGAAACGGAAGTCACCGCAGACCTTTACACGGTTCCATTCGAGTCCTTTCGCGCGATGAACGGTCGACACGACATACTCGGCCTCGGCTTCTGGCGATGCGCGTGACAACATTTCGCGCAAGTAGGCAGTCCCCTCACGGTCGATGATCTGAACGATGGGTAGGAGGTCTCGGCCTGCGTAGCTGGCGGCATGCTCCTGCACGTCACGCCACGTTTCAAACAGGGCCAGAGACGCGGGGCTGAACGTACGCTCGCCTCGCATCAAGCGGTCAGCACCGTCTGCGAAGGCCAGGATCTCTTCGATGTTCGCCCGGACGGCTACCTTGTGCCCAGCCTGCAGCCCATTCGCGAGATTCCCGATCACGGTCACGTTTTTCCGGCACAGGATGGCATCAAATGTCCTGTCCGGATCTGGCTCTTCGAAAAAAACGGATTCGATATGCGACTGGCCGCGGAGCGGGGTTCGTTCGCCCAGGAGATTCAGTACACGCGAAGCGAGCGCGGCGAAGTGGTGCCCGAAGCGGAAAGACTCAGTCAGGGTGCATTCGCGCGCCCTGATGTGTTCCATCGCATTAACCGCGCCTCGCCACTCGTAAATCTGCTGATACGGATCCCCGACGTAGATGATCTGGGCTTGTTCCTGCCGACGCAAAACCGAAAGCATTAATCCGTCGCTATCCTGCGCTTCGTCGAGAAGGATGAAGTCCGCACCGATTTGTGGGCGCGAACGCTCCCACGTTTTGAGGTAGACGTCGGGGGTGATTGCAGTCTTCCCGTTTGGGTCCGTGCTTTCATCCCAGTGGCGTACGACGAACGGCAGCAGCGTTGAGCGCAGTTCCTCGGCCGCCGCCTCAGTGATCATTTCATCGACAGAGATATGCCATAACTCAGGTTTGTCCTGCGCCGATCGGCAGAAGCGCGCCGCACCGTCCGCCACCAGTCGCCCGACCTGGAATGCGGACAGCTCGATGTTCTTGCCGATGATCGTCGGGACCCGAACCGGGCCAAGTCCATACCTGCTCGCAAGATGGTGAGGCGGCTCCTTCGGTAGATTGAGCCTTGCTGTCAGCGCTTTTTCCGTTGCTCCGTAAGCGGCAGAGTGGACCGTTTTACAGGTGACGTTGCGCGGGAATTTCTTTCTCGCATCCGTTGCAATGTCCTTGTTGAACGAGAGATAGAGCCCGCGCTTTGAACTAAAGCGCTCGGCAATCATGCGCAGCTGCGACGTTTTCCCTGCGCCCGCGTACGCTTTCACTTTAACCGTTGCGCCGGACGCGACTGCATCAAGCGTGAAGAGCTGCTCATCGGTCGGCTTGATCTCTTTCATGATGTTTCGAATGCGGATGGTTTAACCAGCCTATCTGATTATCCGTAAAGTCAAGCGGCAACGAGCAGTGTCTCAGCATCCGCGGTGTGCGGGCCGGGAAAAGAGCATGAATAGCGTGTCCCTTTGCGCGGCGCGATCGATCCGATCACCGTAAAACGCGCGCAATGTCCTTTGGCACTGCAACCGGTTTGCTATGGCTGGTATGCACGCGCGTGAGCCCCGCGAGCAGGAATTCCGACCGGATCTTCACGCGCTGTGTGAAGAGGCCGCGCCCCGTCGCGACAGGCGTTGCTTCGTGTGGGTTTCGGCGCTCGATGTAGTCCTGGAAATCGACCTCGATCGGAAACATGGCAGTCTTGTCGCCATCCTCCACCACCAGTCTGACCGTCTTGAGCGGCATTCCGCGCAAGTGGCTGTCCAGTATCCGGTTGAGAATTCGATCGCGAACGATGTACGAACTCATCGGGCTTTGATAAGCCGGATTGACGCGCCGCAAGTGAACGACTGCGAGCCGTTCCGACGGGGCGGTAATGGCGATGCGAAAAGTCAATACGCAGGGCCGCCCGGACTCGTCCGGATAGGCGATGTCGGCAAATTCCGTCTGATAAGGCATGCGAACTCCGATCGTTGGGTTACGCCGATCTCGATAAACCGGCGTAACCCACCCTACGGAGCTGCGCGCAAAGTCAAGCTGAGCGCGCTTCGTTGATCGTGGCGCGCAGACGCGTAACCGTTCGTTGGCTGACAAGCCCCAGCATCCCGCTTGTATCTTCGTTGCTGCGCCCACTCAGCAGTTGTCGGCGAGCAAACGTGTTGCGCAGGATGCGCGGACTCATGTCGGGCGCAACAAAGCCGATGCCCTCGAGCGCGTCCTTCACGACGGCGCCGAGAAGCACGTCGTTCATCACGCCACCTTGACCCGGTGCAGGAAAGAGCAGAGCGTCGTCCGCGGACGGCTGGGCGTCCTTCCATTGGCGCAGAGCGGGCAATGCAAACAGCGGTAGCGTTACCCGCCGTTGGTCGCGGGTACCGCGCTTCGGAACATAGACGTTGGGCCTCGCGCCATCGACGACAACGTGGCACCGATGCGCCTGGCGCAACTCGGCCGCCGATATGCCCGCACCCAGGAACAGCGCGACGATGGCGCGATTTCGAAGTAGCCGAGAGTCATCCAGCCCTGACGGGCTAGTCCACGCCTGTAGCCGTTCGTCTGCGGCCTGATCGAGGTAAAGAGGTAGCGGCTCGTCCTCGGGCCAACGAGCGAACGCGCTTACCTCAGACGCCGGGTTGCTGGCACGCAGCCCGATGTCGACGAGATGGCGGCATAGCCGGTTCAGCATCTTGGCGTATCGCAAGCGCGTCGACGTCCCGGGCGTCGTGCGACTGTCGATCTCGTTGAAAAATGATTCGATCTGCGCGGCGTCGAAGGTGGCCACCGACGCGTGCCGCTCGTGAATATGGCGGAGAAAGCGGTCGAACATTGCGGCATGCTGCACACGCGATTGCGCAGAGAAAGGCCGCCGGTCTGCCCCGACGGCCTCCGTTTCCTGCCAGATTCGATAGGCATCCGACGGGGCAGATAGCCACAAAGAATTCATGTCCATGTGCGCCTTATATACTGAATTTGCGTTGTCCGCACCCCCGACGAATCTGCGATTCGTCAAAAACCGTCTATAGCGGGATGGGGCATCTGTCAGCTGGGCGGCATGGAACAGACTGTATATCGGGTTCTCGACCTTTTGGCCGCAGAAAGAGGGGTGTTTTTGTACGGCTTTTGATCGGGAGATAGACTTCGCTCCGAGCGCCAACGGACGCATCACCGCAATCCTTGAGTCAAAGAGCCGTCGGTCTCAAATCCGCTCGCTGGACTATCATGGCGGCTCAAGGAGGGTCGCCATGTGCACCTATATGAACGCCGCGGATTAGCAAGGTGTTTATGCTGGCAACGATGCATCCGGGGCGCGGCGAATTTGGGGATGGCTGCCCGCGCCAGCCCTTCAAAGGGAGCGCGGAAGTAACGGTAGCGGAGCCACGCCGTCAGGCCGATCGAGGCGATCCAGAGCAAAGCGATGAGAACGGCGGCTAGTCGACTCATGGGGCGGCAGTCGGCAAGCAACGCGGTAGTGGCGATGTTCAGCCATGATGTCCGGCGGGATCAACTTCACAACGGCGCAGATGCCTATCGGCAGGAGGATGACGTCGTTTACATCTCCGAGTATCGGAATGAAGTCGGGGATCGATCGGTGAAAGCGCGTACCCCCGCTACGCAGAGTGGGAGCGCCTTCGCGTACCAGGGAACACACGAGGGTCGCGTGCCGCAAGGGTAAACCGCGTGCGCATCTCGCTTGACGGCGCGCCTGCCAGCCAATGCCGCTCTTGGAAACGGGACAATCTCTCAGGCTCGGCTGTGCAAGGATGGATTTGTCCGCAGCGCGCAATGGTACGTCACGATTGATGAGGCAATCGTTGGAAAATTTCCGGCAGGTACGTAGGGGTGCTCCGAAAATGACGTCGAGGCGGATCGCACACGTATATTCGTACATGGACTCCCGCCTATGAGCAAGATCGGTTTGCATTTTGAAGGTCTCGACTGCGTCCGTACATTCGGCTTTTGATGTGCTTGCTATCAGCACGAGCCATCATGGAAGTTTGCGCGCTTGCCCCTCATCGGCCTTCTGGCTTCGTACCGCAGCCGCCGGATATATCAGGGTCTGCAAGCGCCGATCCGACCGGTTCGACATGCTTGCCGCTTCTTGCGCAATCGCGAAGAGGCTGAAAGTACCTTAAATGTTAAAGACTGCTACGCCACCTTGAAGCTGTCATTGCTCGTCAATATTGCCCAGGCGATTCGCGCCGTCTTGTTCGCCAATGCGATCGCAGCGACACTCATGTGACGGCGTTGCATCACAGCTTTGATCCATCGACTATGCCGGTCGTCGCGGCGATTCACGAAACGCATCACTGCGCGCGCACCTTGTACAAGCAGAGTCCGGAGATAAGTGTCACCACGTTTAGTAATGCCACCCAGCTTCGACTTGCCGCCGCTTGATCGTTGCGTCGGCGTCAAGCCCAACCATGCCGCGAACTGCCGCCCGTTCTTGAACTGCGACGGATCTCCGACACTGCTGAACAAGGCAGTCGCTACAAGCGGGCCAATGCCAGGAACCGTAGCAAGTCGCATGCAACCTTCATTGCGTTTGAATATTTCGGCGATCTCGGTAGCGAGTTCATCGAGCCATTGTTGCAGGGCCGCCAGCTGTTCAAGGTACATCGATCCCAGCCGCCGCAGCAGGAGCGTGATCCGGGCATCGCAATCGTTGACGAGCGCAACGATACCCTGTCTCAACTTGGGAATGCCTACCGGGAAGATGAATCCCTCTTCGGCAAACATGCTGCGGATCTGGTTGGACTTCGCCGTTCGTTCGTGAATGAGTCGCTCTCGCATGCGGTGAACAGACTGTAACGACTGCTGCTCGGCGCTCTTGACGGGCACCGGGTGAATGCCGGGCCGGGAAACAGCTGCGCAAATAGCTGCCGCATCATTAGCATCGTTCTTTCCGCCGACCCGGAAGGGTGTCACGTACTGCGTTGGCAGCAGGCGTACCTTGTGTCCAAGGAAGGTCAATTCACGGGCCCAGTAATGGGAACCGTGACACGCCTCGATACCTATCAGACTCGGCTCCAGCTTCGAGAAGAACTTTAGTACCTCAGCCCGGCGCAGTTTCCGCTGTATGACCGGCGTGCCGCTACGATCGACACCGTGTACCTGGAACACGTTTTTCGCAATATCAAGACCGATGGTCAGTGTAGGCATCTCGAATCTCCGGAAGGTGGCTCCGAAAGTGTGCACCCCGAAGGGGGCGGGAGTCCATGCCATCAGCCTTGTTGCGACATGAGACAGCCGCGGGCCTCGATGAAAACCGCTGACTCGCCCCTCGTCGAGCTATCGCGTTTTAAGCGCTTGTGCACATGCAGGTTTAGCGAGTCACGGTCCAACCTGTGATGTCATCTCGGGTCTCTACTTTGGCGATCAGTGCCGTCTCCCTCTGTCGTTGCGAGTGTCCCGTAGCTTCTTAAGCTGGTTTGATGCTGACGAAGTCTGGCCGATAGGGCTTTCCGTGGGCAAGCACCGCCCAGATCGTCCTCGCTAGTTTGTTCGCCATTGCAACAATGGCGACATTGAGCGGTCTCCTCCTGACGAGTTGTTCTGTCCAGGCGCTGCGTGTCTTGGCGTGGACATACAGTGACCACGCACAATGGACGAGCAAGGTCCTGAGGTACACGTCGCCGCGTTTGCTAATGCCCAGCAGGGTGGTCCTCCCGCCAGAGCCGACGTGCCTTGGCACGAGGCCTACCCACGCCGCGAATTCGCGTCCCGACTTGAAAGCCTTAGCGTCACCTATTGTTGCAACGGCAGCGGTAGCCGTGAGAAGCCCGACACCGGGAATCGCGGCAACAGCTTGCGCACTCTCGTCGTGGTTCAGCCATTGTTGCATGCGTCCTTCGATTCTCGCGATCTGTTCGTCGAGTTTGGACACCTCTGCCCATTGCTCGCGGAAGGTGTCGATGAGCACCGCCGGTACGCGCTCAGAGAGACGCTCGAGGGCCACCGGCACGCCTGCATCGAACGCAGCGCGTCGCTGCGGCATCACTTCCCCGTATTCACCCAGCAGGCCCCGGATGCAATTGGTCCGCATTGTGCGGAATTTGACGAGTTGCTGACGCAGACGATGCAAAGCGAGGACCGCTTGCTGTGCCTCCGTCTTGACCGCGACGGACTTCCCGGGCTGCTGAAGTGCGAGCCATATCGCGCGGGCGTCCGCCGCATCATTCTTGTTTCCAATATTGAAAGCCTTCACGAACTTGGGCGCCATCAGGCGGACTTGGTGGCCCATGCACGTGAGCGCACGGGCCCAGTGTTGGGACCCACCGCATGCCTCCATCCCGATAAAGCACGGCTCCTTGTTGGCAAAGTGCGCGAGAAACGCTGCGCGCTTGATGGACTTGTTAACGACCTCGCCGGTATGCATGTCAATGTAGTGCATCTGAAAGACGTTTTTGGCGATGTCGATTCCCACAGGTGTCGGATTCATGATGGCTCTCCGTTCGGATAGGCTACGGCCTTATGATGCTCCTAGAGCGCAGCGGCGTTCTTTCCATCGAGCTACGAAGCCAACCCAAACGACGCGCGTTGGGATACGTTCAGCCTGTTCCCTCGTCCGGACTTCGACTACAAGCCGGAAATCTACAAGGACTATTTCGCGCCCGTCTTTCGTCGCAGCCTTGACGGTTTCGAGACCGTGCCCGCGTCGTTCGGCATCGTTCCTCGCCGGCACATCCCGCCGGGCGTGAAAGTGTTCGACACGATGAACGCACGTTCCGAAAGTGTCGAGCAGAAGCGCAGTTTTAGCGGCGCGTGGAAGAACCTGCAGCTTTGCCTGATCCCATGCCTGACGTTTTTCGAGCCGAACTACGAGACGGGCAAAGCGGTGCGCTGGAAGATCGGCATGGCGGACGGGACTCCGCTCGCGATCGCGGGCCTATGGCGCCAGTGGAAGGAGATCGACGGCTCACAGTCGCTCGCCTTCACGATGCTGACCGTCAATTCGGACGAGCATCCACTTATGAAGCGCTTTCACAAGCCAGGCGACGAGAAGCGCTCCGTAGTGATTGTGCCGCCGACGGGGTACGGCGATTGGCTATCGTGCCAATCGGTCGAGGAGGCCCGCTCGTTTCTTCAACTCTACCCGGTCGAAGCCATGCACGCCGAGCCGTTTCCTCTACCGCCGCGCAAGCCGAAGGCGGTAGAACCGGAGGCGGATCAGAAGCAGCTTTTGTAAATGGACCGTGGCGCGCTCCGGGCGTCAGTCGTGCAGTCCAGCGCGCCGGCAGAAAGCGACCCCAACCAGTCACTTACACCGACGAGAGGTCATTGACCGGTTCCCATGAACTTCAGACATTCTCTCGAAAGATGCCGCTTCCCCACCTCCCGCCGCGCGCGTGCCATTCATCCAGGATCCGTCATGCGTCATTGGATCGTTGGGTATTCGCATTACCGTGAAGAGGGATAAGCGTGGGAAAGTCGGTGTAGCCGACTTCGGGTCCGCGGGCACTCGTACCGAAATAGACGCCTGCGTCTGCTGAGTTGAACGGAGCACCGGATGTGACGCGCTGAACAAAATCGGGGTTTGCACGTGCACCATAGGATTCAAGGTCCGCGAGACCTGATGCGATGTCTTCTCCGATGCGTTCGCGGGCTCGGCCCGAACGGTTGAGCATGATGGCCTGGTCCCAGATCCTGCGGAAGTCGTGCAGGATGGCGTCCTCGCCATAGTGAACAATGTGGATATAGGCGAGGTTGAACTTGTTCAGTTCGCGGACGAGATAGCTAAAAAGGTCCGGCCCTTCGGACCTATGGCTGAGTCCCATGCCTGTGAACCCAGGTGACAGCCGGATGTCCGTTCGATCGGCGCCAATCGCAGCGACGACAGCTTCCGCAACTTCAATCCGAAGCGGGCGAGATTTTCAAGCGTCCCTCCATAAAGATCGGTGCGTTGGTTGGCACTGACGGCGAGAAACTGGTGAATCAAGTAGGCAATGCCATGAATTCCAACACCGTCCGCGCCGGACTCAATCGCGCGCCTCGCCGCGTAAGCGTGGTCACCGACAGTGGCCTGAATTTCCCCGATGGACAGCGCGCGCGGAACGGGAATGTCTTTCATGCCGCCGAGCGTATAGATCTGCTCGCCCGGCGCGATTGCTGGGCGGGGCCACGCCTTACCGGTGATGCGGCGTATTGTCAGGGTAGGACATCCGGCCGGCGTGCACGAGCTGGTAGAAAACATGACCGCCGCGCGCATGAATCGCGTCATTCACTTTATGCCAGGCGCATGAAGGGTGAATGAATGTCGATCAGCTCTGACATGCCGTGCCTCTCATCCAAATTTCACGAGGTCGTGAGCGATCAAGGGGCCGCCCGGCGACTGAAAAAGGCGGCTGCCATGTTCGACTCCGCCGAGATTTATTCCAAAGAAGCCGAGCTGGTCGATTAAGTGGGCGACCTCTCGCTTTGCGGGCTCGTCGTTGCCGGCGTAGAAGAGAACCCGCCGACCGCCTTCAGTGTCCGGGGACTTTTCCAGGTTGACGAAGTAGTGGTGATTGAAGGCCTTCACCACGCGGGCGCCTGGCGTCCATTCCTCGACAATCGAAGTAGACGCGCGGCCGCCCACGTCGATCGGAGGCAGCGGGGGACGCTGCATCGGATTGTTGGTGTCGATCAGGATGCGGCCATTCCCGTCAGGCAGGCCGGCAAGCGCGCCTTGAACCTTCGGCCAGCTCACCGACAGGAAGACGATGTCACTTGGCTTCAGTCACGGCAAAGCTGGCTTCTTCGCTCGCGACTACTACGTCGCACACGCAAATTAGCCCGACTCCACCTACAAAGGCACCACCTTGAACTCGCCCAACGATAGGCTTCGAGGATTTATGGAAGGTGCTCATCATCGAAGCGAAGCGACGGGCGTCCGCGCGATGTTCGTCGGCCCGTTTTCGCTGGCACGGAGCATCCCGTTGATGTCAGCGCCAGCGCAGAACGTCTTGCCGGTTAAAGTCAGTACCAGAACTCGGACATTGCTCCGCGAAGAGAAGGCTTACGCATCGCGTCAACTCGACAATCATCAACTCGTCGAACGCATTGTAGACCTCTCGCCCGTTCAAGTTGATAGTCGCAACGCCACGTTCATCAACATGGCACTCGATGGTCTTGTAATCGCCAACAAGCTCAACAGCCATTCGTCAATCTCTTGAAGTCACATCACGGCGACCGTCGGTAAATGACGCTCGCCACTAGGTTGAGTATCTGAAAAGAGGGCCAAGGGCAGCAATGCGCCGCCCAAGCACGACTTTACTTTGCGATCACTACCGGGATACCCTTGAGGACAGCTGCGCCTTTCATCCCGGCAATGGATTCACGGACTGCTGCTCCTGTCGAAACTTCGATACCAAGTCGGCCAGCAATGTCCCGCTCTCTACGCTTAACCATCGCAACGTTGGCGACTTTGACGTGACCATAGCCGCGAACACGTTCGAAAAGCGTAGCGAGTGCCTGGACATCCTTGGCATTCGCCGGATTAAGCTTTTCGAGTGCACGGCTCATCGTGAGCTCGTAATCGTCTGCGAGTTGACGCTCCATGCGACGTTCAAGTGTCTTTCCGAATACGTCTAACGGGCCACCGCGGAGCCAGCTAAATTTTGCAAGAGCACCGAACGCCGGCCACACCCACTGACCAAAAACCTTCTTCTTCGGTATTCCGCCGTGTTCAGCGCCCGACAATGCGGGCGGAGCCAGGTTGAATTTCACTTTGTAGCTTTCGCCGGCGATTCCTTCAAACTGTGCGGCAAGTGCCGCGCGGAATGCTGGGTCGGCATGCAGACGCGCGACTTCGTACTCGTCTTTGATCGCGAGAAGCTTGTAGAACGTTATGGCGATTCCGCGTGCAACATCTTCATTGTTGGCCGACAGAGCCTTACTCACGAGAGATCGATAGCGTTGCACATACTTATCGCCGCCGTAAGCCAGCAGACGTGACTCTCGGTCTCGAATGAGTTCCGTCAGACTCATATCGGCCATCGCGACGCGCGCGACGTGCGGCGTTGCGGCTAGCCCGTTCAACGCGCCTTCGTCTGCAGCAGCCATGCGGCCAACGGCGAACGCAAGCTTGTTCATCGGTACCGCGACATTGTTTAATTCGATGGCGCGCATCAGCGCGGCGTGCGATACAGGAACAAGCCCCAACTGCCAGGCGAAGCCAAGCATAAGGATGTTGGCGCCAATCGTGTCGCCGAGGAAGCGACCCGCCAATGCTTGGGCGTCGCAGCTGCGAAGCGCATCGTTCGAATCCGTGCCCGCCGCATGACGCATCTTTTCGACGAGTGCTTCGGCATGCAGGTCCGCTTCGGGATTCTGTACGAAGCTTGCATTGGGAATTGCGTGCGTATTGACCACAACCTTGGTTCGGTCGCGACGTACCGTTTGCAGGGCGTCTGCGCTTGCGCCCACTACCATGTCGCATGCCAGCAGCAAATCCGCCTGCTGGGTATCAATGCGAACTTGGTTCAGCAATGCGTCCGTCGCTGCAAACCGGACGAATGAGAGTACCGAGCCACCCTTCTGGGCGAAGCCCATGAAGTCGAGCACGGAAGCGCTCTTACCCTCAAGGTGCGCAGCCATGCTGATAAGGGCGCCGACCGTGACAACACCAGTGCCGCCCACCCCTGTAACCAGAATGTCGTACGGAGCATTGTCAAGCATTTGCTTCGGCATGGGCAGCCCGTCGACGGAGTGCGCAAGTTTCGCCGGGTCGAAAGCACCTCCTTCTGCTTTCTTTAGCTTTGCGCCCTCGAGCGTCACGAAGCTAGGGCAAAAGCCGGTCACGCAGGAGAAGTCCTTGTTGCACGAGGACTGGTCGATTTTGCGTTTGCGGCCCAGCTCGGTTTCAAGTGGCTCAACTGACAAGCAATTTGATTGCACGCCGCAATCGCCGCAGCCTTCGCACACAGCTTCGTTGATAAACAGACGCTTGTCCGGGTCCGGAAACTCTTTCTTCTTGCGACGGCGGCGCTTCTCGGCCGCACAGGTCTGGTCGTAAATCAACACGGTGACTCCCGGCGTGTCACGCAATCTGCGCTGAACAGCGTCGAGCTCACTGCGATGGTGGAAGGTGGTGCCACGCGGAATTTGGTCCTCGTGTCCTTGATACTTCTCCGGCTCATCGCTCATCACCATTAGCAGCTTTACACCTTCAGCCTCCACCTGGCGAGCAATCTGCGGCACAGAGATGCTTCCGTCGACAGGCTGGCCGCCGGTCATTGCCACCGCGTCGTTATAGAGAATCTTGTATGTTATGTTGGCCTTTGCTGCCACCGCCTGGCGGATAGCGAGGATGCCGGAGTGAAAGTACGTACCATCTCCGAGATTTTGAAAAACGTGGGGTGTTTTCGTGAACATCGAATGTGATGCCCAATCCACACCTTCGCCGCCCATCTGAATCAGACCGTTGGTGTCACGCTCCATCCACGATGCCATGAAGTGGCAGCCAATGCCTGCCTTTGCAACGGAGCCTTCGGGGACCTTTGTCGACGTATTGTGGGGGCAGCCTGAGCAGAAGTACGGTGTGCGCTTCACGCCATCGGCGATATTCGACAAAATCTCTGGGGCCACAAGGTCGACGACTTTCTCGCGACGGTCGAGTGCGGGCTTATGGCGCGCAAGCCAGGCGGCAAAGACCGGCAGGACACGGGAGGGGCGCAGCTCACCGAGCGCGGTAAGCAACGGCTGGCCGTCTTTTGCGCTCTTGCCGATGACGACTGGTCGAACGCCATCCGTACGATTGTAGAGATGATCTTTGATTTGTTGCTCGACGACCGGACCTTTTTCTTCGATGACCAGTACCTCGGTCAGGCCCTCGACAAAGGCATCGAGGCGCGGAGTATCGATTGGGAAAGACAGCCCGACCTTATAGATACGAACGCCTGCTGCATCGAGGTCTTCGACGGTCAGGGCAAGCCGGCGCAAACTTTCCATTAGATCGAGATGCGCCTTCCCGCACGTTACGATACCGACGTTGGCCTTTAGGCTCGAGGTAATCCATTTGTCAATGCTGTTCGTTCGAGAGAAGTGGCGCACAGCGTCGAGCTTCGCCGCCAGACGGGACTCGATGGTCAAGCTGGGGAGGTCAGGCCAACGGTTGTGAAGGCCGTCGGCCGGCGCATCAAAGTCCTGAGGTGCGGTCCACGTCGTCGGCATTGCATCCAAATCGACGGTCGAACCAGACTCGACTGTCTCTGAAATCGCCTTGAAGCCGACCCACGCGCCCGAGAAGCGAGAGAGAGCCCAGCCATAAAGTCCGAACTCCAGCATCTCGGCGATGTTGGACGGATTGAGGACAGGCATGCTCCAACCGACCATCGTTTGATCGCTCTGATGCGGCATGGACGAAGACACGCATCCGTGGTCGTCACCGGCCACCACAAGGACACCGCCATGCGGCGACGAACCGTAGGCATTGCCGTGCTTGAGTGCGTCCGCTGCGCGGTCAACGCCCGGCCCTTTTCCGTACCACATCGCGAAGACGCCGTCGACCGTACGTTCCGTGTCCGCCTCGACACGTTGCGTGCCAAGAACGGCGGTGCCCGCGAGCTCTTCGTTGATGGCGGGAAGGAATCGCACATCATGCGAAGCCAATAGTTTCTTAGCCTTCCACATCTGCTGGTCGACCATGCCCAGCGGCGAGCCGCGGTAGCCGCTTACGAACCCCGCCGTATTGAGTCCTGCGCTTCGGTCAAGTTCGCGTTGCATCAAAACCAGGCGCACCAGTGCCTGCGTCCCAGTGAGGAAGATTCGTCCACGCGTCGCCGCGAGGTTGTCGCTCAGTTTGTAGTCGGCCAGCGGCGGTACGTCTTCGGAATTCGATTGCGACGTGAGGGCGTCATCAGGAACGCGAGCGTTCATCACTTCTCCAGAGGTGTTCTTGTGAGGCCAGGCGGTAAGGACCAAAGCACACATTTTTTCGTAGCGGGTGTAGAAAATTATTTCGCTTACGGCTCGGGCTTACCCTCAGTTTGAGATGTTTCCGCCTTCGTGCAGATTTTCGAATCGAGGCGCTGTACCACATACCATGTACGCGTCACAAGCATGTGGCCTACAAGAACCGGCCGTACCTGCTGGGCGAGCGCACGATTGATCGACATCAGGTTTGGGCATTCGACACGACGTATGCGCCGAGGGCGCGCAGATTCGTCTATCTCCCGGCTGCGCTCGACTGGGCTCGTCGTGTGCTTGTCCATCGGTCGTCGTTACGATGGAGATCCAGCATGCAACAGCTACGCTGGAA
Organism: Burkholderia sp. E7m39; assembly: GCA_001319865.1. Taxonomy (GTDB): domain Bacteria; phylum Pseudomonadota; class Gammaproteobacteria; order Burkholderiales; family Burkholderiaceae; genus Paraburkholderia; species Paraburkholderia bengalensis. Next base: position 61,764 of record BBSL01000309.1, on the reverse strand, counting down.
GAGTCCTTCGCGGAGTATGGCGTGCCTGAGATTGTGAACATGGACCAAGGCAGTCAATTCGCCAGCACTCCCTCCACTGAAGCCATGCTCGGCGGCGGTTGCGCCGTCCTTAGGTGGCAAGGCAAGTTGGCGCGGCAACGTGTCCGTCAAGCGGCTATGGCGCAGCGTGAAGCACGAAGAAGCGTATGAAGGCCGGCAACGCCGCGGGGTCGAACGCCGATTACTTTTCGTGGAACAACCCACACCGGCCTCATTCCAGTCTGTCTGACCCGACACTCGAGGTCTACTTCGCAGGACTGCAGGAGTCTGAAACGGCAGCAAAACCGGCGCCAACTTAAAGACCTTGAACAACTGTCCGAACAAACGGGGCCACCGCTAACGGCCCCTTCGTTCCCGATTTTCAAACGGTTCATAAAGCGGCAGGCCGTCCCGTTCTCAGTGCCGCTGACTAGCCGGCGTCGGAATTAATTTTGGGTTTTTTTCGAGCCGCTTGTCTCGGTAACGCCAAATGATGGCACCAGCCAAAGCAAGAGCGCTCGCTAGACCACACAAACCCAGGGCATGGCTATGCGTAGCAGCAAGCATGACGCCCATAACGTATGGTCCAGTAAAGCCACCGATGTGTCCCATGGACGAAATGAAGCCAATGCTCGCTGCAGCGGTCGCTCCAGCAAAGAGGTTTGTGGGAGTCGTCCAGAAGGTCGATAGAGCCGAGAACAACCCCATGGCGGCGATCGACAGCATCGCGACCGCAAGAACTCCGGATGACACAAAAGCTGCCGCGACAAGGCCTACACAGCCAACAAAGCACGCTATCGCCGTATGCCAACCGGCATTGCCAATACGATCGAGCCGACGCCCCCAAAAGAGCATGAACACCGACGCTGCAACATAAGGAATTGCTGAGATAAAGCCGGTCTCAAAAGTCGATGCCCCAAAAGATTTAACAATCTGCGGCAACCAGATTCCGAAACCATACAGACCCATGATGATCCCAAAATAGCAAAAAGCGAGCGCGAGCACGTGGGCCTTTGCGTGTCCTCTTGAAATGGTCGAACCCTTACGTTCGGTGACGTCCTGTTCCATGGCCTTGACCAGCCACTGCCTTTCCGTATCGTTTAGCCACTTCGCTTGACTCGGCCGGTCCGTCATGAGTCTGAGTGTAACGAACGCTAGCAGAACAGCCGGAAGGCCTTCTCCGATGAACACCCACTGCCATCCGGCTAGTTGGGCGATACCATGGAGCTTCATGAGTAAAGCCGAAAGGGGAAGACCGATTACACCCGCGAGTGGATTAGCCAAGATGAAGAGCGTGACGACAGTTCCCCGGTATTGTTTGGGGAACCAAAGGCTCATGTATAGAAGCATGCCCGGAGCGAATGCAGACTCAGCGGCGCCTAAGAAGAATCGGGCGGCATAGAAACTCGGCGCGTTCCAAACGAACGCCATCCCGACAGCAAAAACGCCCCAAGTAAATGCCATCAGAGCGGTGAGACGTCGAGCACCGAGCTTGTGGATTAGTAAGCTTCCCGGAATCTGTAAAATCAGGTAACCGAAAAAGAAGAATGCTGCGCCTAATCCGAAGACCTGTGGCGTAAGCCCCAGATCCTTGTTCATTGTGAGGCCAGCAAAGCCAAGGTTGATCCGGTCAACGTACGCAACAAAGTATAAGATCATCAGTAAGGGAACGAGCCTGCGGCTCACCTTCTGCATGACTTGCTTCTCTAGATCCATGATGCCGTCTCCTGACAGATTTTTTAATCACACGTCTTGACGCCTAGGTCTAATACGCTTGATTGCGCTCGGTTATTTTTTTAACCTTTCGATACAGTCAATACCACAAATCTTGGTCAATGATGTTTGAAGCACTTTTCTCAAAACAAGCAATTTTCAAATCGCGAAAGACTGAAAATAAGCGTAGAGCGCCCAATCGGCTTGTATCGGCAGATCGGGGCCGGTACAAGTTTTGAATTTAGCTGCGAATTCCACTCGTCAGTGCATTTACCGACCGCTTTATTTCTCACACTTTACGAGCGCAGAGAGTTAAGTGCGAAGGTATGCTCCTTGCCACACTCCACTGCGCACGAGGTCTGTCGTAACGTTCTTCAGCATCTGATAAACCGCTTCCGAAGCAGAACTTGCAGCATTGAGAGTCGAGGTGCATATCGAGAGAGGGCGAGTAAAATTTTCTGCGCGAACTTTCACTACGTACAGATCGTCCGCCGCTTCCTCTTTTACTATCACTGATGCGGGAAGAAAAGTCGCTGCCATATCCCGCATGACACATGCTTTAACAAGCTGTAAAGAGTCGATTTCAGCCACTGGTTCGAATACGAGTGCCTGGGCTGCGCAAGCAGCGTCGACTACCGCTCTCATACTATTACCTGTTGCGGGTGCGACGATGGGTGTTTGCAAAGCCTCCGACAGAGTGATGCTTTTCCTGCCCTCTAATGCGAACTTGCTTCGCGGCGAGCAGACGTAGAACAGCTCCTCATCCAAAATAGGCAATATCTCAAGCCCGCGTTGCGCGTGCTCGATGAAAAGTATCGAAATATCCAACCGGCCGCTAAGCGTGAACTCCCCAAGCAGAACACTCAGGCCTTCGATGATTTGAAGCCGTACCATCGGTAGTTTCTCTTTGCACGCCTGAATCATCGCCAATCCTACGATCTCCACGACCGCTGACGGCAGCCCCAAGGTGACGGTACCTGCCGGTTCCACGCTCGCTTTCGCAACATCTTCGTGGGCAATCTGTACCTGCCGCAAAATCAATCTGGCGTGGCGATATAGAAGTCGACCAGGTTCAGTCAATTCTACGCCGGTCGATCGGCGCAGAAATAATGGGCTGCCCAATTCTTGCTCAAGCCCTGCGATCTGCATGCTTACTGCAGACTGAGCAACATGCAAGTAATCACTGGCTTTTGAGATACTGCCGAGGTCAGCGACCTTAAGGAAGTATTTCAGCTGTCGCATATCCATTGTGACCGGCCTCTTCAATGGTGAGAGCAGTCCTTTCGTCCAAAAACCGTTTCGCGTCGAGCGCAGCCATGCAACCGGTGGCGGCGCTTGTGACCGCCTGACGGTAGATCTGGTCCTGCACATCGCCCGCTGCAAACACACCTGGGACGCTCGTCATCGTGGCGTAGCCGTTTGAGCCTGAACGAGTGACGATGTATCCGTTCTCCATTTCCAGTTTTCCAGCAAACATATCGGTATTCGGTGTGTGGCCGATTGCAATAAAGCAGCCCTTCACACTGACAAGCTCATCTCGGTCTCCAGAGACGCTCTTCAACAGGACGCTTGTCACGCCTGTGTCGTCGCCGCGGACTTCTTCGAGGACGTAACTCATTTTAAGAGTCACGACCCCTTGGCGCACTTTTTCCATCAATCTGTTGATGAGGATCGGTTCAGCTCGCAGCTTCTCGCGCCGATGCACGAGCGTGACGTGCGTTGCGATGGTAGACAGAAGGAGCGCCTCTTCTACCGCCGTATTGCCCCCGCCGACCACGCAAACCTCCTCGTCTTGATAAAAAAAGCCGTCGCAAGTGGCACATCCCGAAACGCCATGTCCCAAGAACTCTTTCTCTGAAGGAAGTCCAAGCCACTTCGCCGACGCGCCCGTGGCTACAATTAATGCATCACAGGTGTACTCCCCAAGATCCCCATGAAGCGTGAACGGCCGGGAACACAACGATACTGAGCGAATATGGTCCTGGACGATGTGCGTTCCAAAGCGCTTGACATGGTCAAGCATACGCTGCATCAGTTCTGGTCCTTGGACTCCCATCGCGTCGCCCGGCCAATTCTCGACATCAGTGGTAGTCGTCAGTTGCCCGCCCGGCTCGCGGCCAGCAATAACAGTTGGCTTGAGATTCGCGCGTGCGGCGTAAAGAGCGGCCGTGTAACCAGCAGGACCAGACCCGACGATCGCGACTTTAGTGTGGCATGTGACTTTCATTTCACTTCCTTGGCGTGACGGGCCAATTTGAGATCCGAGTTAGAAAGCTGGGTCGATCCACCGCAACTCAGCCGCCAAACTACTCCCACAGCTTCTTCGGCATCGGCAGACCCGCGTAGTCATCTGCCTCTAGCTTTGCCGGCAACTCGATGCCCTTGTCCGACAGCAGTGCAATGAGCTGGCGCGTGTGTTGAGCCGAGTGCCAGGTGGAACGCTCCAGAAACTGATGCATCGGATGCTTACCGTAGAACATCGTCAACGACTGCTGGCAGGACTTATCCTCCAGGGTAAGCCACCAATGCTGCAGCCTTTCGGTAAGCTCCTGCCCCTCGTTCACCGTGTCTTCCTTTTTTTGAATCCGTTCGGGCGGTGACACGTTGGCGACGACGGTCCAGTCTTCCAGGCCGTCTTGAACTGTCTGCAAGAATGCATCAACGACTTGGAAGATGTGGTAACTCAGATCGCGGTACGAGCGGGGCACGTTCGGGAGCACCGACTGATTGAACTCGTCATCCGGAATCATTGGAATGTTGGCGAGTGCGACGCTCAGCACTTTCGTCCACTTCGAAAAGAGCACTTCCGGCGGCAGACGATCGGTCACGGCATCCATGCGATCAACAAAGCGCGCGACGTCTTCAATCGACTGTGCGTACGTGAATGCGTCGCCTTTGGACACAATTGGGATCGATCGCGCACCGAGGCGGCGAAGCTCGTTGCGTCCTTCGCTATCGGAAAGTACGTCGACTGATTTAAACGGAATTTCAAGTCGCGTAAGAAACTCTTTTACCCTAACGCAACTGGAGCAACCAGGCTGCCAAAAAACGCTAAATTCAGGGGATCCGGCTTGCATCTTCCCACCTCTCAGTTTGTCGGTAGGCAAATCGTAGATGCGCATGCAACCAAACAAGAAATATTGATTTTCGATGACCCATCTATAAATCAGATGGCGGCAGCATCGTAAACCCTAGACACAGACGGATCTCTCTCCGCGGGCGATTGCCGCGCAGAACGGAATGCAACCCACCCTGCGCGAGACAACAGCCAACCTCAATACGTCCGCCGACGATCGATCTACCCGAACGCCCTTCTCCTCAGGTTGGGCCGCGCTCACTGCCACATCATCGCGAAACGGGTGGTCTCATGGCCCTTCTTCGGCAAACGCAGTATGGTGCCGTTGGCGTTCATGCGAGGGCCTGCAACAGATGCTCACGTAGCGGTGGCATAAGCATTCCGAGCAACGCTGTTGCGGCCACCTTCCTTTCGCACAGAGTGGGCCGCCGCAGGTGAATACCCGGCGCGCAAGGCCAATCGCTTGCCGATTGCAAGTGTGGATGATCAAACGTAGGTGTGAACCAGGACGCGGCATCGCCGTCTGCCGTTTGATGGGGCATAGCTTCACAACGTCCTCAATGCGGAACCCGTGCGGCTCTCGGGACTTCACGTCGAGGGACGTTTGGCGCGACTTTCGAGGTAGTCAACCATGCGCTGCGCGGCTGGCTGCAACGCATCGAAATTCTTGAAGCACACGACAAACCGGCGCTGCGCCCAGGCATCGGTCAGAGGAACGATCTTGATTCCGAGCACAGGCCGATATGTCTCAGCCACCTCTAGCGGCACGACGCTGATCCCGAGCCCTGCCGCGACCACACGAAAAGCCGCGTCAAAGCTTGACACGATCACACGGTAGGAAACGGTTTTCCCTGCTCTTGCGGCCGCGCGCCGCAGCATTGTATGGACGGCAGTTGAAGGTAGCAAGCCGACATGTGCGTGCTCGAGCGTCTGGTCGAAACGGAGCGACGCCTCGCTCGCGAGCGGATGATCGCGATGGACCGCGAGCGCGAGTCGGTCCTGGCGGTACGGCCGGTGCTCAAGTCCTTGTAGATCGACGTTATCCCAGCACACGCCAACGCTCGTCGCACCTTCGCGAAGTTGCCGTACGAGATCGAACGACAGCTTTTCTTCCACATCCACTCTGATGTTTTGATACTGAGGCTCGCGCATGAATGACGCAATGTCGTCGAGCAGTGCTTCCGCGATCGCCGATGCGGACGCGCATACGCTTACGCGCCCCTTGAGCCCGCCGCCGAACGCGGCGACGTCGCTTGCTATGCGTTCCATCGTGAAGACCACGTTACGCGCGTGCTCGAGTAGAGCGGTGCCCGCGGCCGTAGGTTGGACGCCGCGCCGGGAGCGTAATAGCAGGGGCACGCCGAGCTCGCTCTCCAGTTGCGCGATGCGCTTGCTGATCGCGGAAGGCTCGATGTGTGCTTCTTCCGCCGCCCGCGCGATATTGCGGTGATCGCACACGGCGACGAACAGTCGCAGAGTCTTAAAGTCGATGTCGCGCAAATTGGCCTCCTACCTCTGACGTTCCGATCGGGAACGCTAGCGCTTCCGAAATAACGCTTTATGGTTTCGCTGGAATGGCTAAAGTTAGCACAATGCCGGCAACGTTACGACCGGTAGATAGGAGACAAGTCATATGCCCTCGTTACGCGCTAACGTTGCCATCCGTGAAGTTGGATTGCGCGACGGCCTGCAAAGCATCCCGACTATCCTTCCGACCACACGCAAGATCGAATGGATCGGCGACGCGTATGCCGCCGGCCAGCGCGAAATCGAAGTCGGCTCGTTCGTTCCCCCGCGCCTTCTGCCGCAACTCGCGGACACCGCCGAGCTCGTCGCCTACGCTAAGACGCTTCCAGGCCTCGTCGTCTCGGTACTCGTGCCGAACCTGAAAGGCGCCGAGCGCGCCATCGAAACTCGCGCCGACCTGCTCCTCGTGCCGCTCTCCGCGAGCCACGAACATAGCCTCGCGAACTTGCGCAAGACGCCCGATGAAGTCGTCGCCGAAGTGGCACGCATCCGCGCCGCGCGCGATGCCGCCGGCTCGAAGACGCTGATCGAAGGCGGCATCGGTACGGCCTTCGGCTGCACGATCCAGGGCCGCGTCGAACAGAGCGAAGTGCTGCGATGCATGCAAGCGCTGCTTGATGCGGGCGCTGATCGCGTCAGCATTGCCGATACGGTCGGCTATGCCGGTCCCGCCGCCGTGCGTGATCTGTTCGAGAAGGCGCGCACGATCGCCGGCGAGCGCTTCTGGTGCGGCCACTTCCACGACACACGCGGCCTCGCGCTCGCGAACGTCTATGCCGCGCTCGAAACCGGCCTCGCGCGCTTCGATGCGACGCTCGCGGGCATCGGCGGCTGTCCGCATGCGCCGGGTGCGAGCGGAAATGCATCGAGCGAAGACCTCGCGTTCATGCTTGCCGATATGGGCATCGATACCGGCATCGACATTCCCGCCTTGCTGGCCTTGCGCGCGAAAGTCGCGGGATGGCTCGAAGGCGAATCGCTGCATGGCACGCTGTGGCTCGCGGGCCTCCCAAAATCCTTCAATGTTCCGGCCGCGCTCAGCGCTTGAGGTCATCATCATGAGCAACCCCGCAAGACTTCCCCTCGACGGCGTGCGCGTCATCGAATTCACGCACATGGTCATGGGGCCGACGTGCGGCATGATCCTCGCCGACCTCGGGGCCGAAGTGATCAAGATCGAGCCGCCGGGCGGCGACAAGACCCGCAAGCTGCCGGGCCTCGGTATTGGCTTCTTCCGCTCGTTCAACCGCAACAAGAAGAGCGTCGTGCTCGATATCAACACGCCTGAGGGCAAGGAAGCCGCGATCGAACTGATCGGCACCTGCGACGCGATGCTCGAAAACTTTCGCCCGGGCCTCATGACGAAGCTCGGCCTCGATTACGACACGCTCTCGAAGCGCTATCCCGGTTTGATTTACGTGTCGCACAAAGGCTTTCTGCCGGGACCTTATGAAAAGCGCCTAGCACTCGATGAAGTCGTCCAGATGATGGGCGGCCTCTCGTACATGACCGGTCCGGTCGGCCGGCCGCTGCGCGCTGGAACGTCGGTCAACGACATCATGGGCGGCATGTTCGGGGCGATCGGCGTGCTCGCCGCGCTTCGAGAACGCGAGCATACAGGACGCGGCCAGGAGGTGCAGAGCGCACTCTTCGAGAACTGCGTGTTCCTCTCCGGCCAGCACATGCAGCAATACGCGATGACTCGCGAAGCGCCGCCGCCGATGCCCTCACGCGTTTCGGCGTGGAGCGTCTACGACATCTTCACGCTCGCCGGTGGTGAACAGCTTTTCATCGGCGCGGTTAGCGATAAACAGTTCGTCACGCTCTGCGACGTGCTGAATCGCCCTGATCTGCCGGATGACCCGCGCTTCGCCACCAATGCGCTGCGCGTCGCGATCCGCCCCGAGCTGCTCGATGTGCTCGGCGAGATCCTGAAGGAGCATCGCATCGAAGAGCTATCGCCGAAGCTCGAAGCGGCGGGCATTCCATACGCGCCGATCGTACGCCCTGATCAACTGCTCGACGATCCGCATCTGAAGGCGAGCGGCGGCCTCGTACCGATGGAAACCGACGACGGCAGCATAACCGAAGTCGTCCTCCTGCCGCTGACGATGGGTGGCCGTCGTCCCGGCGTGCGTCGGGCACTGGCGCGGGTCGGCGAGCATACGCACGAAGTGCTCGCGCGTCTGAAGAGCCGCGTGGTCGCTTGAGGGTCGAATCACCCAGCAAATTTAATGGCAGATCTATTTGCCAATCCGACGGGCCTGATCGAATTTGAGTTCGTTGAATTCGCCTCGCCGTCCGATGCAAACGGCTTCGGCGAAGGGAATTTTCTAAGGCGCTTTTTCAGTCGATCGAACTCGATCAGATTTGACGAGGTGCGTCGGGCAGAAATAGGCTTCATCGCTTGGATCACCACTTTCATTCCGACAGGCGTCCAACCATAAGAAACGCCGTCGGTGCAAAGAACAGGAGACAACATGCAACAGACCGTTACCGCGGGCACCCCTCCAATCGCGGCGCCGAACGTTCGCGTCGGCGTCAACCCGGGCGCGGAGATCTCCGCGCGCATGGACCGCTTGCCGATCACGCGTCATCTCTGGATGCTTGTGTTCCTCATCTCGCTCGGCGGCTTCTTTGAAGTCTACGACCTGATCTTCACCGGCTACATCGCGCCGGGCATGGCGAAGAGCGGCCTCCTGCAGACTACCACGCACTCTTTTTTTGGCTTTAACGGCATCGCCGGTTTCATCGCGGCGACGTTCGCTGGCCTCTTTGTCGGTACGTTCGGTTTCGGTTGGATGTCGGATCGCTACGGCCGCCGCACTGTCTTCACGTATTCGCTACTGTGGTACTCGGTCGGCTCGTCGATTATGGCCTTCCAGACGACGCCCGAAAGCGTGATCCTGTGGCGGTTCATTACAGGAATCGGCGTGGGCATTGAGATCATCACGATCGACAGCTACGTCACCGAACTTGTGCCACAACACATGCGTGGCCGCGCGATGGCGTTCAACCAGATGGTGATGTTCTTGGCCGCCCCAGTCGCCGCGATCCTCTCATACTGGCTCGTGCCGACGACCGTGTTTGGCATCGACGGATGGCGCGTCGTGGTGCTCGCCGGATCGATCGGCGCGGTGCTCGTCTGGTTCATCCGCCGGGCGGTACCGGAAAGCCCGCGCTGGCTCGCGACACACGGCCACGTGGAGAACGGCGAGCGGATAGTGTCGAAGATCGAGGAGATCGTCGCGCGCCAGAGCGGCAAGCCGCTGCCGCCGCCGCTCCCGGTGATTGAACAGCAGGCGCATCGACGCGCATCGTTTGCGGAATTGCTGCAGCCGCCGTACCGCTCGCGCCTCATCATGCTGATCATCTTCAACTTCTGCCAGGCGATCGGCTACTACGGCTTCGCCAATTGGGTGCCGACGCTCTTGATTGGACAAGGCATCACCGTGACGAAGAGCCTGCTGTACTCGTTCATCATTGCTTTTGCGATGCCGGCCGGCCCGATGCTCGCGATGCTCTACGCCGACAAAATCCAACGAAAGTGGCTGATTGTTGGCGGAGCGCTTGCGGTGGTCCTTTGCGGGTTGGCATTTGGGCAAATGAAGGCGGTCGTACCGCTCATCATTCTAGGTGTGTTGATCAGTCTGGCTGGGCAAACAATCTCGGTGGCGTTTCACGCTTACCAGGCGGAACTCTTCCCAACCGCAGTGCGTTGCCGTGCAAGCGGTATTGTCTATTCAGCCAGCCGCATCGGCGCGATGTTGTCGGGATTCTTCATTGCATTCTTGTTAAGGGACTTTGGCGTTGCCGGTGTGTTCACTGGCATCACGGGGAGCATGCTGGTTGTTGCCGTGGCGATCGGCGTGTTTGGGCCCAAGACCAACGGTGTCCGGCTCGAAGAGTTGAATCGGTGAGCGCGGCAACGCCTACAGTTCCGCTTCCGTAGCCGCGTTTCAGATGCGGTTTTCATACTGGAGACAGCCGTGTATCACTTACCTTCGCAGCCGTCTGATCCGTCGAGGACGGTGCGCTTTGATGGTCGAATTTTGTTCCTATCGCAGAACGCAAGCGTAATCGAGCGGCAACTGTTCGGCGAGGACGTCACACTTGAAAAAGCGTCACCGCTTCGTACGGACATCTCGACCGACGAGATCACGCCCGCCTATATCTGCTACTACTATGACGAGAAGCTCGGCGAGTATCCGTACTTAGGCCTCGACTGCGCGGGAACTCGCCCAGTCAAGCAGGGCAGTGTAAAAGCTGCCGGATTTGCGGTCACCGTGGCGGGCCGCCGCTACGGGAAGGGATCGTCGCGGGAAGCCAGCCCGTTCGCTGAGTGGTGTGCGGGTGTTCGTCTGGTAATCGCCGAGAGTTTCGAGCGCATCTACCGGCAGAACTGCCACAATCTAGGTATCTTTACATCGACCGATTTTGGCTTGATCGCGCGCATTCGTCGAGGTGAGGATATTCCAGTGGAGGAATTCACGCGCGGCGAAGATGAGCTCACCGCCGAGTTGATTCGCAGGAGAGGGCTCTTCCGGTTGACCGAGGCGAGGCGTGCCGGCTGGGAGCTTTCCGTACCACCTGCTAAGTCACGCCCCATGACCTACGCGGAGAAACTTGTCGCCAAAGCGAGCGGCTGCGGGAGCGTCACACCTGGTCAAAGCGTTTTCGCTAAAACCGATTGGCGTTATGCGCACGAATACGTGTCTCCGATGTCGATAAGTTTTCTGCGCCGGGAATGCGGTGACAAAATTGAACTGCATGACCCCAACAGCATCGTTTGTTTTTCGGATCATCTGACGTTCATCCACCGGAGCATGCCAGCCGAGCGTCGCGCGCTCGGGCTGCTTGACGTGGCCCAAGCAATGGGGAAGGTACAGCAGCGATTCTGTGAGGAATACGGGCTGCGCCATCATGGGCTGTTGAACGACCGGGAAGGCTCCGAAGGGATCAGCCACTCGATCATGGCCGAGCGCTACGTAAAGCCGGCCCAACTTGTTGTTGGCACGGACTCTCATACCCCTCACTGCGGAGCGCTGGGCGCACTTGCGTTCGGGATCGGTGCGACGGAGATGGCTAACGCATGGCTCACGGGCGACGTGCGAGTGAAGGTGCCCCCGACCTGTCGGGTAAACCTCATAGGTCGTCTGCCGGCAGGCGTAGAGGCGAAGGACATTGTGTTGCATCTACTGCGTCTCCCGTATGTGCGCGAGGGCAGAGCAATTGGACAGGTATTTGAATACGGCGGTGAAGCATTGGCGTCGTTATCGACTGACGAACGAGCGACGCTGACGAACATGGTTGCGGAAATCGGTGGTTTCAGCGGCATCATCGCTCCGGATGAGGAAACGGAGCGCTTCCTGCGTGAGCGCAGGGGTATCGATTTCGAGGTCGAGCCATGGATGCGCAGCGACAACGATGCCGAGGTAGCACACACAATCGACGTGGACTGTGCGCAGCTTGAGCCCATGCTCGCGCGCCCGGGCGATCCTGGTCAAGGCGTGGGCCTGTCCGAACTCCTCGATTCAGTACCAGTCGATATCGCTTATGGCGGCTCTTGCACGGGCGGCAAGCGCGAAGATCTGCGTCGCTGCCATGAGGTGTTGGAGTGGGCTCTGAGCAACGGCCTAAAAGTCGCCGAGACCACTCGCTTCTTCCTGCAGTTCGGCAGTCAGGACGTACGTGACTACTGCGTGCGCGAAGGGATGCTGGAGGTCTTCGAGCGCGCAGGGGTCGAACTCATCGAACCGGGGTGCGGTGCCTGTGTCAACGCCGGGCCTGGTGTTTCGGAGCGTCCCGATCAGGTGACCGTCAGTGCCATCAATCGTAACTTTCCTGGGCGTTCTGGCCCCGGCAAGGTATGGCTCGCGAGCCCTTCTACCGTCGCGGCAAGTGCTGTTGCTGGCCGAATTGTGAGCTTCGAGAAATTGCGAGCATCGAGGAACGACAACTGAACGGGGCGCGTCAGGTCCAGCGGTCGCGTCGTCGTTCCAGGCCGCTGGTATTTTATCGAGCGTTTCGTAAGTGCCGGTAAGCTGCGATTGCTGTGAAGCCTAAAAGGCCGCTGGACTTTCGGAAGCGGACATCGAGGTCGACCCAGTCTGGACGGCAAAGATGGGTCGAGAGTTCGCGTTGACGACCGGTCGTTATCGGGCAGCCAAATACCAGTGGCCGCTTTACGGCGATGAGTTCGTAGCTCGGATGGGCTCACCCCGACCCGAAGCAGACCCTCATACCGCCGAGTGCCCAGAGGCAGATGTGCGATGCAAAGCAGCCTTTCGGGCCCGCTTACACCCGCCGCCTAGGGAAAGCCAGCGCGGAAAAGTCACTGTCTGCGCAGCAGTATTGGAGGCTAGAACGGTATTGAGGTGCGTTCACATGATCGCGCTAATTTGCCAAGGTACGAATTCGTTCTGTCCATAGCCGTGCCGCTCACTGCGAGAACGGGTCCCCGAGGCGATGTCTAGCAGCAATTCGAAAAGCACCCCGCCCAATTGCTCGATCGTCGTTTTCCCTTCCAGCACGTCCCCGCAGTTCAGGTCCATATCGTCGGCCTGTCGTTGCCATAGTGCCGTGTTCGTCGCAAGTTTGACGGATGGCGCGGGCGCGCAGCCGTAAGCTGAACCACGTCCCGTCGTGAAGCAGATCAGGTTCGCACCGCCGGCCACCTGGCCCGTAGCCGACACCGGATCGTAGCCGGGCGTGTCCATGAACACCAGACCACGCGCCTTAACGGGCTGAGCGTATTCGTACACCTCGATGAGGTTTGTCGAGCCTGCCTTGGCGATGCCGCCCAATGATTTCTCGAGGACAGTCGTCAAGCCGCCAGCCTTATTGCCCGCCGACGGATTGTTGTTGATCTGGGCCCCTTGCCGCTGCGCGTACGCTTCCCACCACCTGATGCGATCAATCAGCTTCCGACCCACCGCGGGCGTTTCGGCGCGGCGCGTAAGTAAGTGCTCCGCGCCATAGATTTCGGGCGTCTCCGAGAGAATCGCCGTGCCTCCGTGTCGCACGAGTTGATCAACGGCTGCACCAAGCACGGGATTTGCGGTGATGCCGGAATACCCGTCCGATCCTCCGCATTGAAGACCGACCGTGAGATGACTTGCGTTGACCGGCTCCCGCCTCACGTTGTTCGCTTCAGGCAACATGCGCCGAACCAGTTCAATACCCTTCGCGATCGTCAGTGTCGTTCCACCACTATCCTGGATTGTGAACGTTCGAAAGCGGTCGTGTTCCCGGAGTCCCTGTGTCTCAAGAAGTCGCGGGATCTGGTTCGTTTCACACCCGAGACCGATGAGCAGCACGCTTGCGAAGTTCGGATGACATGCATAGCCGCCAATCGTGCGCTGCAAGATCGCCAGGCCATCGCCTTCAGAGTCGATAGCGCAACCTGACCCGTGTGTGAGTGCCACGACACCATCGACATTCGGGAACGCGGCCAGTTCTTCGGGATGGATGTCGCGGCGGAAATGATCAGCAATGGCTCGTGCAACCGTGGCCGAGCAGTTCACCGAGGTGAGGATTCCGATATAGTTCCGTGTGGCGACTTGCCCGTCCGCGCGGACAATGCCCTGGAATGTTGCGGCCTCATCCGACCGTACAGTCGGGCGCGCGGCCTGACCAAATGCGTAGTCCCGCGCAAAGTCACCCATCGCGAGATTGTGGGTGTGTACGTGCTGCCCCGCGCGAATCGGCTTGCTTGCAAAGCCGATTACCTGGCCGTAGCGGTGTACCGCTTCGCCCTGAGCGATGTCACGTGTCGCCACTTTGTGCCCCGGCGGAATCAGTCCCGAGACAGTGACCGCTTCTTTGTCAATCGCCGTACCGGACACAAGCTGTTCAAGTGCGATAACGACATCGTCAGCGGGATTGAGCCGTATGACACGGCCCGGCATCGATGCGGTGGATCGGGCAGACGTGTCGGCAATATTCAACGACATGGCACAACTCCTACGTTTTCAGGGTAAAGGCCGGTCGTGCCTATCCATATGGGATTCGCGCGAAGGACCGTGCAGCGTGCTCAGACGACCTTTAACCAGCGCTCCATGGGGTTTTGCAGCGCGTGTACTCAAGCTGATAGAGGGTGGTGTCCGGGTCTGTCGCGCCAGCATGGGGAAGTGCCGCGAGTCCCGAAACGAAACCGTCCACCGCTGAACGGACATAGTCTGCCCGGCACCCTTCGACTAATACGATCCATGTCGGCACCTGGGTGCCTTCTGAACGCGCCTTCTTTTCCGCCGTTTCCACCTTGCTGATCGCTTCGTCGGCAAGGCACAGGTGCACGCCCGTGATACGCGGTAGGTCCACGAGGGGCGGCAGGACGCGCTGACGCAAAGCCTTCACGACCTCTGCCCGCGCAGCCGATGGCACGTCAAATCGCACAGTCATGAGATTGGCACCCTGCCCAACACCGTCCGAATAGGCCACGTGACAGATTGAGCGTGCGACGCTTCGGAAAGAGGCGACTACCTGTTTGGTCCATGGCGTCGGCGTATTCAGCCGAGAAAGGTAGTCTTGCGCGCCAAGCACCTCGACGGTGTCGGCCTCGTAAAGATTGAAGTACTCGGGACCGGCATCCAGTGCTATGAAGCGCCGACCGCGCCTGAACCCGGGGATGCCCGCGCGTTCGGGCATGTGCTCACGGTTGTGCCACTCGTAGAATTCATCTTTCGCTTCCGGCAGCAGGTCATGCCAGATTGCGACAACGCCCGTTCCAGCAAGGCTCATATCTCCTCCCTTTAACAAATCGAATGGTCTTAGAGTGCCAACGGATAGTCGCCGCGGCCCCATGCCGCGCCAAAGGTGTCCACATACGGCACGACCTTTTGCGCCTGCGCGCCGAGTCCGCTGCCGCCGAGCGTCATCGTGTCGCCTGCTTTTAGAAAGACCGGCGGTTTCTGACCGAGGCCCACGCCGGGGGGCGTGCCCGTAATGATCACGTCGCCAGCCATCAACGGCATGAAGCGGCTGAGATACGCCACGATATGCGCGACGTTGAAGATCATCGTGCGTGTGTTGCCGGTCTGACGGCGCGTACCGTTGACGTCGAGCCACAGGTCGAGCACCTGCGGGTCGGGAATTTCATCACGCGTGACAAGCCACGGCCCGAGCGGAGCGAACGAGAATCCGCTCTTACCCTTGGTCCACTGGCCTTCTCGTTCGAGCTGATACGCGCGTTCGGAAACATCATTTGCAAGGCAGTAACCCGCCACATGCTCCAGCGCGTCGGCTTCGTCGATTTGCCACGCGGGTTTGCCAATCACTACGCCGAGTTCGACTTCCCAATCCAGCTTTTGCGCGTCGGCGGGCAAGATGACGGGGTCGTTCGGGCCGCTGACGGAGCCCGTATGCTTGTTGAACACCACAGGTTCCCGTGGGATCGGCGTGTCGGTTTCAGCAGCATGATCGGAATAGTTCAGACCAATGCACACCAGATTCCGGACGTTGCCGACGCAGGCGCCGAGACGCGTGCCCGCTTCAACGACGGGTAGACGATCTAAATCGAGTTCGCTCAGCTTTGCAAGGGCGACCGGCGAGACAGTCGTTCCATCAATGTCGTTCACGATGCCGCTCAGATCGCGGATCGCGCCGCTCGAATCGATAATACCGGGGTGCTCCTGGCCAGGCTGGCCGAAACGGACGAGACGCATCTAGTACTCCTATCAAGACAAAAAAGTGATCGGCAATGTGCCGAGGTTGCCGAAGCCGATATGCAACTCGCGACCGACTGGCAACTCCAGAACGCCCGCGTAAGACCCGGTGATCACAGCCTGGCCGGCATGCAGTCCCAAGCCGCGGCTGCGAAGGAAATTGGCGAGCCACACAATCGGCGCAAGCACGCCCCGATCAGGGTGGCGTCCCGCGAACGTGACTGCTTCTTCCCCAACGCTGGCCAGACAGACGTCAAATTCGAAGGGGAGATCGGCCGGCGTCGCGCCCTCGAACGGATTAACGCGGGGTCCAATGACGAGTCCGGCATTGAACAGGCCGTCTGCCAGTAGTTCAGGGAACGTCAGCGTTTCGGGATGCGAGTAACGAGTGCCTAGCAATTCGAGCGCGAGGTGCGTGTGCCCGAGAGCGTCGAGCACTTCAGCGTTGCTATATGGTTCGTACCGTGGGGGCAGGTCGCGGTTTAGCAGACAGGCCAGTTCCGGTTCCGCCCTCACAACGGTACGCGCAGACCCACTCATGCGACATACATCGCCTCGATGGATGTCAGCGTCATAGATCGGCGCGGCGATGACTTTGCCCGACTGCGGAAGCGCGCATTTCCATGCGACGATCCGCCCACCTAGCTGATGGCTGACCTCTTGCTGGATTGCAAAGCCGTCGTCCAGACTCGCAGGCAGCAGGTCGACGGGCAGCCGCTCGACGAGTTCGCCCTTTCGGCGCGCGGTCACAAGAATGCGTGCTGCCTGTTCGCGCGGACCGGCGATAGCCCCGGCGGCCTGTGTTGCGGCTGGCACGTTCATGCCGCCTCGCTTACGTTGGCACCAACGCCTTGACGCGGCCATACCGCACCTAGCTTCGAAGCCGCTTCCTCTAACCACGCGTAGAAGTCGTCGTAACGCTCGGGCTGAACTCGCATTACCGGTCCAGCAATGCTCATCGTGCCGACCACCGTACCGTCGGTCAGCGACCTCACAGGCACGGCCAGAGCAGCAACGCCCGGTTCGGCTTCTTCTACGACAAGCCCATAGCCGCGCTGCCTGGTTAATTCCAACTCGGGAATCAACTGCTCGATGCTGGTGATTGCCCTGGGCCCGCATGCGCTGGCGGCAGCTTTTCCGAGTCCACCACGCAATGCACATTCGACGGCCTGGTCGTTTGACATCGACGCCAGCCACACCTTCCCGTTCGCCGTTGCATGCAAGGTAATCGGGCTATCCATGGACGGTGAATACATGAGACCCGGTGCCGCGCCTTGGGAGGACGCCAGCCACGCGAGTGTTCCCTCGCTGACGACTGTCAGCCTGACCAATTCGCGGCACTGGGCCGCGAGCTCATCGAGGATGGGCTGCACCAGGCCCGGCAAGCCAAGCCCATGCAAGTACCGCTGACCAAGCAAGGAGAGCTTCAAAGTCAGTCGGTATTGCGAAGTGTGTTCGTCCTGTTCCGCCCAGCCCTGCTCGCACAACTGCGCAAGGACTCGATGGGCCGGTCCTTTCTCAAGCTCGAGTTCAGCGGCGATATCGGACATACGCATCCAGCGCGCCTCACGTGCGAGCAACTCGATCGCCTGAAGCGATCGGTCAACTGCTCCCTTGACAACTCTCATAATGTGAGTAACATTCTTCCTATTGGAACGGTGTTACAACAATAGACCAGAGACACCGGAAAGTCAATTACATTGGAGACAGGCATGAACGTACAAGCACCGGCCAAGCCCCACGGCAAGCGCCAGTCGAAGATCGCAGCAGCCAGTGGCTGGATCGGCTCAGCGCTCGAGTACTACGACTTTTTCATCTACGCAACGGCAGCGTCGCTGCTATTCCCGCAACTCTTCTTTCCGTCTCACAATCCAACGGTAGGCATCGTCGCGTCACTGGCGACCTTCGGTGTCGGCTATGTCGCCCGACCAATAGGGGCCATGGTGCTTGGCCACCTCGGCGACCGCCACGGCCGCAAGACGGTGCTGATCTTCTGCATGCTCTTAATGGGCGTCGCAACGATGTGCGTGGGCCTTTTGCCCACCTACCAGCAGATCGGCATCTGGGCGCCAGTGCTGCTCGTCATCCTGCGGCTCATTCAGGGGTTCGCGGTCGCGGGGGAGATGTCCGGTGCCAGCTCCATGATTCTTGAACATGCGCCGTTCGGACGGCGTGGATACTTTGCAAGCTTTACCCTCCAGGGGGTTCAGGCAGGGCAACTCCTCGCGGCCGGCGTCTTCCTGCCGCTGGCGCACTTCATGCCGAAGGATCAGTTTGCTTCCTGGGGTTGGCGCATTCCGTTCCTGCTGAGCATCGTCGTGATCATCGCGGGTTACATCATTCGCCGCCAGGTCGACGAGACCCCTGCCTTTTCTGAAGAGCAGGCACACGGAGAAGTTCCTTCCTCTCCGGTCATCGAGGTTCTGCGCGACAGTTGGGGCGACGTCTTGCGCGTTGTCGGCATGGCACTTGCCGCGGTCACCGCGCTCCTGGCGAGTGTTTTCGGCGCGACCTATGCAGTCCAGCCGGCGTACGGTATTGGCTTTCCTGCCAGCGTCTTTCTGTGGGTGCCGGTCCTCGGCAACCTTTGCTCCGTAATACTGATCCCCCTCGTGGGCAACCTCTCGGACAAGATTGGTCGCAGGCCCCCGGTTCTGGTCGGCGTTGTGAGCTCCGGGATCCTCTCCTTCGGCTACCTGTACGCCATCAGCATCCACAGTATCTGGCTCTCACTAGTTTTCTCGATGCTCATGTGGGGCGTGGCTTACCAAGGCTTCAACGGCGTGTTCCCGAGTCTGTTCCCCGAGCTGTTCCGCACGCGCGTGCGTGTCACCGGCATGGCGATCGGACAAAACGTAGGGACGACCTTGTGTGCCTTGCTGCCGTCGCTTTTCGTCGCAGTCGCGCCTCCGGGGTCCACCAACATCCCGTTGAAGATTGGTTTTCTAACATTCGGCATTTGTCTGGTCGCTGCGTTTGCCGCATTCACCACTCGGGAAACGTACCGTATTCGCCTTGCCGATCTGGGAAACCGCAATGCGATGCCCGTACCGAAGGCCGAATATGAGCGTCTGCGCAGCGAAGCTATAGCCGCGACGAGCAAGGATGCCGGTGAACCGGGGTTTGCCAATAACGTGCGGTCTTAGCCGCCGTCAGCCGCCCACCCGGCGTAATCACCGCGTGGGCGCAACACAAGCTGGACGTCGCATGCAAACGTGCACTTCGGAGCTGTACGCCGGTTCGAATGTGCACGAATTGACCTTGGTTTTACATTGAACATCAAGCCGCAATGCAACCACATATCTCGGGCACAACGCGACTCTATGGATTGGTAGGCGACCCGCTGAGCGCGGCGAAATCGCCACAACTGTTGAACCGGCTGTTTGTCGAACAGCAAGTCGACGCGGTTTGCGTTCCTTTCTGGGTCAAGGCAGATAACCTGTCGGCCTTCGTCAGCGGTGCACGCGCGATGGGCAATCTGTCCGGCATGCTCGTCACAATGCCTCATAAGCAACGGATGCTCGCATTTGTCGACGAGCTGGATTCGAATGCCCGCCAGGTCGGCGCGCTCAATGTCATCCGCTGCGAAGCGGATGGACGCTGGGTCGGCGCGATATCGGATGGCGTCGGCTGCGTTCTTGGGATGCAGTGGGAAGGCAACCATCCGGCCAATAAGTCGGTGCTTCTCGTCGGCGCAGGGGGCGCAGGTAGAGCGATCGCGTTTGCCGTCGCTTCCGCAGGCGCTAGCAAGCTGACCATCTCGGATGTCGACGAGCACCGCGCCAAGGAGCTAGCGACGTCTGTTTCCGCTGAAACGCGTTGTACTGTACGTTCCGGACCATCAGATCCGCATGGCTTCGAGGTCGTGATCAATGCCACGCCGCTCGGCATGAAAGCGAACGACGCCATGCCAGTTGATCCCGAGCGGCTCGCACCCGGCTCCATCGTCGTAGACATCATTAATTCGGCTGAGCCGACGCCGCTTCTCCAGGCCGCGCTGGCGCGTGGATGTCGTGTTCAGGACGGGGGTCCAATGCATCAGGGACAGGCTTTGTACGCGCTGCGCTTTCTGGGATTCGACTACCGCCCCGATGGCCGCTCAACAAGGGGCGAGATCTGAAATGAGCAGCGAGGCAAAAGCGCACCATCACCATGCCGAATTGCGAGATATGCCCCCAGCCACCAGTTGTTACCGAGCAATCCGGATTGAAAAATTCGTGGGAAATTACGAAGGAGAACATGTATGAAAGTTGCCCTGCTGGAGGCTAGCCATTGGCATGTCCCGCTGTATCTTGATGCGCTCGACGCGCCCGGGATTGAGGTGGTTGCCGTGTCAGACGCGGAGCGAGTGAAGGGCGAGGCGATTGCGGCACGATTCGGAAGCAGGTTGTACTCGTCGGCCCACGAGTTGCTTGAGCGCGAGGAGGTCGATTTCGCGTTTGTGTTCGGGCGGCATTCCGAAATGCCGGCGCTCGCCGAGGCCGTCATCGCGCGCAAGATTCCGTTCGCGCTAGAGAAGCCGTGCGGCGTCAACATGTCCCAGGTCAGCCGGCTTCGCACACTGACCGAGAAAGCGAATCTTTATTGCGCGGTGCCGTTAATCTTCCGGATGAGCGAGTTGCTCGGCACACTTGAAGAAGCGGAGGGGCGCATACCATCGGACTTTAACTACATGTCGTTTCGCTTCGTTGCCGGGCCGCCCAGTCGATACGAAGCTGCCGGCTCCGGTTGGGCAATCGATCCCGTATATTCCGGCGGCGGATCAACAATCAACCTGGCAACACACTTCATCGACCTGTTCAGATTGCTCACAGGCAAGGAGGTGGCCCGTGTCTGCGCCGTCATGAACTCAAGGACGCATCGAGGTGCCATAGAAGACTATTCGCTGGTGACCATGCAAACCAAAGACGGCGTGATCGGCCTGGTGGAGACGGGATACAGCTTTCCCAGTACCGCCGACGAGCAGCGCGAATTTTCTTTCACTCTTGCTTCGGACCGTATGTACGCGAAGTCTGGCCCGGACAGAATCGAGTTCCGCGACAGGAATCATCTTTCGGCAGGCACGCGAAGCCGCCGGCTCCAGCTTGAGACCGACGTCTATTACCCCTTGTTTGTCAAGCGTGTGCTCGCCGAAAGTCAGACTGGCGCAAAGCCGATCGCATCGTTGCGGGATGCAGAACTGATGATGCAAGTCATGGACGCGGCCTACGCCTCGGCCCAACAGGGCGGAGTGTCTATTGAACTGGATCCCGTTTCCTAGTCAGAAATCTGTAGCGTAGAAAAAATGCGAGACAGTCGACATACATGCGCCGAACGATCGTTGTCGATCGCCGCAGCACGGGCAGCTGCTCGCAACCTAATGATCTATCGCATTAACCAGGAATTTCCGCAAGTCTAGTTGTTCAGTTTCACCTGGAAGTGGCGCGTCGCAGCACTATTAGGTTAGTTATCCTAATTGTATACGAAGCTCGAGCAGTCGAGATGCGCGTACTTAACGCGCTCGTACCGATCCCATGAAGCAAAAGCAATTAACGTCGACATAGAGGAGATTTAATGAAGAGTTTCTACTCGAACAAGACCGCCGTTGCCGCAGCAACGGCACTCGCGGCAGTTGCCCCGGCGTTCGCTCAAAGCAGCGTGACGCTCTACGGTATCGTCGATGATTCGATCGTTTATCAGAGCAGCCAGACGTCGCTCGGTTCGACGAGCGGTGGTCGCTCGAACGTCAAGATGGCATCGGGCATCTGGGCGGGCAGCCGCTTCGGCCTGAAGGGCGCAGAAGATCTGGGCGGCAGCACCAAAGCCATCTTCCAGTTGGAGTCGGGCTTCAACATCAACAACGGTGCGCAGCAGTACGCGAACGCGATGTTCGGCCGTCAAGCCTGGGTTGGTCTGACGAATCAGACGTTCGGTACGCTGACATTGGGTCGCCAGTACACGTCTTACTACACACTGATGGCGCCGTACAGCCCGACGAACTGGCTGACCGGCTACTTCGGCGCGCACCCGGGCGATCTGGACGCATTGGACACAATCTACCGCGCGAACAACTCGATCGTCTATACGTCACCGAAGCTCTACGGCGTGACGGTCAGCGGCTCGTACTCGCTCGCAGGCGTGCCGGACAGCGTGTATCGCGGTTCGACGTGGTCGGCGGCGATACAGTATCAGCAAGGCCCGATCGGCGGTACGGTCGCGTTCTCGCGCATCAACAACTCGACCGTCGGCGGCGGCGTCTACGGGGCGGATTCGACGATGAATACGGCTGGCCAGTCGGGTGTGTCGGCGGTGACGAACGGCTATCAGGGCGCGCAGGCGCAGAATCGCTTCGCGGTCGGCCTCGGCTACGTGTTCAACAGCGCGTGGGACATCTCGGCCACGTACACGAACGTTCAGTACATCCCGGGCGTGCTGTCAAAGTTTACCGACGAGCAAGTCTTTAATACCGCTGGCACCGTGCTGCACTGGAAGCCCACGACGGCATGGGACTTTGCTGCAGGCTACAGCTTCACGTGGGCGAGCAAGGCGAACGGAATCGACGACGCAGCGTCGTACCACCAGTTCAACCTGTCCCAGTACTACGCGTTGTCCAAGCGTACGGGGTTCTACGCACTCGAAGCGTTCCAGCGCGCGAACGGCCGGACGCTTGGTACGCCTACGTTCCCGGGTGGCCCGACCAACCGCTCGATCGCCGCAACGGCGTCGATCGGCGACGGCTTCCAGTCGACTCCGTCGTCCTCGCGCAGCATGTTCGCAGCAGGCGCGGGTATCGTCCACCGCTTCTAGCACCGGGTTTTGACCTTCTGGCGACTACGATTGCCAGCACTTCCATTACACATTGGATCCGTTCATGATCTCATATTCCAGCTATCTGCCTGACGATCTCGACGGTGCCCTGCTCGTTGGCCGCGTGTGGCGTCAAACGAAGAACGGCGCGGGACCGTGCGTCGTTGCGGTTCGCGGCGGGGAAGTATTCGATATCTCCCGCGTCGCACCGACAGTGTCCGATCTTTTCGATCGCCAGGATCTGGTCGAACTCGTCCGGCAGGCTTCCGGCGAATCTCTGGGTCATGTCGGCAAGCTGATCGAAGCCACTGTCGCCGCACAACGGAAAGAGGATCAATCCTACCTCCTGGCTCCGTGCGATCTGCAAGCCATCAAAGCCTGTGGCGTCACGTTTGCCGTGAGCCTTCTTGAACGCGTCATTGAAGAGCAGGCGGGCGGCGACCCTGCGAAGGCTGATGAAGTGCGCGCTGCGATCACGCGTCTGATCGGCACCGATCTGTCGAAGATCAAGCCCGGCTCAGAAGCTGCCGCCAGGCTCAAGGAAGAACTGCAGCGACGCGGTGCATGGTCGCAGTACATGGAAGTCGGAATCGGCCCCGATGCAGAAGTATTTTCGAAGTCGCAGCCTATGTCTTCGGTCGGACTCGGTGCCGATATCGGCTTGCTGCCTGCTTCGAAGTGGAACAACCCAGAGCCGGAGATCGTCCTTGCAGTCAACAGCAAAGGCGAGGTGGTGGGCGCCACACTGGGTAACGACGTCAATCTGCGCGACATTGAAGGCCGCTCCGCGCTGCTGCTGGGTAAATGCAAGGACAACAACGGCTCATGCGCGGTCGGTCCGTTTATCCGCCTGTTCGACGAACGGTTCACGCTGGACACGATTCGAGAAACGAGTGTTTCGTTGCGCGTCGAGGGTACCGACGACGGCTTCCTGCTTGAGGGCATCAGCCATATGCGGGAGATCAGCCGTGACCCTCTTGACCTGGTGAATCAGACCTGGGGCAAGCATCATCAGTATCCCGATGGCTTCATGTTGTTCCTCGGCACGATGTTCTCTCCGATCAAGGATCGCGATGCGCCGGGTGGCGGCTTTACGCATCACCTCGGCGACCGCGTGATGATCAGCGCCCCTCCGCTTGGCGCACTCGTCAACACCGTGCGGCTGTCGACCGAAATCGCTCCTTGGATATTCGGCGTGCGTGCGCTGTACGCCAGCCTCGCCGAGCGCTCGCTGCTGAACGGCAGCTGATCAACCGCGTATTTACTCATTGACGGATTTACGATGACGCAATTCAAGAACTTCATTGGCGGCGAATGGGTCGATGGCAACGACTCCGCTCCTAATGTGAACCCTTCGGACACGAGCGACGTGATCGGCCATTTCGCACGGGCCAGCGCGGATCAGACGCAGAAAGCAATCGCGTCTGCACGCTCAGCCTTTCGCACATGGTCGCTCAGCACCCCACAACAGCGCTTTGACCTGCTCGACCAGGTCGGCAGCACCATCCTTGCGCGCAAAAACGAACTCGGTAAGCTCCTGGCACGCGAGGAAGGCAAAACGCTCGCCGAAGCAGTCGGCGAGGTGGGACGCGCCGGACAGATTTTCAAGTTCTTCGCGGGCGAGGCATTGCGGGTCGGCGGCGAGATTGTGCCGTCGGTTCGCCCGGGACTGACGGTCGAAGTCACACGCGAACCGCTGGGCGTCATCGGTCTGATCACGCCGTGGAACTTCCCGATCGCTATTCCCGCCTGGAAGATCGCTCCTGCGCTCGCGTATGGAAACTGCGTGGTCATCAAGCCGGCGGAACTCGTGCCGGGCAGCGTATGGGAACTCGTCAAGATCATCGCCGAAGGCGGTGCACCGGCGGGCGTAATCAATCTCGTCATGGGCACGGGTTCGATCGTCGGCGAAACACTCGTCAAATCAGCTGGCGTGGATGCCATCAGCTTCACGGGCTCGGTTGGGACCGGCCACGCGATCGCCGCGAAATGCGTCGCCACCGGGAAGAAGTTTCAGCTCGAGATGGGTGGCAAGAACCCGATGGTCGTGCTCGACGATGCCGATCTGGACGTCGCGGTCGAGGCGTGCATCAACGGCGCCTTCTACTCCACCGGCCAGCGTTGTACCGCCTCTAGCCGCCTGATCGTGACGAGCGGCATCCACGACCGTTTTGTCGAGGCCATGCAGGCGCGCATGCGCAGTCTCAAGATTGGTAACGCGCTGGATGCGTCGACGCAGATCGGTCCTGTTGTCGATGCCAGACAGCTAGAACAGGACGAGCGTTATATCGAACTCGCACGCACCGAAGGTGGTTCGGTGTTTGGCGGTGAACGTGTTATCTCGGCAACCGAAGGATTCTTCCTGGCACCCGCTCTCGTGACTAACACGACCTCGGCGATGACGATCAACAGGGAGGAAGTGTTCGGTCCTGTCGCTTCCGTCATCAAGGTCGCGGATTACGAAGAAGCGATTGCCGTAGCCAACGACTCGCCATTCGGCCTTTCCGCTGGCATCTGCACCATGTCGCTGGCTCATGCGAGCCATTTCAAGCGTCACGCACAGGCCGGTATGGTAATGATCAATACGCCGACAGCGGGCGTCGATTACCACGTTCCGTTCGGCGGGCGCAAGGGTTCGAGCCTGGGTCCCCGTGAACAAGGCACCTATGCGCGCGAGTTCTATACGACCGTGAAAACCGCTTACGTCGCTCCCGGGAACGTTTGAGCAAGCGATGCAATAGCGAGTGAGAACTGGCAGCCTCGTAAGAGGTGCTCGATTTCTCGCCGCATTTAATACGACTGCACGCCGACGTGAACGGTACCCGGCTACCCGGCTACCCAGCAGCCGGGTACACGGCAGTTGACATGCTTAAACAATCGATTATATCGAGGAAACATTCGATGGCAGCAGGTCACCGAGAGGATGGCCCACGTTCGAAGGTCCGCTGACCGGTATGGAGCAGCCGCTTGGCTGACCATCTTTGCGCAACGGCGAAAGTCTGTTAATGGCCGATGCTTGACCGTCATCGCGTGCCACAATCATCGGGGCTCGATCAATTTCGCAATCCCGACCTCCAATACGCGTAGCTAATCTCGGATCGGGACCGGACAGCCGATATTCACTTCACCGGGATGTGCCTCGTCATACAGCCACGCAGCAGGAATCGCGTCGGCGCAACGCATGTCGTATGACTTCGGGTCTTCGATGACCATGGCGATCTCGTCCATGATCGTCTCCCTGACATAACCGTCGTCACTCTTTTCGAAATGAATCCACGACTCATTCACGCATTGGTGAACGATTACAATCGTGCGCTCGTGCGCGTTGATTGCCACGCGAATGGGGAGGTGCGGCTCCGATGCCCACGGCGACGGCCAGTGTCCAACGATGAATTTGTCCAATTTCGACCGGCGACTATTGAAGGTGTCCCCAGCCTACGCGGCACTTCGCGCAAGTCAAGCGCAGGCAGCCGTGACAACGCCTGTCACGCCAGTCAAAGAGAGCCCGGAGAACCGGCATATCGTGCGGGGAGAGGGCACAAACCGCCGATTACGTCGCCAGTGCGCTGTCACCTCCGCGAATTAGGCGGGCCACGTTCCGCTTATCGTGTAAGCCTCTCAGGTTCTGGCGGGGGCCCACAAGACAGCCAGAACACCTTTGGGCCAGCGGCTTCCCGCTGGCCCCTTTTCTATGGCGTCAAGCCTTGTCGCCGCTGCCAAGTTCGCTGTGCTTATGCGAATGTGTCGCACCATGCACAAGTTCATAGACCGCGCCTTTGCCGGTGCGTGTCGGCGGGAAGTGTTCGCCCTCGACGCACGTCACCTCGAATGCATTCCCGCCGCCGTTATGAACAACCTTGTAAATCCCGGACGTTTTGACGATCTCACCGGGCTTGTGCTGCTCTGCCATGGCCAGCCTCCCTTGGTTGGTTGTATGTAAAAGGGGACAGCAAGCCCGATGCCCGACGGGCCCCGGAAGCACCTCAACCGTCGCGGTTCAATGTCCGGTAGGCGTTGTAGTGACGGATTGCCTGGGTCTGCTGGCCCAGTTCCTCATGGATGCGCGCCGCGTTGAAGTGCGCGTCGGCAAAGTCATGCTTCAGTTCAATGCTGTGCCGGTAGGCAATGAGCGCCTGTTCGAGCCGGCCGGCGTCTTCCAGCGCAACGCCGAGATTGAAGTGCAGAAGGTGGTGCTCTGGATTCTCCAGCAGGGCTTTACGCCAGACCTCGATGGCCTCGTCGTAGCGGCCACTCTCGGACAGCAGGCATCCGAGGTTCAGGTAGGCGTCCAGATACGTCCGGTCGGACTCGATGGCGCGCCGGTAGCCCGCTTCGGCGCCGTCCAGATCGCCCTCAGCTTCCTTTGCGGCTGCGTCCGCAAATTCGTCCGGCGCGCGACGCTTTTGAAGCGCCGTGACGTTGCCTGAACCGTCGCCGGCGGACGTCTGCTCGAAATCCAGCAGCAACTGGCCAGTCTCGGCGTCCCACGGACCGGCGCGGTCTTGCACTGCCACGTCGGCGCCGACGGCCGTGATCCGGATAGCCGTCAGGTCCTTGCCGGGCGACCAGGTCGCGCGCAGGTTTTCCAGTGCCCGCACGATCTTGCGCGGCGGGATGCCGGCTTTTCTCAACGAATGTGTCGCGCGACAATCCAGATGAGAGACGCGCGACAAACAGGATGAGAATGTCGCGGCGATCTGATGATGCCTGCGCTGATTGACGCTGGCAAGCGCGGCGTCAATCAGCGCGTCAATCAGGTTGTCGCGAGATTTCTCCGGGAGATAGTGCGACGCTCACGTTGTGAGGCGTCGCAATGCTTGCCGGGCGGCCGGGGCCCTGCTGTTTGCGCTGCAGGGCGGTACGTCTGCGGTAACTTTCCACGTTCAGCTCAAAGATGGTCGAGTGATGCACAAGCCTATCGACAGCAGCGAGCGTCATGGCCGGATCCGGGAAGACCTTGTTCCATTCGCCAAAGGGCTGGTTGGCCGTGATGAGAAGTGATCGCCGTTCGTATCGGGCGCTGATGAGTTCGAACAGCACCGAGGTCTCGGCCTGATCCTTGGTGACGTACGCAAGATCATCGAGAATGAGCAGATCGAACCGGTCCAGCCGGTTGATCGCGGCTTCCAGAGCCAGTTCGCAACGTGCGACCTGAAGCCGCTGTACGAGGTCGGAGGTGCGGGCGAACATGACCTTCCAGCCTTTCTCCACCAGGCTCAGGCCGATGGCCGACGACAAGTGCGACTTGCCCCCGCCAGGCGAACCGGCAACACACTGCCCATGATCATGTAGATGAGGTGGTCGTCCGGTATCCCTTCCATCCGCGAGCGGGTGAGCGCATCAATGTAATCGGCGTCAATCGATTTCGCGGTGAGTCGTATCTGATCATCATGCAACCGGACGGCACCCGTACACATCTTCCGCCGTGGATGACATCGGAGGATGCCGCTCATATGCACATCGTCGCTCAGCCGACGCTACCGCTTGAGGTGTTATACGAACTGCAGCGTCTTTTGAGCGCCGCATTATCTTGTGCGGGGTTGTCCACTCACAAGGGGACGGGCGATGCGCAAACCGATGCGGAAGCAGCAGGATCTGTTCGAGGAAACCGGCAGCGGCGATCAGATGTCGGAGGAGTTAAAGGACGAAGTGACGAGGCAACTGGCGTTGCTCATTCAGTCGGTGGTCGACGCGGCAAAGCGGGAGGTGCGCGATGACGAAGATCCGCGCTGAGCACCTTGCACGCAAGGCGTGCGTCTACATCCGGCAGTCGACATTCGATCAGGTGCAGAACAATCGAGAGAGCCGTCTGCGTCAGTACGGTCTCGCGGACCGCGCCCGAAACCTTGGCTGGCCAGACGTTTCGGTGATTGATGACGATCTTGGACGCTCCGGCTCAGGCGTCCATCGACCCGGTTTCGAGCGGCTGCTGGCGGCACTATGCAGCGGTGAGATTGGTGCAGTATTCTGTATCGAGGCTTCCCGGCTCGCGCGTAACGGACGTGACTGGCACACGTTGCTCGAATTCTGCCGGCTCGTGGGAACGATCCTGGTGGACGAAGACGGCATCTATGATCCTCGCGAACCGAACGATCGACTGTTGCTTGGCATGAAAGGCACCTTGTCGGAGATGGAACTCTCGACGTTTCGCCAACGTTCTCAAGCTGCACTCGATCAGAAGGCAAAGCGTGGAGAGCTGTTCATGACCGTGCCGATTGGTTACGTGCGTGCGCCGAATGATCGCATCGAGAAGGATCCGGATCAACGTATTCGCGAAGCGCTCGATCTCGTGTTCCGGAAATTCCGGGAAATGGGTAGTGTCAGGCAGGTTTTACTATGGTTTCGGCAGGAGCACATCGAACTACCAGCCGTCACTTATGGTCCAGAGGGTCGACGGGTTGACTGGAAGCTGCCGATCTATAACACCTTGCTGAAGATCCTCACCAACCCCATTTACGGCGGTGCCTACGCGTTTGGCAAGACAAAGACTATCGTGCGCATCGAGAATGGCCGAAAGCGGCTTCATAGTGGCACGCGACTGAACCGAGAAGACTGGCAGGTGCTGATTGTCGATCATCACGCGAGCTACATCAGCTGGGACGAGTACGAAAGTAATCGTAAACTGATCACTGACAATGCCAACATGAAGGGCAACATGGTCCGAGGCGCTGTTAAACGCGGAGCTACGCTATTGGCAGGCCTGATGCGCTGTGGCCACTGCGGCCGTAAGCTGCACGTCGCCTATTCAGGAATCAAGGGCAAGGTCGGCCGCTACAATTGTCGTGGCAGCATGATCAATCATGGCGGACCGAAATGCATTTCGTTCGGCGCCTTGCGCGTCGACAGGCGGGTGTCCGAAGAAGTTCTTCGCCTGCTTGAACCTTTAGGGATTCGTGCATCGCTTGAAGCGCTCGAGCGCAAACGAATTATCGACGATGAGCGAATCAGGCATAAGGAGCTGGCACTCGAACAGGCGCGATACGAGGCCTCTCGCGCGCGACGCCAATACGATGCGATTGACCCTGAGAACCGGCTCGTTGCTTCGGAACTGGAGCGCCGATGGAATGAAGCACTGACGATACAAGCTCAGCGACAAGCCGAACTCGACGAGCTGCGTGAACATCCAGAGGAGTCACTAAGCGATGCCGCACGCGAAGAGATCATGCGACTTGGAACGGACCTTGATGCTTTATGGAATCACCCTGCCAGCTCCGTCGAAATCAAGAAACGTATCCTGCGAACCGTGCTCAAGGAAATTGTCGTTACAAAACAAGGCAGCACTATCCGGACGCTCCTTCACTGGCAAGGAGGAGATCACACCGAGCTTGAATTTGAATCGAATCGGACCGGACAGCATCGTTGGGCGACAGACGTTGAAACAGTCGACATCGTTCGAGCGCTGGCCCGGTCACTTCCCGACCAGTCGATCGCCTCAGTCATCAACCGCCTCGGAAAGCACACCGCCCGAGGTCACTCGTGGACTGCGGCACGCGTGTGCGTTCTTCGGCACGACTACCAAATTGCTGCTTATCGGGAGGGCGAGCGCCAGGAGCGCTGTGAGTTGAATGCTGGTGAGGTCGCCGCAATTCTGGGCTTGAGCACAGCAACGGTTCTTCGCCTGATCCGTACTAGGGAGCTTCCCGCTGAACAGGCGTGTGCAGGTGCGCCGTGGATCGTAAAACGGATCGATTTGGACGCCTTCATCGAAAGACGCGGGGCACTCAGCGGTCCGCAATCAGCCAATCCCGATCAGTTATCCATTGATCTTCAATAACATAGAGAGGTGAGCATTATGTCTCGGGTCCGGGCGGCCCCATCAGGATCAGATTGGCGCCGCCGCGTAGCCATCCGTCGCCGGCACATAATGCCGAGACCTGTGCCCGCGAGACCATCGGTACGGCATCGAAGTCGAAGTTCTCCAGTGTCTTGCCCGGCAGCAGCCGTGCCTCGACAAGATGGCGTTCGATACGGCGTCGGTCACGCTCGGCGATCTCGTGCTCGGCGAGCGCCATCAGCAAACGCGCAGCGGGCCAGCCTTCCTTGTCGGAGCGCTCGGCGAAGGCCGCCCAGATGTGTTTGATGGCGGGCAGGCGCAGTTCGCCAAGCAGCAGGGAGACGCGGGTCGCGTCGAAGTCGATGCTCATGCCCAGACCTCCGTGTCGCAGTTCAGCAGCGCCTCGTAATCGCTCAGCGAAGCCATTTGCACATGCACCAGAGGCAGGCTCGCGGGATCAGGCGCGAAGCGCGAGCGCAGCGCCTCCAGGTCAGGCAACTGGTCGTCGTCGATCAACTGCCCGAGCACCTGTGCCAGTTGCGCCTCGCAAGCGCGCTCGTGGGCAAGGGTTAACAGTTCGACCATGGTCTTGCATGCTGTACGCGGCGGCAGCTGTTCGCATAAGCGATCGAACGTCACGCGATAGACGTCGCGTGGAAACAGCTGGTCACGATAGACAAGGTTCAGCAGCGCCATGGGTTTGCGGCGCAATGCGTGGATAACGTGGCGGTAGTCAATGACATGGCCATGCTTGCCGTTCGCACCTGGACGCCCGCGCCGCAGCGTCATCAGAGCCGTGCCGCCGAGAAACAGCTCGAGCCGGTCGTCGTACAGGCGCACGCGCAGCCGGTGCCCGACCAGCCGCGACGGAACGGTATAGAACACCTTGCGCAATGTGAATCCGCCGGTGGATGTGACATACACGAGCGTCTCCTCGTAGTCGCTGGTACGCAGCTCTGGCAGTGCCTGAAGGAAGGGGCGCTCGGCTTCGATGCGTTTGCGGTTGCGTGCGTTCTGCCGGCTGACGATTTCATCGACGAAGCGGCGATAGGCGACGAGATCGGTAAAATCAGCGCTCGCGCGCAGCAGCAGCGCGTCGCGGATTGCGTTCTTGAGATGCCCATGCGGGCTCTCGATCGCGCCGTTCTCGTGAGCCACGCCGCGGTTGTTCCGCGTGGGCTGCATGCCATAGTGAGTACACAAGGCTTCGTAGCGGGACGTGAGATCGTCGCGCGCGTCGCGATCAAGGTTGCGGAACGCCGCTGACAGGCTATCACTGCGATGCTCACGCGGTGCACCGCCAACAGCCCACAACGCATTCTGGAGCCCTTCGGCCAACGCGACGTAGCTCTCACCGCCAAGGATGACGTGAGCGTGCTCGAATCCCGAACAGGCCAGCCGGAAATGATACAGACGGTGGTCCAGCACGATACCGCCCACCGTGACGCCCAGCGCATGCATGTCGGTGAAATCAGACAGTCCGAGGCGCCCCGGCTCATGGACCTGACGGAAAACAACTTCACGCTCCTCGCCGTGCAACGCGCGCCAGGAGCGTATGCGCCGCTCGAGCGTACGCCTGACGGTGCGCGACAGTTCCGGGTGGCGCCGCAGCATCTCCTCGAGTACCGCGACGGGCCGCACACCGGGCGCTGACTTCAGCAGCGGCACGATCTCGGAGTCGAAGATGGCGGCCAGCGGATCGGGGCGCCGCCGCTCGCGTGGCTCCTTCTTCTGCGACGGCAGCCGCAGATCCTGCTCAAGCCGATACGCCGTTGCAGTGCTGAAACCTGCGCGAGCGGCTGCAACTGCCGGGCCGTCCTTGCGTCTGTACTTCATATAGAGCCTCATCTGGTGGTCGTTGACGTGTCGTCCGGGCACGGCGGCCTCCCATGACATGGAAGGCTCGTTCATACCCGATCTACCGCGACCACCGGCGAAGCCCGACATCGAAGACGGACAGACCGATGCAACAGGCGTGGCAGCAGTTCCGGGCTACGCCCGTTCCCGCTGCCACGCCTGTCAGATTCTCATCCTGATTGACGCGCCGTTCTCATCCTGAATGACGCGCAGCAGAATGGGCGGTGCGCAACATGACGATGTCGCGGAACGAAAACAGCGTCTCCTTGCCGTGACCGCGCGCCGGTTGGACGAAGCCGCCTTCGACGAGCTGGGTGATCACGGTGCGCGAGACGCCCAGCATCCGCTGCACGTCCCGCATGCGAAAACGTTCCTCGCGGGTCATGCTATTTGCGGGTTCCCGTCTTGCGCGCCGGCGCGGGCGCGTCGGCGGCCGTAGTGCGGCGTGCCGACTTGCGCTGCTTCGGCGCAGCCGGCTCCGCGGCAGGGGCAGCGGTCTCGGGCTTTGGCCTGGTCGCCGCGGTGCCGCTGCCCTTGAGACTCGCCCGCAGCGCTTCAACCAAGTCTATGATCTCCGCGCCTTCGGGCTGCGCGGCGGGCTGCAGCGTGATCTTCTTGCCCGCAATCTTCTGGTCAATTGCAGCAAGCAGGCGCTCCTTTTCCTCATCCTTGAACTGCGTCGGGTCGTAAGAGTCGACACGGTACTGCTCGATGAGCTGCTCGGCGAGCTTCAGTTCGGCTGGCTGCACGTCCGGCTTGTCAATGCCGATCGCCGACTGTGCCCGTACCTCGTCGGCGTATAAAAGCTGCTGCAGGACGAGTCCGTCCGGTCCAGCAACGCACCTGTGCGACGTTTTGTTTGCCCTTCATGACGAACTTGGCCAGCGCGCAGGTGCCGGTTTCGGTCATCGCCTGCGCGAGCAGCTGGTATGGCTTCGCGCCGCGCTTGTCGGGGCCGAGATAGTAAGCCTTGTCAAAATAGATCGGATCAATCGCGTCAGCCGGAAGGAAGGCGACAATGTCGATGCTGTGACTGGCGGTCGCCTCGAAGGCCTCGAGCTCAGACGGCTCGAAGACGACGTACTTGTCCTTCTCGAACTCGTATCCTTTGACGGTATCCGAACGCTCGATGACGGCCTGATGGGCGGGGCAGTAGAGCTGCTGACGCACCCGGGCGCCGCAATCCTTATGCAGCATGTTGAAAGAGACGGCAGACTTGGATTCGGTCGCCGAGAACATGCGGCACGGAATCGACACAAGCCCGAAGCTGATCGTCATCGAGGCAATCGAACGCGGAGCGGCCATGACATTCTCCCGTTGGCAGGCGCTCCGGTAGCAGCAATTTCCCGGCCAGCGCGCCTGGCTGGAACAGTCAGTGCGACGCCGTAGATTTCGGGAGGTGCAGCAGGTGGCGCGTAGAACGAGAGTAGCCGATCAGCCGGGCGAGAGCCAGGTGGACAGCCTGCCGGACATTATTCGACCTCAACTTGCTACGCTCGTCGATCGCCCGCCAGTCGGCCCAAACTGGTCATACGAGATCAAGTTCGACGGGTATCGAATGCTCTGCCGCATCGACAACGCTGTCGTGACATTGTTCACGCGCAACGGACACGACTGGACTGACAGGATGCCTGTGCTCGCCGAAGCATTTGCCCGGCTGCCCGTCCGCCAGGCGTGGATCGACGGCGAGGTGGTGGTGCTCAACAAGGCCGACATTCCCGACTTCTCGGCGCTGCAGAATGCGTTCGCCCGGCGACGCACCGCCGGCCTGACGTTTTTCGCTTTCGACATGATGTATCTCGATGGCCGCGACCTTCGGCAAGCGACACTTGGCGACCGGCGGGCCGCGTTGCAGCAGTTGCTTGCCACCGTCGACGACGCACACATACGGCTTAGCAACACGTTCACCGAGGGCGTCGAGTCCTTGCTCGATTCCGCCTGCCGGATGGGCCTCGAAGGGCTCATAGGCAAGCGTGTTGACCGTCCCTATACGGAGGGCCGTTCGCCCGCCTGGGTGAAGGTCAAGTGCCTCCAACGTCAGGAGTTCGTCGTCGGCGGTATCAGCAGAAACGCAGGGGCGGAGGCGGGCATTCGTTCATTATTGCTCGGCGTATACGAGCGCGACGGCTCTTTCCGCTACGCCGGTTCCGTCAAGGCTACACTGCGGCCCACGCAGATGCGCGGGTTGCACGGGCGTCTGGAACCAATGAGCGAGCCGCCTTTTTTTAACCCGCCGAAGCCTGAGCGCGGCCGCGCGCTCGTCTGGATGCGGCCACAAGTAGTCGTCGAAGCATCGTTCCTCGAATGGACATCGGCTGGGGAGATCCGCCACGGCGTCCTGAAGGCTCTTCGCGAGGACAAGGAGGCGAGCGAAGTCCAAGAAGAGAAGCCGGTTGCCGCAGCAGCGACAAGTAGCCGTCGCGCGGCGAGCTCAGGCGTGCGCGGACAGACAATCACCAACGCCTCGCGCATCGTTGATCCATCGACGGGTTTCACGAAAGCGGATGTCGTCCGGTACTTTGATGCCGTCGCTGATTACCTTTTGCCGCACATCAAGGATCGGCCCCTCATGATCGTGCGCGCCCCTGATGGTATCGAAGGCGAGATGTTTTATCAGAAGCACGCAGAAGGGCAGCGCCTGCGAGCCGTGATGCAGTTGCCGGAGTCAATGCACCCGGGTCATGCACCGCTACTGGTGGCGAATACGCGAGAAGCACTGCTTGAGCTTGCCCAACTCAACACGATCGAAATTCACGCGTGGAACGCGACCGCACCGGATCTCAACCATCCTGACCGCTTCATACTCGACCTCGATCCCGATCCGCAACTCGGCTGGAGCGTGATGGTTGAAGCCGCAACGCTTACGCGGGTCGTGCTCGACGAACTCGGGCTGCAGTCGTTTTGCAAGACTAGCGGAGGGAAGGGCGTACACATCATCGTGCCGCTCGCGCCCGTTCATACATGGCAGGAAGTGAAGGGCTTCAGCCACGCGATCGCGCGCCATCTGGCAAAGATCATCCCACAACGTTTTTCGGCGGTGTCAGGTCCAAGAAATCGAATCGGGAAGATCTTCGTGGATTACCTGCGAAACGGGAAAGGCGCGACGACAGCGATTGCCTTGTCGCCGCGTGCCAGGCCCGGCCTTCCGGTGTCGATTCCCGTCCGGTGGGACGATTTGTCCAAGCTCCGCGGCGCATCCGATTGGAATGTCAAGAATGGCATCGAGGAGGCCAGGCTGCGGTCAAGCGACAGCGTTGCTGCGCCCGAACAGGAAATTACCGAGAGAATGCGGCGATCTGTTCGCGCGGCCGGTTGAGCGTCAGTCGGTGCGTCGCCCATCCGCCCACAAAGCGCCCATTCGCACCGTCAGTTGGAACACGCGTGCATCCGCGATACTCACCGGACGGCCTTTCGTTTTTAGATGCCTCACGTCCATTGACGATGTCCAATGCGCAGCCTAGATGACACTGAAGCTGATCAGAGTGCTGGCGTTCTTCGTCACAAACACACCGGGCTTCACTACGCGGGGAATGCCACCCTCGAAGTCGACAGAGGGCTGAGAGGCAAGGACCTGCGCCTTGACGGTCACAATGCACATATAAAAGCCGATTGGCCAGTCGAATTCCCAGGGAAGCGGTTTGGGAGGCCGTGATCCCGGCACGAAGCCCACCTGGTATAGTCCCGGCACCCGGGGCGCCAATTCGCTTTGATTTGACGGCCCGACGTCTAAGAGGTTACCCCCGGGCTCCAACTCAACGTTGAGCGAAAATGGGTTGGTCAGGGTATCGAAGTCGTCTACTGGGAAATCGAACGAGAAATCCATTGCCGATAGTTCGGGCACTGGAATTCCGTCATTCGTGACGAACAGAAATGTGGTGACTCTGTTGAGCTTAAAGAATGTACTCGCGGCTATCTGCAGGCACATGGTCCCATCCCCACACGGAGACACCTTGTAAAGATTAGGAAGTCGCCGAGCTAAAATCAATGTGGGCCGCGCGTGCTCCGGATTAAAAAATGCACCCGACGTCTCGCACCTTATTTATCGCTCGTGCGCTCGATTTGTAACCGATCGGGTGAGGTCGCCAACGGCCGCTTATCGGCACTGGGACGTGTCATTGCCAATCGCGCAACGCTCCCGTCGATTGCGCACCGATTTGCGGAGTTGGCGCGCACCGCAGACGCGGAGTCATCGCGGTCGCCAGATGCGCGGCCCTACGAGTGGCGTTACCCGCCAGAACTCTCCGTCTCTCGGTGCGGTCGCATAGGGCGTGCGAAACGCGCCCAGCATGACGAGCGTGGAACCACTTGTACTCGTGTACTTGAAGCCCATTCTGATGAGGGCTTGCGTGCATTATCGGCGACGGCGCGTCGCATAGATCTTCGGTTCCTCAAGTGCTTCCCTGACATTGCTTGACGACATAAGAGTTGTTCGGGCTGCCGGCCCCTAAACGTGATTGCACGGACAAGCGCTCGCTCAAAATGACGCGGCACTGTAACGCGTGCAGCTTGGGAGGACGGAAGGCAGAACGCCCGCGTGCTGCGCGTGATGCAACGTGCGAGGTCTGGACCATCGATCGCTGTGGGTGAAAGGTGTAAGCGATCTTACAGTAGTGTCAACGAAGGGGAACTAAAGGGTTCCTGAAGGTTGCCGTTATATAGCGTGCGCCACATGGGTGTCGTCTCGAATCGAGTTTGCACAGAGAAAACATGAAAATCGAAAAAATCCTATCGGTCGTCGCGCTTACCGCCATGCTGGCCGCATGCGGTTCGAAGAAGGATGCAAATGAAAGCAACTTTTCTGCGGTGATCGATAATCATTGGGCAAAAGCTTGTGTTGGCGTCGATCCGACCAAGGGAAGCTTGCTTGGACCGCATGAATATCCGGCCGCCGTTATTCTGGCGCAAGCTGACGGGCTGTGGTTCAGCAAGGCAGGCGCCGCAACGGAGAACGCAAAACGTACTGAGCCTTACAACGCCCTTGTGGCTGCTGGCCTGCTTACTGGCGTTGATGGCACTACCAAGAACCCATATGGCAACAACATGGTGCCCTCGAGGATTTACTCTCTGACCGGTGCAGGAACGAAAGCATTGCGTGTCCGGGAGGACGGTAAGACCGGTACTGAATTTTGCGCCGGGCACCTTAAGGTTGATTCGATCGTTCGGTTCACGCCGCCAGCAGACAGTTTCGGGCACACTATGTCCGAAGTTGTTTATACGGTGAAGGCGATCGATGTGCCGGCTTGGGTCGCGGCGAGTGAAATGAAGACGGCCTATCCCGGGTTGACCAACTTGGTTGCAAACGGCCAAAAATTCCAGACCACGCTGGTGCTCGCAAGCGACGGGTGGATCATGAATGAAGACTTCGGTCGCCAGTGAAAAACCTAGCGGATTTCGTTGCGCCTCATGGCGCGCTCACCGCGCGCCACTCTAGTACGCTGAGTCATCTCGGTCGCCAGATTCGCGGCCCGACGAGCGGCGTCACGCGCCAGAGTTCGCCGTCTCGCGATGCGGTCGCATAGGGCGTGCGAAACGCTCCGAGCTTCACTAAAGTGCAGCCGCTCGTGCTGGTGCGCTGAAAGCCCATGTTAATAAGAGCTTCGGTGCAATACGGCGGCGTAGCGTGGCATAGATTTTCGGTTGTCGTCGACGAATAGGTGAAGTCCGCTGTGAAGGTTGAGACAACCCCTGTTTTACAGCAGACCGCTGCGTGTCAAGCATCGCGACGCGTGTTCTACCGGCCGCCCGACTGCACGCGCGAGCGTGCGAGGGAGGCGACACACCATGACGCGCAGCGACGCATATCGGGAGGGATTCAGCAGCAGTCGCGAGGGCGGGCATGGCAGGACAACCCCTTTACGCCAAGGACGCCCCAATGGTCCGACTGGCGCGATGGGTGGCGAGATGCCGGAGGGGAGCGCGAGGACAGCAACGAGCGCTGGCCGGAGAGCCCCGATGATGGTGTTTCTTGATATCGACGGCGTGCTGCGCAGTTCCTCGCCGGCAACAGTATTCAAATTTTGGTCATGTCGACATTCATTTGGAATCGAACGAAGAGCAGCAAGGATGGGCATCTTGCAGCTATCAAGAAGAATCTCTCTGACGCCCAGTTCATCTCGATATGCTCAGGCCATCTGAAACACAACGGCCTCAAAGCAATCGCTAAAGAATTGCGACAGGCCATCGCGCGCGGATCGCGCGTGGTTTTCTATTCCAACGACATGCATACGCAGCAGGAGGCCGCCGACGAACTGGCCGCGCTCGGTGCCGAGCACATCGTCGTTGATAACGAAAAAACGTATCTCCACACGAAGCTTTACTACTTCGAGGTCGGTGATCGGTACGCTGCTATCGTTGGCTCCGCGAACATCACCAAAGGCGCGCTTACGTCGAACGAGGAATTTTCCTACGCCCCCACCGGGGTCAAAGGTGACCCTCAGCATCAACAGATTGCTGCGTATCTGGAACATTTGGATAGCACGTGCCGACGGTGTGAGGCTAAAAGGATCGACGACAATGGAAACCCGATACCGCTTGTTTATCGATGACCTGCGCGACCCCGTTGCGTCTGACTGGGTAATCGCCCGCACGTCCGTCGAGGCAATAACGATTCTAGAAACTCGTGGCTGCACGTTCGAAATCTCTTTCGACCACGACCTTGGTGGCGAAGACACCGCAATGGCGGTGGTCAAGAGGCTCGTCGATATGGATCTGGATGCCAATGGTCGGTTCATCCCCGCCGACTTCATCTACTCCGTACACAGCGCGAATTCCCATCGGCAAGCGCAACATTGAAGGACTGCTGGGGGAATGGCTCGAACCGTCCACGCATGCATGCAGGGTGTGTCGTTGCATAGCGACAGTGCGGCAGCCTACGGCATCCAGATAACTCTCAGGGCTGCCGCTGTCGCAACACCCAGTCACGCACCTCGGCGCGCGAACTGTACTTCGGTTCCTTCAGCCACCCCTCAAAAGCCTCGCGCCGCTCGTTCCATTCGCAATCGTTGAGGTCAAATTCCTCTTCTATCCGGTCGGGGTCGTCGTCGCAAAGGTGGGCGAAAACGAGATCGTTCCCGTTCCACCATGCGATACATAACTCGTCGAGTTCTGCGACTGTTCCTGGCGGAAGGTCACGCAGCAGCATCCCCACTTGCAATCGGAACGCTGCGACTGCGGCCTCGTCATCCTCGCGGCGATCGGATACGCTTGAGACGGCGGCAGGACGTTGTCCTGTCTCGTCCGCAGGTTTCCATGCCGACAGATACGCATACTTCGTCCAGAGGAAAGGAAGTCGGCCCACTTCAGCTTCGGCCAGGCCCGAGTAGGCGCAGAAATGGTCGAAATCCTCCAGTGGTGTGTGCCCTTGGGCGCTCTTCAGATCGCCGATCACTTCGAGCACCAGCGCAATGCCTTTCTCCGGATCTCTGTAACACATGGGATGCCTCCGTCTGGACAAGGTGTCAAGCAGCATTGCGCGTTCCACCAGCACACACTCAATGTACCATCCGCCAAGCGCGGTCGATCGCCGAAAACACGATCGGTACGAAGTCGTGGCCGTCGAACGAAACCGGCCTGTCGTCGTTCGGGTAGGAGAGGGCGGCGGGCGCGCAGATCATCTGCAGCAGGTGGTTGCTGAACCGTCCGCCAGCGCGGACCTCGGTCAATACCTCTTCCTCGATCTGGTGGATCAGCTTCCACGTCAGGACGCCTTTCGAGCGATGCCGCGCAACTACATCCGGAAGCACCGCCTCGACCGCGGCCTGCGCATCGAACAGCACGTTGAAGTTTTCCATCGATCTTCCTCTCCATAGAGTTCAGTGAAAATTCCGGCTTGCCGTCGGCAGTTCGCCTAGCAGGTGCGATACGTCGACGAGCCGTTGTGCAACGAGATGCTTTACATCGCCCTGACGTTGCCACACGCCGTAGACCGCGAGCAGTGAAGAGCCGAGCGCTTCACGTCGCTGCCGTTCGAGTACCGACTGCCAGACGATGATGTTGACGGACCCTGTCTCGTCCTCGAGCGTCATGAACATAACGCCGTTAGCCGTGCCGGGGCGCTGACGTACGGTGACGATGCCGCAAGCCCGCGCGAGCTGGCCGTCGCGATATCGCGCGAGCGCTTCGGCGGGCATCAGGCGCATCGATAGCAGCTTCTTGCGCAGCAGGGCGAGTGGATGGCGGCCCAGCGTCAGGCCGGTCGAACGGTAGTCTGCGATGAGGTCCTGACCTTCCGTGGGTGCCGTCAGCGCCGGCGCTTCCTCACCGCGCGACGTGGCGCGCAACAGATCCTTGTCTGGCACGGCTGCGACGGCTTCCCATAGCGCCTGCCGCCGGTCGCCCGCGAGTGGCTTCATCGCGTTTGCAGCCGCGAGTACCTGCAGGTCATGGCGATCCAGTTGTGCGCGGTTCGCAAGATCCGCGACATCACGAAACGGCTTTACCGCGCGCGCCGCTTCGATGCGTCGCGCGGTTTCCTCACGCATGCCGCGGATCATCGACATGCCGAGACGCACCGGGGCCATGCTGCCGTCGCCTTCCATCGTTGAATCCCAGTCGCTTACAGTCACGTCGACGGGCAGCACGCCGACGCCGTGGCGCTTCGCATCCTGAACCAGTTGCGACGGCGAATAGAATCCCATTGGCTGGCTGTTGAGCATTGCGCACAGGAACGCCGCCGGCTCATGACGCTTGAGCCAGCAGCTGGCGTAGACGAGCAGCGCGAAGCTCGCGGCGTGGCTCTCCGGAAAGCCATATTCGCCGAAGCCCTGGATCTGCGCAAAGATCGATTCGGCAAACTCGCGGTCGTAGCCGCGCTGGAGCATTCCTTCAACGATGCGGTCGTGATAGTGCTGCAGGCCGCCCTTGCGCTTCCATGCGGCCATCGCGCGGCGCAGCTGATCCGCCTCGCCCGCACTGAAGCCAGCAGCGAGCATCGCGACCTGCATCACCTGCTCCTGGAAGATCGGCACGCCAAGCGTGCGCTTGAGCGCCTGTTCGACTTCCGGACTCGGATAGCTGACGGGTTCCAGTCCCTGCCGACGGCGAAGGTACGGATGAACCATCCCCCCCTGCACAGGTCCAGGTCGAACAATCGCGACTTCGATGACAAGGTCGTAGAACTCGCGCGGCTTCAGGCGCGGCAGCATGCTCATTTGTGCGCGCGACTCGATCTGGAACACGCCAACTGTATCGGCCGCGCAGATCATGTCGTAGGTCGCTTCATCCTCGGCGGGGATGTCCTGCAACTCGAACGGCTCCCCGCGCTGCTGCGAGACGAGCTCGAGCGTGCGGCGGATCGCCGACAGCATGCCGAGCGCGAGCACGTCGATTTTCAGCAGGCCCAGCGCTTCCAGATCGTCCTTGTCCCACTGGATCACCGTGCGATCCGGCATCGATGCGTTCTCGACTGGTACAAGCCGCGAAAGCTTGCCGCGCGCGATCACGAAGCCGCCCACGTGCTGGGACAGGTGTCGCGGAAAGCCGAGCAGCGTCGCGGCGAGCGTCGCCCACTGCTGGATGATCGGCGTCTCCGGGTCCAGTCCGCTATCAACGAAGCGACGCATCAGGTCAGCGCTCGAATCGAACCAGTGATGCTCCTTCGCGACGCGATCGACAATCACCGGGTCGATGCCGAGCGCCTTGCCCGCGTCGCGAATCGCCGATCGTGGACGGTAGGTGGTGACCGCAGCCGCCAGCGCCGCGCGTGTACGCGTGTACTTCCTGTAGATGTACTGGATAACCTCCTCGCGTCGCTGGTGCTCGAAGTCGGTGTCGATATCGGGCACGTCCCCGGCGGCGGCTCGCTCTTTTGAGATGAACCGTTCGAACAGGAGATTCCCGCGAGCCGGGTCCACCTCGGTGATCCCGAGGCAGTAGCAGATGGCCGAGTTTGCAGCCGAGCCGCGACCCTGACAGAGGATGCCTTCGTTGCGCGCGAAACGAACAATGTCATAGACCGTCAGAAAGTACGGCTCGTACTTCAAGTCGGCGATAAGCGACAGTTCGTGTTCGATCTGCGTCTGCACGTTGTGCGGGATGCCGCGCGGGTAGCGGCGATGTGCGCCAAGATAGGTTTCGCGCCGCAGGTACGCGGTCGGCGTGATGCCGGGCGGCACGAGTTCGTCGGGATACTCGTAACGAAGCTCGTCGAGCCTGAACGTGCAGCGCGACGCGATGCTGAGCGTCTGCGCGAGCGCATCCGGCGGATAGACATTGGCCAACCGCAGTCGCGAGCGAAGATGCTGTTCCGCGTTCGGTGCCAGTTCGAATCCGCATTCAGTCACCGGGCGGTTCAGGCGGATTGCCGTCAGTGTGTCCTGCAGGGGTTTGCGCGAGCGCACATGCATCAGCACCTGGCCGGTCGCCACGACGTTCAGTCCGTGCCTCTCCGCGACGTCGTATACCGCGTTGCGATGGAGGTCATCGAGCGCCCGGGCATGCAGGGTCAGCCCCATCCAGCAGCGATCGGCGCCGAACGTCTGTGCCGCCCATTGCGCCTGCGCATCGAGGCGCGCGTCCTTCGCGGGAAAATCGGGCGTCAGGATAATCAGACAGTCGGGCAGTGCACGCAGATGCGTGTAGGGCGGATCGGGACGGTCGAGATCGTGTGGATAGACGACATACGTGCCTTTGGCTGTGCGGGTGCGGGCGAGCGTGATCAGTTCGGACAGGTTGCCGTAACCGTCACGGTTCTGGGCGATCGCAGTGAAGGCGAGGGCAGGCGAGCCGTCTGCGTTTGTGACGCGGAAGTGCGCGCCGATAAGCAGCTTGATATCCGCTTCCTTCGCCGCGACGTGCGCGCGCACGATGCCCGCAAGCGAGCATTCGTCGGTGATCGCAATAGCCTCATACCCGAGCTGCGCCGCGCGCGTGGCCAGTTCCTCGGCATGCGAAGCACCCTGCAGGAACGTGAAGTTGGAAGCGCACTGCAACTCGGCATAACCGGGCAGGCCGAACGAAGCGGGCAGCATGACTTATCCGAACAGGCCATGCAGGTACCAGCGCGGCTCATCTTCGTCGACGGCGCCAATCCGC
Organism: Burkholderia sp. E7m39; assembly: GCA_001319865.1. Taxonomy (GTDB): domain Bacteria; phylum Pseudomonadota; class Gammaproteobacteria; order Burkholderiales; family Burkholderiaceae; genus Paraburkholderia; species Paraburkholderia bengalensis. The sequence goes on along the minus strand of BBSL01000309.1, from coordinate 18,317 downwards.
TCACGATAGATCCAGTAGCAGATGTGGTCGTCGGCCTCCGCAACGAAGTAGTCGCGCGTCACCGGCTCGCCCTGGAACCAGCCCGCCTCGACACGCTCGCCGGACGACACCGTACGCAGTGGCGAGCCGTAAAACGGTCGCTCGCCGCGCATCAGCAGCTTGATAGGCGACTCCAGTAGCCAGGCGGGGCGGGGCGTGTCCGTCGCCGGCGCGACGTACTTTGTCTTGTCCGTAACGGGCACCCAACGGGCGGCGACTTCCGGGCGGTGGTCGGCAACGGGCGCGGGCTTCAGCACGTTCTCTGCACCCAGGCGGGCGACCAGCAGTTCAAGCAGCCGCGCGTGATCGGCAGCGGTGCCGCCCGGCTCCGGAAACAGTGAGTCCGACGCCGGCTCAGCCTCCTTCACTTCCTGCACGACGAGTTGCAACGCAATGACGGCCGCGGCGAGTACGACACGGCCCAGCCGTTCTTTCAGCAGGCGCATCAGGTGATCCTCGCGCCACGTTGGCTCGGCGAGCGCCACCTCGATCGTTGTCGGTGCGAGCGCATCGCGGCCGCGCTCATGTTCGAGCAGCAGCGCTATGCGCGTGACGGCAAGCTGTTTCTGCGACAGCCAGCCCGTTAGCTGGATAACGAGCCGGCGGGCCGCAAAGAGACACGCTTCCGCGTGCTCAATGCGGTCCGGCAGTTCGACGCGCGCCTGAAAGGTCGGCGGCGTTTCGTACCATTCATACACTTCAGGTGTCACTCCATTGGCGCGATCGAGCACATCGAGCAGTGCCGTGCCGCATCGTTTCTTCAGCCCCGCTCTGGGCAGGCGCACCAGCTGGCCGACTGTCTCGCAGCCGATGCCCGTCAGCCAGTCGAGGTGACGTCGGGCGGGTGTTGGCAGATTGACGGGCAGGCTGGCAAGGGCGCGCGACAGCGACGCGTGCGACAGCGCAACCCCACCGCGGTACCGCGCAAGCAGCCATGCCGCCTGTCCCGTTGGTGCGACGCTGATCGTGGCCGTTACACCCATTGCGTCAGCGACCCGGCGCGCCATGCGACGGACTGACCGGATGCCGCCAAACAGTCGCAGGCTCGCGGACACGTCGACGAGCACCGTGCTTTCCTCGGCGATCACGACCTGCGGCGACAGGTTCAGCAGACCTGTGGCGATCTCGCGCACCGCGTTGACTTCGGCCGCACTGTCGCGCTCCTGCATGACGGTCGCCGGAGCGAGCGTCAGGACGCCGCCGCGCCGCATGCCGATGCAGACCCCGGCTGCGCGCGCGCACGGGTCGGCGGCAATGACGCGCTCCTTTTCGAGCACGGCAAGGCCTGCGCCGTCATCGGGTTCACGCGACCACTTCGGCCGGAACACTTCGAGGCATAACAACGGGAGATGGACGCCTATCCACAGTTGCATTGCGTTTTACGTTCAGGATCGGGGAGGGCGTCAGCGAGACGAACAGCGGCTCATCGCGGGCAGGGCCGCGGCGCTTCAGAAACTGGACTTCGACGCCGCCGCCTTTTGCCGCACGGATCGCGAGGCGCAGCGGAGCAGGCGACGCGTCCCGTGTCGTCGCCAGTGGCCGCACCATGAAAAACAGCGACTCGGACGTTTGCGCGGCCAGATGCAGCCGCCGCACCGCCTCGGGCCGCACATGCTGCTGCCAGAACACGAGCGCGCCACAGGTGCCCGCGCGCAGGATCTGCTCAGCAGCCCACAGCGCGTCGGCCGTCTTCGGCGCTTTCACCATCATCAGATTGGACGGGTCCAGCCCCCACCACGCGAACGCCGTCGGCTGGACGTTGTGCGGCGGCTGCACCAGCACGACCGGTTTCGATCCGAGGCGCTCGAAGGCAGGCCGCAGCAGCCGGAGTTCCCCGCAACCAGTCTGCTGGACAAGCAGATCGGTCAGCGCGCCGCGTGGCCACCCGCCGCCTGGCAACTCGGCAGCGAGACCTTCGTCGCCACAAGGCACGACTCGCGATGCGGCGCGTGCAAGCTGGTTGCCTTTCCATAAATCGGGATGGATCGCTTCAGGCATTAAGGCAGCGCTCATATCGCCTCCGCCAGATACTGTATAAAAACACAGTATATCCTGGCAAGGTCCAGCGAGATCAAGCCCCAATTTATTGAACGACCGTTCTATTGCACCGGTGCAACATTACGAGCGAAGAGACCGGCAGCGGTTGTATGTTGGCCGTTTAGTAGTTTGAAATTTAATTTGCAATCCCAATTTATTATCGGAAAATGGGGCGGCAAATCATCCTAAAGAAGGAACGAAAAAGGCGCGCCGGAAGTTGGGGGCGCGCCTCGTAAACGAAATGGACTTTGCGCGCAACCGCGCGACAACTGGGTCCTACCCGCGCGGTTTCTTTGGCAAGGGCGCAACAGCGCGACGTGCTCGACGGGCAGGTGGCGTGTTCGCGCCGAGGGTCGCCAGTTTTTCGCGAAGGTCACTGTTTGAGGCTCTAGCGTCCTTAAGTTCTGCGCGGAGACTCGTGAGCTCTTCATCCTTGCTGATCACGCCTTTCTTGGCTTCATCAAGCGCCGCCTCGGCTGTCTTACGCGCCTCAACGGCTCCTTGAAAACGAGCATCGGCGACCGCAGCCGCTTGCTCTGCCTCGGTGCGCTTTGCTCGTTGGCTATTGATCTCGTCGCGCAGATCTCCGAGCTCTTTCTCAAGCCGCGGCATCGCTTTCAGGCGAAGCTCTGCCTTCGCGAGTTCGGTTCTCGCTGCCTCCGCGGCTTGGCGCTCGGCTGCTGCTTCATGACTCGCCGCGTCTCGCTCATTTACTACTTGATCGAGCCGCCCCGAAAGCTCAGCTTTCTCAGCGTAAGCCCTCTCGAGCGACGCGTTGAGATTCTCGATCATTAACCCTTGCCGCTCGGACTCCAGGATCAAATCAGCGTTTGACTGGTTAGCCGCCTCAAGTTCGGCTCGAAGCTCGGTCTTACTGCGCTCAACCTCTGCTGCAACGAACTCTATAAGTCCCCGTTGCAACGGCTGGGGCAACGTCACAGGCGGCTCGGCCGGCCGGATCTGCGCATCCTTCCACGCCTGCAGGTATTTGAGAACGGTGGCCATCGAGCCCTCACCGAGTCGCTCGCGAATCGCGCGCGCGGTCGGCCGGGCGCCAGTTTCACTAATGGCCTCGGCCGCCTTGCTCACTTGATCTTGGGTGATTGCTGGTTCGCGCGCCATTTGCCCCTCTGCGTTATGTTACGTGTTATGTTACGTTACGATATGTTATCTTCGATGGCAAGAATCTGTTTTCCGACTATAGGACTCGGCGGAATTCATCTGAAGTAAGATGCTTGGCGTTGGCAATTTCTCGTCTATTAAATGAACGCGTCTCGCGCAAACCACCCTATCTTTGCCGCCGCCGCCACCGTTTTGGTCTTGGCAGCATGCTCAAACAGCAAAGAGCCGAACAGTACGAATTTCGAAGCAGCGGTAACGGACGGTCTTAAGTCCGGGCCGCCACTATGCGTGTCCGTCGCACTGGATTGGCCGGACTCAGCACCTGATTCCAGTGATCGAGCACTCACGCGTCGCCCGCTCGTTGATGCGGGACTTCTTTCCGCTACAGCGGTGAGTGTCCCAAACGCCGTCGGCGCGCCGGTGCCTGGGCACAAATACGATCTCACGGCCGAAGGGAAAAAGTACGCGAATCGCGGAGCACTCTGCTATGGGAAGCCTCATCTGCAGAAGCTGCTCAGCTGGGAACCCGTTGAAACAGTGCTCGGGGTGCCCCAAACCATGGCGTACTTCACATATACGATCGACGATCTGCCGGAGTGGGCAAAGCGACCAGACGTGCAGGCGGCACTACCGAACATGCGTGCCGCGATTGACGGGCAGAACAAAAACAAAATGCAAATGCCGCTGACGTTGGGCGGCGACCGTTGGCGCTCCGCGACGTCCAACAGGTCGTGAAGAATCGCAAGATCTTGCGCCACGAGCACCGCTGCGCAACAGCCCCGCGAGCAGCGTCTCGGCGGTCCCAAGATATGCGTTGTGCTCGCGGCGCGGCGGGTGCGCTCGTACGCCAGTTCCGAGTCGAAGTGAGCGACACTGATGAGACGCGTCTGGCGCCGCAAGATCGAACGCGGAGCGAGCGGCCTGATTGGAGGCGGTCATGAAGCGCACTGCCCATACCGACCGACCCAAAGACGGACTGAAAGACGGACTGAAAGCGAGGGGCGATCCTAGCGTCTGGTAGCTGATTTGAGTTAGCAGTTGGTGTTGCCTATTCTCAGGGAGGCGCGGTCTGCGCCACCAACCAACGAATGGAGGCAACAATGGCAGCAACAAGGCCTGCTAAGAAGAAACTTCCAAATCCACAACTGACGGAACGCTTTGTCGTCGGATACCAGGCACAAGAGGGATTCGTGACAAACTTTCTATACGGGGATAGTGACAATAGCTGGCCCCCTGGAAAGGTTTTACCGGCGGTGATGGCCGCAGGCTGGAGGATCAACGCGGTTTACCCCGGGCCAGCCGTCTTCCTATTCCAAGTCGGCCCCATGCCCCGAAAACGCAAGACGTCGGGAAAATGACCAGACCCTAATATGTTGATAAAAACAATTATGTAAAATGTCGGGGACGTAAAAAAAGGCGCTACCGCGCCTTTTTGCTTTTACCGGGGCCGCCGTCGCGTCCCGATCGTTCCCTGAAACTCCGGCGTATCCGCGCCCTCGAATGCGCTGTAGATGTCGCGAGCGCGGTGATCTTCGCGCGTCACACGCGGTGCAGGCGCAGACCGGCCCGAACCGCCCGCCGCACGGGCCGTTCGCTCCTGAATATCATTGGCTCTCTGAAAACCCATGTTCATCGTACGCACGGTTCACTCCTCACGCCGCGCTACGGTTGAGCGCTTGGCGTTGTCATAGGTATAAGTGTACCCCAAGACCGCATACCGAGCTTCGAGCGCCGGGTGCGGCTGCAAGATCCGCACTTCTGCGGCGCCGAGCCTCCGAGCGTATCGCTCTGTCGCATCGATCACCATCGGAAGCACAAATTGCGCGTCTGGATGGTCACCGGGAATTCGTTCGACGCCCGCGAGATAGAGAATCTTCTTCCCGGGCCGCGATGCATAACCTAGCGCCAGACAAATAAGTTCGTCACCCAGCCAGATCGCAAGATCCCACCGGGTTGGTCGCTTCTTTCTCCAGTAAACGAACTGACCGGCCCAGTCCCAGGCGACCCTGCGTCGACGCGGCTCCCACTGCGATGCAACAGCCTTGAACGCAAAGACGTCAAACGCTTTGAACTTGAAGTTACGTCGCGTCCGTAGTCGCGCGTACCGCTGCGCACTCAGTCGAGCACGGCGTCTGATTAACTCGTAGCGGCGCTCGGCTGATTCTCGCGTGTGTAATAGCCCGGTTCCCGTAAGCATTTGTTCTCTTGACTGATTCTTGTACGTAAGCTGACGGAGATAGCCCTCCATTCGGCGAAGCTGATTCCATTTTATCGTGTGCACGAGCGTGTCAAGCGCTACCGGAATAGCGCACGGCGTCTCACTAAGCCTGAAGAATCATCGCCCTCAGAATCGCGACCGTAGTGGTTCGTCTCACGCAAGCAATTTCAGGAGCGGTTCACGAAGGTCTGACACGTCCAAAACGTGCTGCGCTCTGGTCAGGGCGACGTAGAGCAGCCGCAGCTCGTCGTCGTCCAGCGTCAGGCGACCATCGACGTATTTGAACAGGAAATCGTTAACAACCTTGACTCGCTTCCACTCGAGGCCTTTCGCCCTGTGCACCGTCGAGATGACATAATCAGCGCTCGCTTCGGGCGTGATCCTCAGAGCGAGCGAGCGCAGATAGTCGGTTCCAAGCTCGTCGACGATTCGAACTATCGGAAGCAAATCGGCACCGGCCGCGCTGCGAGCGAAAGACTGAACGTCTTTCCATGTCTCGAACAGCGACAATGCAGCTGGTCGGAAAGCACGACGTCCCGCCAGCAACATATCGGCACCATCGGCATAAGCGACAATCTCAGCTGGGCTCATGCGGATTGCCGGCTTTTGGCCCGCCTCGACGCCGGCGGCAAGATGCCATATGGCGGAGACATTTTTTCGGCAAAGGGTCGCGTCAACAGGTGGCGCGACCGACGGGTCTTCGACCATAAGAGAGCCGATTGTGCCTTGCCCGCGAACCAGCGTCTGCTCGCCAAGCAACGCGAGTAGTCGGCTCGCTAGTACGGCGAACGTGTGACCGAAACGGAACGACTCGGTCAGCGAATATTCGGCTGCCTCGATCTTCGCCATTGCGTTGACGGCACCGCGCCATTCGTAGATCTGTTGATAGGGATCGCCCACGTACACAATCTGTGCGTGTGTCTGCTCGTTGAGTAGCCGCAAGATCGCACCGTCACTATCCTGAGCTTCATCGAGCAAAATGAAGTCCGATTCAATGCGCGGACCCGACTGAGCCCAGACCTTGAGGTAGACGTCGGGAAGGATGGCTCCGCGGCCGCGAGGTTCCTTGCTTTCGCTCCATAGTCGTTCGACATAGAGAATCAGTCCGCTTTGCAGCCATTCCGCTGCCCTCTCGTCGATCTTCTCGTCGACAGGGATGTGAAGCGAGAGCGGCACATCGTCCGCAGAGCGGCAAAACCTGCCGAGCCCATCAACAATCATCCGGCCCAACTCAAACGGCGTGACTTCAACGACCTTTCCGGTAACGAGGGGAACCTCGACGGGCCCAAGCCCATAGCGAGCCGCAAGTTCATGGGGCTGCTCGGCAGGTTGATTCACGCGCGCGGTGAGCCGGGTCGATACGGATCGGTACGCCATTGAGTGAATCGTTCCCGCCACCACGTTCCCTGGAAATCGACGCCTGGCGTGTTCCGCGATCTCACGGTTGAACGCGAGGTATATGCCACGTTGATGTGAAAGACGGTCCGCCACAAACCTCAGCGTCGACGTCTTCCCCGCTCCGGCATATGCCTTGATTTTCATGCTCTCACGGCCAACGACGGCATCGAGGATCGCCAGCTGCTCATCGGTCGGTGTCATCAAGCGGGGCATTGGCGAAATCTAGAAGCGCGTTCGTGTGGGAATCGAAGAGAATACGATTCTTGCATAAGCAGCAGCCCTCATTCGATCATTCGGTGAATACTCCGCGAATGACCGATCAAAGACCGCTGGCCGTGTCGGGGTAGGCCACCCACACCGTCATGTTGCCGTCGAGCTATGTATGCCAGGCGTCCGAACGGCGCCTGGACGATCACCAACGCACCTATGGCGACGCTGTCAACCAAGATCGAGCAGTGGAAAGCCAAGATCGCTGATCCTGCGCTATCTAACCAAACAGTCAGCCTCACGTTATGCAGTGAGGCGTAGTTTGTCCTTCATGCGCTGCGTGTCGATTGCGGCCGCGTCGCCCGCAACGATAGCCATCCAACCCATCAAGACACCGGCTGCATAGCACCGTTTGCGCATCCTTTCTTCGGTTTCAGCCGTCGCGCGCGCTTCTGCCATTAGCGCGTCAATCTCTTTCTCGACGATCTGTGTCAATTCACTGTATGTCCACGTACTTTTTCTCATGAGTATTTTCCTTTCTGCTCCCAAAGCGCTCCGTGCGCGTTCGACAAGTCATCGGGGCGGCTCGAAACCCGCATCGAGTCGGGGCCGCCCGGGCTTTTCTAGTTCCCGTCGATGCGGCGGCCCTTCAAACTGGTTGTTTTAGAGACGCGGCTTTGTGGTGTTTAGTTCGTCCCTCAACCGCATGGATCGCTGAACATATCTGTCGTCCTTCAAGATCAAGTCGGTGTTTCCGACGCTAAGTTCGGCCTGACCAGAATCACAGAGCGCAGGATTGGAAGCTTTCGCGCACCACTGAAGCGGAAATGAGTCCACGTTCGGCGCGCCGTACTTCGAGACAGCGGCGGACTTCAGCCTATCAGCGTTCTCGCGAGAGAACGGCAACTTGTAGCCAATGCGATCGGCGGCCGTCGGGTCTCCTGGTTTCGCACTTACAACCTCGAAGTTGACTTCCAGACGCTCACCGTTGGCTTCGTAATTCATTGCGATGATCGCGGGTTTGCCGCCGAGAATGGATTGCGGCATCGAAAGCGTATAGACCTTTGCCTTGCTTACGCCAAAATGCTCGGCGATTTTGGCCTGCACCTCTGCAGGCGACATGCCAAGCCTGATACCAGCGACATCGAAGGTGGAAGCGTCTGTGCCCGCCATCGCTGAGGTTGCGCACCTAACGCAGAGAGATGTGACGATAGCAGCTTGTAGCAGACGTCCATGTGTTTTCACGATTGATCCCTTAGTTGATTAAATTCGCGTTTCAGTCGCGCCGTTGAAAACGAAAATCCGCCTTTCGAACGCCGTTGCTCGGTTGACGTCGCTTCGACAGCCGAACCACCAGTTCTGCTCGTCGTGATCCGACAGCCAAGAGAAGCTGTGACGCCGTTAAGTGTCTATTCGACTGTTTGTGCGAGGTTCGCCGGGTGTGCGGCCAACTTTTTATCGGCCATTTGAGGCGCATTCTTGACCCCGCAGTTGTCTTTCAAGAAACGGTTGCCCGATCACGCCTGTCCGCAGCGCAAACCAACCGCTCTCGGGACGTTCTCTTCGACGTCGCTGTCGACTCCCTCTGAGCTGCGCCGTGCCGAAGATCGGGTGTGTGCCCTCGCAATTGCCGCAATTTGGCCGGCATGAAGGTTAGTGCTAGTGCCCTGACATCGACGTGTGGTTAGAATTCCACCGGGTAGCATCCAAGGGCTCTCACACGGACACCAGAGAACAATGACTGAAACAATCACGGTCGCGATCGTCGCAGCTCTCGCGGCATATGTCGGGAGCGTCTATGCGTCCCCTCGTCTCGGCAGGATGAAGGCACCAGAGACGACTGCGCAGGCGTACCGCGACATGATAGCCGCCCTGCTCGAGCTTCGAAGTGCATACCTGGAAGTGAGCACGTTCACGCTTTCAGGTGGCAAGGCTCCTGAAGAGACAGTCCGTGCCATGAGTCGGGCCAACATTGACGCCTGGCAGGTTCAACGTAGCTCCGCGTTTCTGTTCTCCGAGAACGAACTCGACCTGGTGGAAAACGCCATCGATGCGCTCCGATTGCCCGTTGATGAGCGCGTCACAGAGGCGGATAAGGCAATAGATACCCTTCAGAAATCGGCCAGTCGGCTCTTCCGCCGATCTTAGTCATCGGTAGCAGCCAGCGCCCGTTGTCTCACGTCAGGCTGCTCTGCCGCTGTCTTCTCCATGGGATCGCGACTTGGCGTGAGCGACTGCACCTGGCTATCAAGTTTTCTCGCCACCCGCCGATATGGCACTTTTAGGGGGCTTGAATGAGTACACGTACTGGTAGCGACGACAGCTGGCTCGGATATGCAGTCGTTCTGGTTCTGGTGGTCTGCCCCACGCTCAATGGCCGGTCTTCGGCGAGCAGACCGCAGGTGGCATTGCCTCTACGCGGCCACGAACGGACCTTGGGCAGGATCTGAAAGAACAGACGCTGCGGGAAGACCTTTCATAACTGACAGAAATTTATGCACGTAAAAATCGAACGATTCAAGAACCTCGCTTCAGTGGACATGGACCTCGGCGGATTAACCTTGCTGGTTGGCGGCAACAATGCTGGTAAAAGCTCGGTGTTACAGGCAATTCAGTTCGGCGTCTCGGTTGCGCAGACTTCGGCGATGCAAGGGGGAATTTGGGCGGATGATCGGCTGGCTACGTCTATCGGGCAGAGCGACCTTGTTTATTCACCAATCAAGGACGTGCTTTCTCTCGGCCCAAATGGCAGACTGAGGGAACCCGAAAACGAAGCAATCAGCATCACATATTCCCAAGCAGGGAGCGAGACGAAGGTCTCGGTACGGAAAGGTCGGAACAAAAATGTCCGTTTTGAACTAGTTGGACAGGGGCTTGGTCAGCAACTTCAATCTATCACCAGCCCATTCAGCGCGCTTGTGACCGGCTTGGCGGGGATCCCATCGGAAGAAGAGTTTGAAACAAACATCGTTGTACGCAAAGCGGCTGCGAAGGGGGACTCCAACTCGGTTTTCCGAAATATACTTTTGCAGCTGAAATCCGACCCGCAAAAGTGGCTCCGTTTTCAAAGTCAGATTCAGAGAATTTTTCCCGAATATAATCTCGAAGTCACTTTCAATCCGGATGCGGATGAAACCATCCGGTGTACTGTGCAGAGAGACGGCATCACTTATCCCATTGATTCCTGCGGAACAGGAGTGCTTCAGGCAATTCAGATTTTTTCATACATCAATCTGTTCGAGCCTGAAATACTGCTCCTTGATGAACCGGATAGCCACCTTCATCCCAATAATCAAAAACAATTGGCGCAAGAACTAATAACTGCGGCCGGTTCTGGATTGAACGTTGTGGTGTCGACGCACAGTCGACATTTGGTTGAGGCACTTTGGGAAAATGCGCGGCTGGTGTGGCTAAAGGAAGGTGCAGTGCAGCCCGATGTGGAGGATTACGAAATAAAGGCGCTTCTGGAAATAGGCGCATTGAACGTCGGCGAACGGCTCGGAAACCCGCGATACATCTTTCTGACCGAGGACAAGGATCAGAATTTGTTTGGCGTATTGTTGGAGGCGAACGGTTATGACGTTGATGAGTGTGACATCGTTTCATACTCTGGTTGCACTCAGATAGGGACGGCAATTGCGCTGATTTCTCATCTGCGCAAAACGCATGGCGATGCGCAATACGTAATTCATCGGGATCGTGATTTTTTGTCCGAAGATGTTTTGAATGAATACAGGCAGAAGTTCGCTCGCATTGATGTTGCGGTGTTTATTCCGGAAGGAAACGACATCGAAGCATTCTTTGCTAAGCCCGAACATATTGCCTTAGCTTGCGGGATCGAAGAAGCGCGAGCCCGTCAGGTGGTTCAGGCTGCATACGAAGCTCGCAGGAACGATCTGACAGCAAAATACGTCAATACGCGCGTCGAAAATATGCGGAAGTCTGGTCAACAGCCAAACGCTGGTGATCTTGCAGTGGAATGCAACGGTCTCATGGTGGGACCAGAGGCAGCGGTGGTACACGGCAAGATATTGATGAAGGGCATTCGTGATGAGTTGCAGGCGCAGCGAATTCCCGACCGTATCGTATCAACTTCAGTAGCCCTCCGATCAGAAAGCCTTCGTGCATTTCAACTGGTTTAAGTAGAGTGATTGGCTGCTCTTGACTCTTCAGCAGCCAATTGAAAGACGCACGCAAGAACGTCCCTTCCGGGTCGGGAGTACTCACTGCCCACTGGCGGCTTCCGGGAAGCCGATTTTCAGTGGCCGCTTTCCGGCGACGAATTTGAAGAGCGGATTGACGCAACCCGACCCCGAACTGCCGTTCGCAGTTGGAGGACCGCAACGACCGTCTTTAATCGGACAACCGCCGTTCGCTGCCATTGCACATATCGTCACTGCATCGGACCGGCGCGGCGGCGACACGCATCCACACTTATGCGTTCCGGTTCAGATGTTGTGTGGCATTCCCGGCGCCGAATCGAAAGTCGTGCATTACCTGTACGCTATAAAAGTCCTCGATTTGCGCGTAAAACGGCTTTCCTTGATTCGACTGAAATTCCATTTCATAGCGCTTCAGATAGCGTTGCGGGTCCGGAATGGGCGGCACAAGCTCCGCGGGCAAAGGCCCGATGTTCGCAACCGTCATCTCTAGGGGGGAATCGATGATAACGGCATCCGCGAACGCATATCCACTCAGCACAAAAAGTAATGCGCCGACAATCCATTCGTTCAGGCACATCATGCGCACGCTTCCAATGAAGGAATTGAAACGCCAGATGGTCGCTATTTCTGAACAGGCCGCCCTTGCGCCTTCGCTTGAACGCAGCAGTGGCCTTCTATCCTGGCTGCGCGATGGTTCGATTCGACCTGCCGACGCACGCTGAGTCAATCGCAGCATATCCGCACAATCGCGCTCAACGCTAGATGCTGGAATCCACACGCCCTGGTTCTACCAGTCGCGAATGCGCCGGGATCATGCAACTGCCGAAGCCCATTTCCTGCGCTGAGTCCTCGAATGGGATGTCAGTGTGCAGCGGATTCCGCCTTACTGGCTCGCGCCGCGGTGGGCGACTTGAATCGCAGCATCGCGCTTCTTTTTGGCTTCCGCTTTCTTGTGGTCATAGACCTTTTTTGCAGCCGCGACTTCCCTGTCGTATTCGCGATTCGCGGCCGCAACCTGCTGGTGCATTCTCACGATCTCATCCGGGTGTTCGGTGGCTGTCGATGGGGGATTGCTTTGCGCCCAGACGCCTGAAAAGGATACCAGTGCGAGGGAAGCGGTCATCACGGCCGCAATCGTGTTTTTCATGATGAACTCCCGATGTTGTGCCTGCGTTGCTGGCCTGTCGGTGGAAAACTCGCGAGGTTCCAGCCTATACCCGTAAAAACGATTGTTGTATTGGACTTTGGCCCTATGACTGATCGCGTGCCCTTTGATGCTTCGAAGGCCCGACAGGCGGGACCGCTCATGAAGAGCTTTTGCGCAATGTCAAAGCCGCGCTTTTGCAACTGGGCGTTCTCGCGCGCAATGCGCCGGGCGTGGGCATAGGGCAACGGGGGACACGGACAGTCCGGGCAGCATCAGGCCCGCTACTCTTCTGTTGAACGCTCGGGCTTCGCCTGGGCCTTTACCCATCGCCAGAAGAGCTCATAACCGACTGCGAGCATCACGGGACCGATGAACAGGCCGATGACGCCGCCCGTTACCATGCCCCCGAGCGCGCCGATCAGCACCACGGGCATCGGGACGGCGACACCACGGCCCAGCAGCAATGGCTTGAGCACGTTATCGGCAAGCCCCGCGACGAACACATAGACCGAGAAGATGATCGTCATGGTGCTCACGCCATCCGTGGCAATCACGAAGATAATCACCGGAATGGTGATCAGCGTGGCGGGCAACTGCATGATGCCGAGCAGCAGCACCGCGAGCGCGAGCAGGCCTGCACCGGGAATGCCCATGACGACGAACCCGATACCGATCAACAGCATCTGGATGAACGCGATCCCGACCACGCCCTGGGCGACCGCGCGAATGGTGGCCGTGCAAAGATCGGCGATCTGCGGGCCGTTCTCAGGGCCGGAGATGCGCGAAGCGATCTCCACCGCGCTGTCGTGGCCTTTCTCGCCATGCGCCATCAGTATGCCAGCGACAATCAAGGCGGCGAAGAATAGAAGCAGCCCCGCGCCGAGGCCCGTCACCGTTCCGAGCAGGGCGAGACCGGCATCCTTAAGTTGTGGTGCGAACTTCTGCGCAAGACCTGTGAGGTCGGTCGAGGCCTGCTGCCAGAAGTCGTACACACGCTGGCCAACGATCGGCCAACTGGCCACCGAGTCGGCAGGCGGTGGAACGCGGAAGCTGCCGCTTTTGAAAATGTCCATCGCATGGTCGACCGATCCGGCCACCGCGACGCCCAGCAGATAGGTCGGCACGAGGATGACGCCCAACGCGACGAGGACGATCAGCGTGGCGATCAGGCCATCCTTGTTGGCGAGCATACGCCGGAGTCCGACCTGAAGCGGATACAGCGTGATCGCCAGGATCAATGCCCAGACCATGAGGTTCAGGAACGGGACGAAGATCCGGAAACAGAAAATGGCCAGGACAGCAACAAGTCCGGCACGGATCAGGACATCGAGCAATTCTCTGGACAACACCCGTTGGGTAATCGGTGTGGGCAGCATAACTTGCCTCCCGGCAGGTCACCTCGACGATCTGCTGGCAACGATCCAGGGCACGCCCGTCACTGGCAGTCGGAACAGATCCATGCGACCGCGTCCGTCGACGCCTGGAAGAAGTTGGTTCATTGATCTGTTACTTGCTCATGCCGGGCGTGACGGATATCGCGACCGCCTCCGTGTACACGACCTGAACCTGATCTCCCTTACGAATATTCTTCATCTGCTCGGGGTCCTCCACGATCACATCCACCGTGTTGTGCGGTCCCTTTAATGTGACGGTTTTGGCTTTCGCATTCACGGCGACAACATCGGCCATGACCGTGATTTCTCGACCGATTGTGCCACCGGGTTTGGCCCCGGGAGAGGAGCGCTGTTCCATCGTGCGCTCCGAGGCGGAACGCGGGCCGCTCGTTTTCATGAGACTCAGCGACATCGCTTCCCTGTATTCGGTTGTGACCACGTCGCCCACCTTGAGCTGGTCAAAGTTGCGCGCCTCTTCGCCCACCTCGACGTCAACGATGTGGCCTTTCCTGTCCTTCAGGGTGACGGTCCGGGTGGCTGGGTCAATTTCGACGACCGTGGCTGTGACCTTCGCCGTTCCGGTCACGGTGGCCGTGCCGGCACCTTTTGTGACCTCCACCGACGTCTGTGGCTGGGCCAATGCCGGTCGCGCCATCATGGCGACAGCGGCCATTACAAGGAAAATCTGGGTCTTCATGTCAACTCCTTAAGACCATGACCATGGTATGCCTGCGCACGTGCTGGAACGACGCCTCGATAGTCGTGCGCTACAGTGCCGGTATCAGATGTCGAGCTTGCTGACCTTCGTGCCTTCGAAGCTAAGATTGGCCATCAGGCCGGAGTTCGTCAGCACGAAACCGACGATCGGCGAATTCGTCGTTGCGGTGTCGAGCGCACCGTTGGCGCCTGTCTTCGCCACCGCCACCGAGCCATCCACGCCGGCTGTCCAGCCCTTGTCGCTCGTCCGGAATTTATCGAGGGCGTCCTGGGTCATGAACATCATGATCACCGCCTTGGACTGGGCGCCAATCTGCAAGCCGAACGAGGCGGTACTGGTCTTGTAATAGCCGACGGACGTGCCTCCCTCGCGCAGCGCACCTTCGCCATATTCCCCGCCGACAACCAGGCCTGCGGCGATCACCGACGGGAAGACGAGAATGGCTTTGGCCTTGCTGGCCTGCGCCTGCGCGCCTGGTGTCGAACTGTACAGCTTGTTGAGCGCGCCATCGACACCAGCATCGATTTCCTTGCGCTTGTTGGCCGCTTCCGTCGGATTCGAGGTCGAGCCGCAAGCGGCCAGCGAACTGGCCAGTGCGATGGCGGTGAGCGAAAAGAAGGTACGGCGGTTCATGAGACTCTCCTTGATTGAAGTGCGGCAGATGTGGGTCTGACGCACCTGAGATTGCTCACATCTGTCGAAACAACGAAGTAACGCAGACTGACCCGCTGCCTAGAGGCAGCCGCTAACATCACCGCCGGTGTTGCCGCCTGTCCCGCCGCCCGCGCGGAAACCGACCCACGTTTTGCTGTTACCTGTCCACGACGGCCGCACGAGCGCGGCTGTGCCATTCGGAGGCTGCTGCCCCGGGACATAGACGTCCATCGCCTGGTTGTTCGCCACAATCACCTGCGATATGACGGTCTGTTGAGACTGGTTTGCCCATTTCTGGGCGATGCATTGCGAGACTGCGGGGACGGGCTGCTGGCTTTCTCCAAGCGATGATTGTGCGCTCGGCGGCATGGGTTGGCTTGCACAGGCTGAAACAGCGATGGTCACGACGAGAAGCGGTAACGGTTTCATTTCTTCACCCTCCAGTTGGATTTCCTGCTTCCGGGCGCGCAGGCGCGTCAATCTGTACGTCATCGCGGCGGGAAGCCTTGCGTCTCTGCGAGTTCGTACGACCCGACTCAAGCTCGAACGAACGGCAAACCAGGCGACTTGACATTGCCGTCAATGGGCCTGTTGACGTTGTCATGGCAATCTCCGAACAAAAGTACGTCAGGGAAAGAATGGGACTGGCGCACGCAGGCAGGTATTGGACCTTGGTCCAATGTCACGGGGAGCGGCAATCAATCAACTACGGACCGGACCTGTTCTCTCCATAGGTGCATCCTCGGGCCACGGGTCTGATCACTCGGGCCGATGTTGATGCCAACCCTGGTGCTTGTCCGGTGTCATTGTTGCGATAACAGGGCCTCACTGTCCGATTGTTGCAGGGTTGCTCGTTGGAGCCTATGTGGTGTGTGAAGACACGGGTACGTTGCAGGACTCGCGAGACCGAAGCGCGCCATGCTTGCGACCACGATCTCGTCTCGGATCCTTGCACGACAGCGACGGCTATCCGCTGACAGCGTGACCGATATTTCATCCGCCTGGGCGTGACGCACATGGTTTCAAGGCTTCGTGAACTACCTGTGTCAGGGAAATCCCTCTGAGGTCGTTCGGCGTAACGTCTCAGCATGGATCTCGCATCGTGCAGGGAAAAAACGATCGCATGCGAGTGTCGGTCAATGGCCAATGCTCATGATCGTGCCCGGTCTGTTGACGCCGTTCGAACGGACCGAAGGGTTCGGTGTACAGCAGCCTCGAGTCACCACCAACATCGTAGGGCTCTGGCCACCGGTCATCAGGGCAACGAGGTTACTGGTACCCGTCCAATCCGCTCCGTCTTTACCAAGGATAGTCAGTCTGTTTCGCCCTCGGGCAGCTTTTTTCATACTGGTAACCGAATTCGCGCATAGGGTGGTTGACGGGATGCGCCAGGCTAAGGTGGGGTTGGCCGATCCGCAGCCGGCACGTCGGTGGTTGCGGCATGAGGCCGCATAACGTACCTCTTGCAAGTCGGAACTGGGGTTTTCGGCACGCCGAGCAATCCGGTTAAGCGTTACATTCAATACCGTTGCACCACCTGCGGCTGTTGGATGCATCAAAACACATTGGATGGATCGCCAGCCAGCGTTTGGTCCGCATGTGGCACCCAGGTATCCGTGGTTCAGTCACAATAAATCATGGAAACCGTCAGCCTTGAACCGCAGGTTTTAGCAAAGCGCCACGTCGTCGCCTTTGGCCTCGTACGTCAGGACCATACTGTCGAATGTGAGATCACCATCGCGGCGCTCGAAGCATATTTCTGGCTTGAGCCACACGTGAACGAAGCCACGAAGCCCGCACGTTGAGAACCTTTCGGGATGGGTATAGCCGAATGTCACGGATCGGCGTATTAGAGCCATTTCATGATCGGCGTAATCGGAAATTTTCAAGCTAGTTTATATGAACGCCCCCGATGCGCCAGGGTTTCTTGCGGGTTGATTCGACAGGATAGGTTGCAGCTTTATATTCGGCCTCGTTGCAGCCTCATACGCTGCGGGCCCCGATGAAATCCGCTGACTCGCTCCTCATTTGTCGCACGAGCTTCGCGCTCAAACTAGCTTTCAGGTTTAGCGAGTTCAGGTCCGACCTGTCTTGTCATCACGCGAGATTGCCAACGCAACCTTTCGACGTCATCCTGCAAACTTCAATCTTCCGTACGGTTCAGCTGATCAAGCCGGTTGGGCACTGACATGCTGCTGGTTATACGGCGTGCCATGTGCGAGAACTGCCCAGATTGTTCGGGCCATCTTGTTGGCAAGTGCGACAGTCACCACGTTGGACGGTCGTCGTTTCTGTAACTGCTCAGCCCACGACCCGGCGTGCTTGGCGTGGAAGAGCACGCTGCGCGCTCCGTGGATCAGTAACGTGCGCACATACGTGTCGCCGCGCCGGCTGATACCTAATAGCTGGATCTTCCCGCCAGTGCCGATCTGTTTTGGTACCAGACCGAGCCACGCGGCAAACTCCCGTCCGGAGCTGAACGCCTTCGCGTCACCCATCGTGGCAACGGTGGCGGTCGCCGTCAGCAGCCCAACGCCGGGGATCGCGGCGATTGCCTTGCATGCCTTG
Organism: Burkholderia sp. E7m39; assembly: GCA_001319865.1. Classification (GTDB taxonomy): domain Bacteria; phylum Pseudomonadota; class Gammaproteobacteria; order Burkholderiales; family Burkholderiaceae; genus Paraburkholderia; species Paraburkholderia bengalensis. Next base: position 652 of record BBSL01000309.1, on the reverse strand, counting down.
TCCTCTTTCATCCACGTGTGCAAACGTCGCTCAATATCAGCGATCTGTTTGTCGAGTCGATCGAGGTCATTCCAGAGTTCGCGTAATGAGTCGATCAGCATCGCCGGTAGACGCTCGGCCAGCCTCGCCAGCACCCCGGGAATCGCTTTATCCAGCGCGGCACGACTCTTGGCCATCACCTCGCCATACTCCGTCAGCAAGCCTCGCAGACTGTTCATCTGCATCGTGCGGAACTTGATCTTCTGTTGGCGCAACCGATGCAGCGCCAATACGGCCTGCTGGGCTTCGGTCTTCACAGCGACCGGCTTGCTCGGCATCTGCGTGGCCATCCAGATCGCACGAGCATCGGCAGGATCGTTCTTGTTGCCGATATTGAAAGCCTTGACGAACTTCGCCGGCATCAGCTTGACCTGATGGCCCATCTCCATCAATCGCCGCGCCCAATGCTGGGCACCGCCGCAGGCCTCCATTCCGATGAGGCAAGGCTCGCGATTCGCAAAATGCGCGAGGAATGCGGCGCGCTTGAGTTGCTTGTTGACAATCTCGCCCGTGCCAGCATCTACCCAGTGAAGCTGGAAGACGTTCTTCGCGATGTCCACCCCGACCGTCGTATACTTCATTTCGGACCCTCCGGTTAGCCTGTGAAGACCTC
>BBSL01000308.1 GCA_001319865.1 Burkholderia sp. E7m39 | reverse complement strand
ACGCCGGGGGGACGGTGACAATTGTCTTTGAGCCACCGGGCCGTAGACCACATCCTGTCCGCGTTGGCAAGGCTCACATCAATGGAATGCACGATTGTATGGTCTGCCCTTGCAACGGTCGTACGGCGCAAAGCCTCTTGCGCGATCGATTCGTCAAGATCGGCGCTGATTATTTCGAAGGCAGCATGTATCGCGCTGGCCAGGCGCCCCCGGGGCTCGGAATCGTCTGGGGCAATATATGTCTGGGGCAATATATTGCAGATGTCCAGAACGCTGTGGCCGGCGGCGACCAGTACGAAGGGAAAATCGTGTCTCCATCGCTTCATTCAGTGTCTCGGTAGAGACAGTTCTGGCATTTGGCTTCGGCTTTCGACACCGCAACGCCCACATCCGGATCTACCTCCGCACTCGGAAACCGCCTTACATCGTACCAATATGTGTCAATTGAATTGCGAAATTAACGTAACGGGTCTCATTTGGATGTGCTCCGGGACCCGTGATGCACACGTTCGATTCTCTCCGTTGTCTCCGTCTCCGTAACCTCACTTTCCATCCTTGCTTATTCGGCGTTTCGCGAGTTTTCTCATGGAAGCTTCAAACGATTGGCCGCGTCTTTTATCTGACGGTCTTTCGTGCCCTTCGCTCTTGTATTGCTCACTACATTCGATACACCAACAGCTCAAACCATCACCGCTCCACGCGTTGTAAAAGAAAGCAGTCAAAGGCTTCCGCTGCCCGCAATGAGGGCATCGCTTGTTGATAGCGTCCGGTGGCTGATTGCGAACCACGCGGAGTTCTCCACCCACTTCAGAGATACTATTTCGGGTCCCGTGAAGCGATAATAGTCTGCAAGCTAACAATCTCAAGTATCTGCGTTGATCCCGCCTTCCCCGATCACGCCGACCAACGTTCTGGTCGATCAGGTTCTGAGAACCATATTCAGTCGCGGGTTCAGTGATTGCATCGCCGAAGCAGACCGCGAAGCACATTGCCCCCTGATGCCGATATCCCTGGTACCGTGACTTGACCCGCCCTATACTGACAGTCGGCGCGACCGGCTAACACTGAGGACGCACCAACCGCCCACGGCGTTCTGTTTCGTCTTCTTCACCGTGATTTGCGGTTTTCCTGGCCCGCGCTTGCGGGCCCTTTTCTTTTCTCCTTGTCCTTTGGACTGCGACGCCGCGTGTGCAGGCGGGAAAATTCTTACTGACCCGCGGCGTCATGCGCAGCCTTGATGGCAGCATCACGCTCCTTCTTTGTTTCCGCCATTTTGTGGTCAAAAACCTTCTTCGCCGCGGCAACCTTGTGTTCGTATACGCGGTTCGCGGCCGCGACTTGCCGGTGCATTCTCACTATGTGATCAGAATGACTCGCGGCTGAAGTCGAACTTCCTGAACCGTCGTCCTGCGCCTAGGTTGTCGTCGCCAGCATCGTGGCAAACGAACAAGCCAGCATTGCTATGCGAATATTCATTGTGCTCTCCGTGATTACATTGAGGTTCTGGGCGCGCTTGCGGTAGTCCCATACACTTTGTTAGTCGCCTGAATACGCACCTGAATTCAGATAGGTGGAAACTTTCACTCCATTCGCGAGCGGCGTGCAGGGTCATAGGCGCACACCTCTGTTGCCTCCGAGACAAACAATCACATAGATGATGATGTTCGACGGCTTCCCTGCTCGCGTCCGGAAGGAAAACCGTTTAAATCGTGTCAAGCGAAATTTTTTGGGGTCGCCCGAGGCCCTGGCGCGGTGCCGCGATCGGCGCGGAATGTCGAAGGCTGACGGCGTGGCCAGGGACGCCGAGTTCCAGGATGGCGCCTCGATGGCCAAGGTGTCATTGACCGGCCGGAAGTTCAGGTGTCTTATTGTTTCGGCAAGGTTCACGTGTCCGTAACCTGGTCCACGCCAGCGGTACTCCCCATGATCGGCGGATCCGTTTCCGTAGCACTCCAGCCTCAATCCACGTAATCAGACAGCACTGGAATGGCAGATCAACTCACCTGCTGGCAGTGCTGGCCTCCGATGTCGCGGGTGTTGAAAGAGGCGATGCTGTCGACCTGGTTGCCACCTGGCGAACCGCGAAGACTTTGGTCTCTGCTGCAAATGGATCGTAGGGAGAGCAAACATGGACTGGAATCGCTGGTACAGCTTAAAGAGCTACCTAAGATCCTCGCTGTGGGCTGTGCCGCTCATGGCAGTCGCGATCTATGCCGTGGTAAAACCTCTGACCGAAATGCTAGGAAGATGGATGATCAGGCAAGCGATCCTCGATCCGAAAACCGGCTTTCTTGGGCTGTCCATGACTGGGGCGCGGTCGTTGCTCGGTGACATCGTTTCCGCAGACCTGGGGTTTCTGGTGTTCACGTTCGGATCGCTGCTCGTCGCGATCCAGGTCGCTGGCGGGCAGTACACCCCCCGGATCATCGCGACCACACTGCTGCGCGATAACGTAATCCGTAGCATCTCGGGATTGTTCGTTTTCACGATGCTGTTCGCCGATAGAACGCTGGGCTGGATGGGTGAAAACGAGGTACACCAGCTTCAAGTGTTCATTGCAGCGCTATTCGGATTCGCTTCCGTCGTTGCGTTCCTTTTCCTGATTGACTACGCCGCGAAATCTCTGCGTCCTGTAAGCCTCGTAGCGCGCGTTGGGAAGCACGGGATGGCGGTCATAGAAAGCGTTTATCCCGCTCCGACTAGCGGTGCAATTACCCCGCCGGAAAGCGACAAAGAGCGAGGCGTACCTGATCGCATTGTTCGTCACCGCGGCAAATCTGGCATCGTTCTGGCCGTGAATCTGGAAAGGCTGGTGGCCAAGGCGCGGCGCACTGACTCAGTTATCGAATTCGTACCGCAAGTCGGTGATTTCGTCGCTGTGGACGAACCCATGTTTTATTTGTACGGGAACGCTGGCGCAATCGATGAGGAAAGGCTATGCACATTGGTCGCTTTCGGGACGGAACGCACGATGGAGCAGGATCCTATGTTCGCGTTTCGCATCCTGGTTGATATTGCGCTGAAAGCGCTGTCGGCGGCGATCAACGATCCGACCACGGCCGTGCTTGCGATCGACCAAGTGCACCGACTATTGCGCGTGGTGGGCCAACGGTCGCTGCACATCGAAGAGATTGTGGATAGGTCAGGGCGGGTGCGCGTGATCTTACGGACGCCCAATTGGGAAGACTTCGTGCATATTAGTTTCCGCGAAATACGACAATACGGCGCGGGCAGCATTCAAATCGCGCGGCGTTTACGTGCGGCAATGGAGAATCTCATCCAGAGCCTACCGGAACATCGTCATGACGCATTGCGCGTCGAGTTGGCACTGCTCGATCGCACGATCGCCTCGATGTTCTCGTTTCCCGAGGACCTGGCGCTGGCCCGTATCCCCGACTCGCAAGGGCTTGGAGGTTCGGCAAGTTCGACAGCACATGACTAGCCCTTTCGGAGGCAAACCATGGACAAACTCATAATGGGCATCGTTGAATTCCGCGAGAAAATGCTGCCGCAATACGCGCAGCAGTTCAGCAAACTGGCGCTCGCGCAGACACCTGATGCGCTCTTCATCACGTGCTCGGACAGCCGGGTTGTGCCGGACCTGCTTGCCTCGACCCATCCGGGCGATCTGTTCACGATGCGCAACGTCGGCAACCTGATACCACCGGCGACTGCGGAAGGGGTCTCTACCGGCGACCTTTCCGAGGCAAGCGCGATCGAGTACGCAGTGCTGGTGTTGAAAGTCGCGAATATTGTTGTGTGCGGGCATTCCGAGTGCGGTGCGATGAAAGCCGTGTATACACGCAACGCCAAGCTGAAAGCGCCGAACCTCGATAAATGGCTGTACCACGCGAACAACGCAGCGTTTCGCCTCGAACACGAAGGTCCGCTCGATGACAGGCTGAAACCGCACGATCAATTGTCGCAACTCAACGTACTTGTGCAGCTTGAGCATCTGATGACATACCCGATCGTCCACCAGCAGGTCACTGCGGGCGCACTCGTGTTGAGCGGCTGGTGGTTCGACATCGCGACTGGCGACATGTATGCCTATGAGCGCACGAGCCGCTCATTCGAAGTCATCGACCGCGCGATGGCTGATCGGATGATTGCGCGCCTTGCCGCGCGGGCGCGGTGAAGATGCACGAAGCTCTTCTGGACAATTGCGATCTCGGGTCGATGGACTAGCCGCGGAGAGAATGGTCGTGCGGTGAGGGCTGATCGGAAACGCGACTGACATGTTCTGCGCACGAAGGACCGCTGTATACAAGCCTGAGGGCGACGACGCAACTACGCTATATGAAGTGCGTACGTGACCAGTCCAGCGTTTCACGCGCGACTGCATTTTTCTAAGGACAAGCTGATACAACGGGCAGCATTCTGAGCGACGTGTTCTTGAATTCAGCCGCCGCCAGTCCCTACTGGATGAACAGACAGATGTCTTCTACGAAGATCGCATCACGTTTGCGTGGGACCGTGGGCCCGCTGTTACGGGAGCGGCAAAACCCGTCCGTGGCTTTTGTATCTCGCGCTCAAGCTCGAGACGACGGTTCTCGCGGCGCAGACGCGTGAGTTCTTCGCGCTCCGTCGTCAGGCCGCCGTGATGCCTGCCTGCATCGCGATCGGCCTGTGAGGCCCAGCGATAAATGGTTTGAGTGGTCGGCTCGAACTCCCCGGCATGTTGAAGCGGAACTGTCCTGAATACCGACACGTACAAACTGGTAACGCACAGACCCTCGATCTCATGGCCCATGTGGTACGGGTACATCGGTAGGAAGACCTGCGCGGCGAGTCACACCGGGCAGCTCTATGAGCGCGGCCAGGGCGAAAATCATGACGTCATTCATGCGCGAAGCGCCGCTCTTGTCGATTTTTAACGATGGCGCGCTGTAACCTGCACACTATAATTTCACACGCATATCGAAGAAGGTTACGCGGAGAGCAGCCTGAATTTGCCATAAGGATCGATTCACACTAGCCCACTGACGGGAGCGCCGCCCCGGGTCGCGGCAAAGAGGGGACGCAATGGACGGCATCGTGAATCGACTGCTGGCTGCAGTTGTCATCACATTCGTGTTGTGCGGTTGCGCCACTACGCTGCCGAATGTCGGCGGACTTACCTATAAGAGCCGCGCCGTGACACGCACCGAAGGAGGGCTCCGGGTTTACGCTTCGGTGCTTTCGGCTGAAGAAAGCGAGGCGGTTTATGGCGTGCCGCTCGCGAAAAAGGAGATTCAGCCCGTATGGATCGAGGTGCAGAACGACGACACGGTCAGCTATTTCCTGATGTCGCCTGGCCTCGACCCAAATTTCTTCCCGGCTTCGGAAGCGGCCGAGGCGTTTGCCGACAGCAATGCGCCCGTCGGGAAAGACGAACTCGACCGGCGGTTCCGCGGGCTCGCCTTCCGCAATCCTGTGCTGCCAGGGCAGACCGTATCGGGGTATGTGCTGACTAACCTCAGCGAGGGCGCGAAGCTCGTCCAACTGGACCTCGTTGCGAGCGGGCAGGCGAAGACATTCTCGTTCCTGATGGTCGTGCCGGGCTTCTACGCCGATTACCATGTCAGCGCAGTCTTTCGGCGCGAGATCTATCCGCCGGAAAAAATCGTGAACTACACGGACGACGACGCTTTCCGCGTCGCACTCGAAGCACTTCCCTGTTGCGCGACCAATGAGGACGGTTCGAAGAACGGCGATCCGCTCAATCTCGTCATAGTGGGAGGCCTCGAGGACGCGTTTCCTGCACTGGTCCGACGTGGCTGGAGTCCGACCGAACAAAAATGGTCCGGTGCAATCATGAAGACGATTACCTCCGCGCTTTCCGGCGAGCGTTACGCCAATGCACCTGTCAGCGATCTTTACCTGTTCGGCCGGGCGCAGGACCTCGCTTTGCAGAAAGCGCGCGACACGATTCACCAGCGCAATCACCTGCGACTCTGGCTAACCCCGATGCGCTACCGGGGCAAACCCGTGTGGGTGGGCCAGATCAGCCGGGATATCGGCGTCCGTCTTACGTTTCACTCACCGACGCTGACAACGCACAAGATCGACCCGGACGTAGATGAAGCGCGCACAGCACTTACCGAGGACATGGTCTATTCCCAGAACCTCCAGAAGATCGGATTCGTAGAGGGAGTCGGCGCCGCCCCGCAAGGCGCACCGAGCGAGAATCTCACCACCGACCCGTACTACACCGACGGCTATCGTCAGGTACTCGTATTCGACCGGCAACCCACCTCGCTCTCAGGGATCGAATTCTTCCCCTGGGAGGCGGCTGCGAAGTTCAACGCCCTGCCCTCAGGAGCAAAACGATGAGCGAATCGTCGCCGCTGCAACGTGCATTGAAGAATGCTGCTGGCAGCGTTGTCCTTTCGCTCATTTTCGCGGGCTGTGCGACGTGGACGGCCCCGACCAGCATCGACGACGCGCCGCTTCGTGAGCGTGCGGTGAGCGCTACCAGACAGAACGCACGGGTAAGCGTGGCCGTGCTGGGGTCGGACGACAGCAAGCGCATGTTCGGCGCCGACATCAACAAGAACAACATCCAGCCGCTATGGATCGAAGTTGAAAACCGGACGTCGCAAACGTTATGGTTGCTGCACTCTGGAACCGATCCGGACTACTTCTCGCCACTCGAAGTAGCGTGGTCCATGCACACGCTTCTCGGAGGCGCGACGAATGCAAGCATCGACAGTCACCTGAACAAGCTCGGATTCAGGAATCCCATTCCCCCCGGGGAAACGCGCACCGGATTTCTTTTCGCCAACCCCGACCGGCAAATCAAACTGGTCAATATCGATCTTTTCGGCAGCAGAACGCTGATCCCCTTCTCCCTGTTTCTGCCTGTACCGGGCGATGCCGTGGACCCGCGTTTCGCGCTGACCCTGTTCCAGTATCCCGAGACTGTATTCACTGACTACCACGACCTTGCGTCGTTGCGCGCGGCGCTCGAACGGATGCCGTGTTGTGCCACTGATGAGCACGGGACAACGGAAGCCGATCCGTTGAACGTAATTGTCATCGGTACGCTTGGGGACATCGGTGCCGCAATGGTGCGGCGTGACTATCGTCGCGACATGCGTGGAAACGACCTCGCGCAGTGGGTATTTGGACGCAGACCCGACGTCGTCCTGCGCAAGGAAGCGCAAACGGGCGCGCCCTCCACTTCATTACGCGCATGGCTCGCGCCCATTCGCTTCAACGGTGACGCAGTGTATCTGGCTCAGGTCGGACGGCCTGTCGGTGGCCGCTTCACGCACCACGATATGGAAGGCGGCACGCTCCATGAGGACGTTGACGAGGCAAGGAACTTTCTGATCCAGGACATGATGTATTCGGGCGGCCTGGATAAACTCGGCTTCGTGCACGGCGTCGGTTCATCACCGCAGGCACACCCGCGGACAACGCTTAATGGGACGCCTTATTACACTGACGGGCTGCGTGCCGTGATGTTCTTCGCGACGCGCCCGCTCAGTTTCACGAACGTGGATATTCTTCACTGGGTGCCTTACCTGGAGCTGCGTGGGTCCACCGCACGCAAGGAGAGCGGCGATGCCGGCAAGTAGCCCCGTCTCCGGGCGGCAAGGTGGCGTCGCGCCGCGACCGATCCCGTATGGATGGGCGTGGAGGAATGGCCATGTCCGTTTTGCGGCGCTTTCGACCTGTCTCGCGCTCGCAGCATGCGCGACCAAGCCGCTGGTCCCCTATTCGACGGATACGCCGCCGCTCGCTCTCGTTCCCGCGTCCCAGGCGGGCGTGCAGGACAAACGGGCGCGGTTTCGCGAGATCTACTGTGCGGTGCTTGAAGCGCACGGCCCGGCGCTTCCTGACTACCGTACTTGCGAAGACGCACTGACACGCGTAGGCACTGAACCTGCCGGCACCGGCGCGAGCGTCGATCTCGGTCAATCGAGGCGCCACCTCATCGCGGCAGTGGTCCCTGGCATCGGGTACGACTGCTTCAAGCCGTGGCTGAATTCGCCGGGAACCGTCACAAAGCAGCTACAACAATCTGGCTACGACGGGGTCATGCTCGACGTCGACGGGCTGTCAAGTTCCACCCACAATGCACTTCAGATCCGCGACGCCATCATGGCAATGCAACTGTCCGCTGGAGCAGCGCAGCTCGTGTTGGTCGGGTACTCCAAGGGTAGCGCGGACATCCTGGAGGCTGTCGTCGCGTATCCGGAGATCCGTAGCCGTGTGGCAGCTGTCGTCAGCGCAGCGGGAGCGGTGGGCGGCTCGCCGCTCGCCAACGATGCCGAGCAATATCAGGCTGACATGTTGCGGCACTTCCCGGGCGCGACCTGCAGTTCGGGAGACGGCGGCGCCGTGCAAAGCCTGCGACCGGCAACGCGCAAGGCGTGGATGGCGCAAAATCCCCTTCCGGGCGACCTACGCTACTACTCGCTCGTGACGTTCCCTCAGCCGGAGCGCATATCGTCGATACTTAAATCGAGCTACGACAAACTCTCGCGGGTCGACCCGCGCAACGACAGCCAGGTGATCTTCTATGATCAGGTCGTGCCCGGAAGCGCTCTCCTGGGCTACGTTAATGCCGATCACTGGGCACTGGCCGTGCCTGTTGCGCGAACACACACCATGATCGGCTCGCTGTTCGTCACGCAGAACGCCTACCCCCGTGAGGCGCTGACAGAGGCGATTCTGCGCTTTGTGGAAGAAGATCTGGTGACACCCGGAAAGTAAAACGGCACACATGCGCGATGCCACCTTTTTTCGTCAACGAATTGCCGCATACGGCCGTTGGCAAGCTGCACAAACTGAAGCTGCGGGAGATGTTCCGCGAGCACGTGCTGCCGTCGCTCCATACCAGCCGTCGGAGTGACGTGTAGCCGATAGGAGCATTGGCCGACGACTCGAGGGCACGATCGGATGAAAGTCCGTTAACCAAGCGGAGGCGACGTTCGAATGTCCGCGTAACAGCGCGAGCCAACGGCCGGAACTGGCCGGATTGAGGCTGTGCCCTCGGCAATTTGCTCGCCGCAAAGCGGCCATTGAGCGAGGGGAAACGACAGCGTGGCTGATAAAACTGGATGTCGACCTCGACCGGCGGCTCCTGGCCGAACCCGGAAATACGTGGGATGACAACGAACGGGCCGCCCGGACTGGTCGCCGAACTTCCCTGTTCGACCCCGCTCTCCCTTAAGTTTTCCCCGGAGCGACCTTTTAACAGTCTGGGACGTTCGGATCAAAAAAGATGTCCAGCCAGATTTTTATACAGCAGACGCCACGGAACAGGGACGCCTTGTGCGGTGGCGCGCCGTCAACATCGACGGCGACCGATCCGATCGTCCTGATCTCGCCGCCCCCTCCACCCGCCGACGCCGGCGGATCCTGCCTCCTGGCGAAGGAGCTTCGTATCAGAAACGGTATACGAAGCCCGCGACCAACGGACCGAACGCATAGTTGAGGCCACCGCCCCACGTCTGCTGGCGGCTCGCGAGGGCAGGCCTCGCGCTAGTTGCTCTCGATAGTAATCGCCGCCCGGTGTATTCAGGGCTTCGGCTAACGGCCTCAACATCCGTGTCGACCGAGGTTGACGACGGCGCGCCTACTTGACGCCCCGCGGCATCCTACAAGTGCCTCCCACCCTGAGGCGACATAGACACGCGAACAACTGCGTACCATCGATGGCTCACTCCTCGGCGCCAGATTCATCGCCAAAGCCACGTGCCTGTCCGACTGGCCGCCCTATCGGTAACACGAACGCGCGGCGTCATCGACGCACTTTTGATATGCCTCCTGGCAGTCGTGGGCGCACCGTCTCTGTTCTTCGGCCACGCTGTCAGACTCCGTCGTCCGACCCGAAGAATTGCATCGACATTGCGAGAGCGCGGAATTACACACACTGGTCTGGACGGATACACAAGATTGGTCGACTTTCGCATTCGCGCTGAAAGGGGACGCTCCGAAGACAAACAGTATCGTGCTGACGATCAGAATGCGCATACTCGTCTCCATCACCTGTCAAGGTTCTCCGCCGGCTCAATCAGCCGCACCGTGCCGGGAGCAGGTTTGACGGAACCGTTGCATCAGTTGCCTTTCCACTCGGTCCGCATCGTCCGGACTGGCAAGGCCCAGACGGTTAGTGACCCGCAGCACATATTCGTACGCCATTACGTCGACGAAGAAGACGGGATGGCGCGTTCCGGCACGCGTGCAACCTCTCGCATCATCACATCGTTTCAGAGCTGTTGTTTAATCCGGTTTTGATGTCGCCACCCGGGGGAGCGTTACCCTGAAAACCGTCTGGTCCTGATCCGACCTGACGTCGATCGTTCCGTTGTGAGCGTGGGCAATGCACCGGCAGATATAGAGACCGAGGCCCATGCCGGGAGACGCCCGTCTTGTTTCTGATGGCGGCAGCGCGCGCGTCAACGGATCAAAGAGCGTCGGCAGCGCACGGGCCGGTATCGGCGTGCCGCCGTTCGACACGGCGATCGTTATCTGTTCATTATCGCCGATCGCCTCCACGCCGACAGGACCGGAACCATGCTGTACAGCGTTTGCAACCAGATTGACCACCAGTTGGTGGATCCGTTCGCCGTCACAGATGCCAGTCAGATTTCCTCTGGCTTTCACCCTGATGTGCGCATCGGGATGCGTGGCGCACACTTCATCAACCGCACCATGACAGGTGCGCTCAAGATCACATCGGTCAGGCTGCACGGGTAGCGCATTGCCGAGACGTGTGCGCGCGAAGATGAAAAGGTCATCGATCAGTATCTTCGCCCGCTCAGCGGCGCGTTGCAGGTTTGCCGTGGCCCGCAGGCTCGTCGCCGACAGATTCGCATCGGCCATGATGACGCGTGTCGAATTCAGGATCGCACCAACGGGCGAGCGCAGGTCATGGGCGAGCACGCCGGTGAACAGGTCCCGGATGCGTTCGGTGATCGATGAAAACTCCCGCACCGACTCGGCAACCATCTGATCGACCGCCTCGTTGAAGCGGATCATTTCGTGAAAGGCGGCCGCGTCCAACTGGCACTTCTGCTGCCACCGCCGCAGGACACTCGCCCGCAGCGCCCGGTACTCCGCCACCAGCGAATTGATCCTGAAGCCCTGCGCCTGGCGGTCATTCGCGTGCCAGCGTCCGATCCGGTTGAACGGGGAGTCGGGACCGGGCCGGTCGCCGTGTGACTTCTCGCGCTGCTGTGCGTCCGTCTGCGCCCCGCGCATGTCGGCGGCGATACCGGACAGCAGTTCCCGCGCCGAGTTGCGCAGTTGCTGATCGTCCAGGTCGATATCGTCGGGGCAGACCGTGCGGGCTTACGCGGTCCATTCGTCAATCAGCGCGTCCAGGTCTGCTTCGATAAAGTCCGACAAGGTCATGGTCCCTCCTCCGGGTCCGCCCTCTCACCGGGAGCCTAGCAAAAAACCGGGCCATGTAAGCCAAATCAGTTGACACGGCAATCAATGTCCAGAAATGAAGGGGTAGATAGCCACAACTATCTACCCCTTCACTTTTCATGTCCAAACCGGTAGATTTCCGTTTGACCAAAAATGCGCGTAGTCTTCCGCCCAGCACGGCCGCGGAGCAGTCGTTGCCACCAACCGGCAGATGCTGGCTTCCCGGAACGGTCGCGAAACGCCAGCGCCTGCGGTCGTGGGACGCGGATAAAAACCCCGCCAGGCGCCGGCGCAGGGTCTAACATATAGAGGTGGTCCGTGTTAACGGCACGTGGCCGCAAAACGGGGCACAGGCGGGGCTGGCGGGAGACTGGCCGCCCGTCTTGTGCTCCGCCAGAAAAAGCAGGCCCGCGAAGGTGCGGGCCATTTTTTTGCCATCGCCTGACCGCGAAAGACTGCACTCCGACGGTCCACTTTTACGCGTCATTCCCGATTCGCGCTCCACAGCAATTTCGGCGAAAACGAACGAACGTTCGTAACGGTGATAACTTTAATTATGTCAAATTACCCCTTGGCGGCATGCCCAATCGGCAACCCTGGCGGGCAATAAAAAAGGGCCTCATGGCCCTTTTTCTACTTCGACTCGGCTTTGCGCCATTCCGGCAACTCGGGAAGATGGCGACTACCGGGATTGCGGGCAGCGGCCCGCAGCTTCGCCTTGCCGTCCTTTGTCAAGGCGGGAATGGACGCGAGCGACAGCCGCACGCCTTTACGCGTGCCCACCGCAGCATCCGGCTGCGGCTTCGATTTCAGGGCATGGCTCATATCAACTCCTTTTCGTGCAGATAGTCTAGCAGCTTTGGCCAGCCGGGACTTCCCGCGCGAAGGTCAAACTCCATCAGCCGCTGACTCCCGTTTGCACTCCACCAGGCCGCGTCGAGGGCGACGACGTCCTGCACCGTCCGGCACGTTACGAGGTGCGGCACGCCGGCCGTCTCACCGTCAAGGAGTTCCGCGTCAAAACCGACCTTCGGCCAGTAACGGTAACCGATCATCTGCGCATTGTAGCCGCGACCACCTCCCGCGATCAGCGAGATCGAAGCGAAGCCGAGATTGTGCGCAGTCATGGCGCACAGCGCGAACGAAATGGTACCCAGAAAATGCGGTGCGTCATCGGCGAGGTAATGATGATCGACATGCAGCCCCTGCCGGAAATCCCCTTCGCCATCTGCCGCCGGATTATCTTGCTGAGGCACCTCCAGACTCTCGACAAAAAGTCCCTGTTCCGCTTCGTCGGTCCGGATCAGGCCAATGCGATTCTTGTGACCGTGATGAATCACCTGCCGGTTCACTGACGTAAAGTAGATGCCGGGCGGCGACATGTCGGGACCGAAGTCCAGCTGGTTCTGCGCATGAACCCGACCTCCGTCGAAAATCATCAGGAGCCGGGCAAACTCCTCACTCTGCAGGACCTGGCCTTCGACGAACTGGATAGGCTCACCGGTAGCAAAGTCGTCACCGTCCAGCCGGAAGGTTCCGGACAGCCAGTGACGGGCGGTTTCCGTCTGCAGCAGCGCGCCGTAGGCTACCGCGAGGTATTTGCGAAAGAATGGCGTCAGAGGTGTGGGCATCTTGTGCAAAAAGGAGCAGCTCGACCCGCCGGGTCGCGCACGTGCATTCTAGGTTCGTTCATGTGGCAGTCAAGCGTCCCCGTTCTGGCTCCCGCTTTCCGATTGTGCCCGCATGGCAGTTATGAAAAATCCCGCTGCTGCCTGACGTCGTGTGGCAGCGGCAACGCGCCGCTGGGCGCCTGTGGCTCAGCGGCGCCCGTCCGTCGCAGCCATGCTCCCCCGCACGATGCCAGGCACGCGATGCGACTTCCGTCTTGCCGTGCCGGTCAGGCCTGGCGCCGCAGACTGAAAAGCCGCAGCAACTCGTCGCGCAAGCCGGA
>BBSL01000307.1 GCA_001319865.1 Burkholderia sp. E7m39 | reverse complement strand
GCACATGCTGCGCGCGGGTCACCGCCACGTAGAGCAGACGAAGCTCATCCTCGTCAGGCATCGGGCTGCCATCGGCACCCCGCAGGCGGAAATCGTTCGCGACCTTGACCCGCTTCCATTCGAGGCCCTTGGCGCGGTGGACCGTCGAGATCACATAGTCAGCGGCGCCTTCCGTCGCCGAGCACTGCGCCAGGGCTCGCAGATAGCCGGTACCCAGCTCGTCGACGATCCGCACAACCGGCAGCAGGTCCTGACCAAAAGCACTGCGCGCAAACGCCTGTGCGTCGCTCCACGTCTCGAACAGCGAAAACGCCGCCGGGCGGAACGCGCGCTGGCCGGCCAGCAGCCGGTCCGCTGCCGTCAGCGTACGCGAGAATCTCGGCCGAAGTCATCCGGATTGCCGGTCGATGTCCCGCCTCGAGTCCCGCGGCGAACTGCCAGATCGCCGTGACGTTCTTCCGGCAGAGGATCGCGTCGACCGGCGGCGCCAGCGCGGGATCTTCCACCATGATCGAGCCGATCGCGCCCTGTCCCCGGATGGGCGTGCGTTCACCGAGCAGCGTGAGCAGACGGCTGGCGAGCGCCGCGAACGTGGCGCCAAAGCGGAACGACTCCGTAAGCGCGCGTTCGGGCGCGTCGATCTGCGCCATCGCATTGATCGCGCCTCGCCACTCGTAGATTTGCTGGTAAGGATCGCCCACATAGATGATCTGCGCGTGGCGCTGCCGGCCCAGGACCGACAGCATGACTCCATCGCTGTCCTGCGCCTCGTCGAAGAGAATGAATTCGGCTTCGATGCGTGGCTCCGAGAGCGCCCAGAGCTTCAGGAGCACGTCAGGCGAAATGGCGCTCCCCCCGCGGGTTGCCGCGCCCTCTTCCCAGAGTCGCGCGACGTAAGGCAGCAGGTAGACGCGCAGTTGCGCGGCTACCGCTTCGTCGATCTTTTCATCGACGACAATATGTGGCGTTGCCGGCTGGATGTCAGCGGACCGGCAGAACCTGTCCAGCCCATCGGCAATCATCCGTCCGATCTCGAACGGGGCGATCTCGACCACCTTGCCCGTAACTGTCCGCACTTCCAGCGGGCCAAGCCCGTAGCGTGCAGCCAGTTCGTGCGGTGGCTCGCCCGGAAGGCTCATCCGGTTTCGCACCGACGGGCTGACGGAGGCCCGCGCCAGCGAATGCATCGTGCGCGAGTTGACGTGAGGCGGGAAGCGGCGGGCTGCGCTCGCCGCGATGTCCCGGTTGAAGGCGAGGTACATGCCACGCCGCTGGCCGAAATGCTCGGCCACGAGCTGGAGCGTGGAGGTCTTGCCCGCGCCGGCAAATGCCTTGATCTTGAGGTCGCCGGCGTGAAGCGCCGCCTCGATCACGGCCTGCTGCTCTCGCGTTGGAATAAAGCGCCTCTTCACGCGCTACCAGACCTCATGTGCAGTCGCTCCTGGCGATGTGGAAGCGCTGATTTTCGCATGGCTCACAGCCGATCGTGCGGCCCGGCGCCGGAGGCGTCACAACCTGTCCGCGTTTCACCACGGGAGACAGCATGTCTGGCGTTGCGAAAGCTGACAGCCCCCGTCACGTCTGAACAAGCTCAAGCCCGTTTTCGGCACACCATTGCCTCAGCGCGCTTTCGACAGCATCGGATTCAAACGAATACCAGCGCTCGAGAACGCCTTCTCGCTCCAGCAAATCCTTGAAACGCGCATAAGCCCGTTGCTGTCGGAAAAATCCTTCGATCTGGTCGTAACGCGCAGGCAACACCTGTGCGGCAAAGCGCAAGGCGAGACGTCTTCCGAGATCGAGTTCGTTCTTGTGCGGTATCGCAAGGTAGCGATCTGACGTTTCAAGGTCGTCAGGAATCTCCTCATCGAATGCGTCGCTGGAATCAGAAGTCCAATAGATCTTGCCTGTATCGAGCGAGACATACGCGCTATGCTCCGTTGGCGCCGCGTAGCTGACGAAGTCGAAAGCCAAAGAAAGATCATCGTGCCTGACTGTGACCATGGCTTTACTCACGTGGGTTTTAACGTTCGAGCGATCAGCCGGAATAACGGCGAGGGCCGGGGTTTGCCGCCGAGAACGCGACTCAATCTTTATCGCTCGGATCAGCGATATCGAGCCGGAATTGCCATCCTTCCATCAGCATTCGCCCAAGCGCGTCCCACGAGACATCCTTGCCGTCGGCCACCACGAGTGGCACGCGCCCTCGCCTGAGACTCATCCCATTCGAGGCGCCCTCGCACCGTCCTGTCAATGATACGGCGCTCAGGAAAATCAATGTGCCTGACCGACAGCGTGCGACGTATCTTCTCGACGAAGCACCCGGGCAGCACAAACACATCGTCGTCGGCTTCGCCGGTCGCTGGAACCGGTAGCCGGCGCGAATTTACCGTCGATTTCCCCTGAACCGATGGGACTAACGTCCAATGGTGGCGGTGCTTCGAAGGTTGTAGACTGCCTGCGCTCATGAGCCACCGGCGACCGGCTGGATGGCGAGCCGCAGCACCATCAGTGTGCCGGGCACGGCCCCTTCGCGTGATATCGCGAGTGCGTCGGGCAACGCGCTTGACGTGAATGTACCGGCGATGTCGTCGTTCTCTGGGAAGCGGTTATGGCTCCTTGTGCCGTCAAGGCGTTTTAAGGTATTGAAGGAAGCAAAACGTTCAGCACCACACATACCGATGTATTGGCGTTGCCTGTTCGCACGCGATGAGTGTGGGTGCGCCGCGCGCGCCTGCGTTGCGGCGAGCTGAGTTCATTCATCCGTAACGGAGAAAAGCATGTGCCCTGCAATCGTGGACGTAGCGGAACAAAAGCGCTTGAACGACGCGCGCGAGACCCAGGTGCCGTGGAAGAAGTGGGGACCTTACCTCAGCGAGCGGCAGTGGGGCACCGTGCGTGAAGACTACAGTGACAATGGGGATGCGTGGAACTACTTCACCCATGACCATTCGCGATCACGTGCCTACAAGTGGGGCGAGGACGGTCTCGGCGGCCTATGCGACGACCAGCAGCGGCTGTGCTTTGCGCTCGGGCTATGGAACGGGCATGACGCGATATTGAAGGAGCGCCTGTTCGGCCTCACCAACAGCGAGGGCAATCATGGTGAGGACGTGAAGGAGTATTACTTCCATATGGACAGCACGCCCACGCACTCGTACATGAAGTACCTCTATAAATATCCGCAGCGGGAATATCCGTACCGCGATCTAGTCGAGACCAACCGCAAAAGATCGCGCGAGGAGATGGAATACGAACTGCTCGACACCGGCATCTTCGACGATGACCGCTATTTTGACGTATTCGTGGAATACGCGAAGGCGGCTCCGGAAGACATACTCGTGCGGATTACCGCGCACAACCGCGGACCGGAAGCGGCACGGCTGCGGGTGCTGCCGACATTCTGGTTCCGCAACACATGGTCGTGGGGCGAGGACGATCGCAAGCCGTCCCTGCACGACGCGGGCGCTGGCGTCATTCGGGCCGCGCATCATGATCTGGGCGAATACTGGCTCCACTGCGAGGGCGCGCCGGAGACGCTCTTCACGGAAAACGAAAGCAATGCCCAGCGCCTGTGGGATCAGCCAAACGCGTCGCCGTACGTCAAGGATGCGTTCCACGCCTACGTCATCTCGGAACAGCGCGACGCCGTGAATCCCGCGAGAACCGGGACCAAGGCCGCGGCTCATTACACGTGCGATGTACCCGGCGGCGGCAGCGCGATCATCCGCTTGCGCCTTGCGACATCCAGACTCGATGACGCCTTTGCCGGATTCGAGCAGATCTTCGATAGCCGCATCGCCGATGCGAACGAGTTCTACGAGCGCATTGCGCCCAGGTCGCTGACCGATGACCAGCGCCGGGTGCATCGTCAAGCGTTGGCGGGCATGTTGTGGGGCAAGCAGTATTACTACTTCGATCTCGAACTGTGGTTGCGCGAACATCACAGTCATCCGCTGCTCGACTCCGCGCGGCGCGATGTGCGCAACATGGAGTGGTTCCACATGCTGAACGCCGACGTGATCTCCATGCCGGACAAGTGGGAGTATCCGTGGTACGCGGCCTGGGACCTAGCCTTCCACACGATCGCGCTGGCCCAGGTCGATTTCGATTTTGCGAAGGAGCAGCTGCTGCTGATGTTGCGCAGCCTGTATGTCCACCCGAGCGGCCAGATACCAGCCTACGAGTGGAACTTCAGCGATGTGAATCCGCCGGTGCATGCCGCCGCCACACTCTGGCTGTACAAGTACGAGAAAGAACTGGGACGAGCCGACCCGCGTTTCCTGGAGCGCTCGTTCCAGGGGCTGATGCTCAATTTCAACTGGTGGGTAAATCGCAAGGACCCGTCAGGCCGCAACGTGTTCGGCGGCGGCTTTCTTGGTCTAGACAACATCGGCGTGTTCGACCGCAGCGCGAAACTCCCGACCGGCGGATCGCTCGAGCAGGCGGACGGCACGGCATGGATGGCGTTCTACTGCCAGACCATGCTGGAGATGGCGATCAATCTGACTGACTACGATCCGCTATATGAGGAGGTTGCCTTCAAGTTCGTTCAGCATTTCATGTGGATCGCCTATGCGATGGACCGGCGCGGCGAACACGACGACGAGATGTGGGACGAGCATGACGGCTTTTTCTATGATCTGTTGCGGCTCCCCGACGGCAGGACGACGCGCCTGAAGATAAGGTCGCTGGTGGGGCTGCTGCCGCTATGCGCGTCGACAGTGTTCGAAGCGCACAACCTCACGCGCATGCCGAAGCTGGTGGAGCTGATCGCGCAGTTTCGCAAACGCTACCCCGAATTGATCGCGCAGGTTGCCCCGACCGATACCGGCTTCATCGGCCACAACGAACGCAGGCTTCTGTCAATCCTGAACAAACGCAAACTCGAACGGGTGCTCCGCTACATGCTCGATGAGAACGAGTTCCTGGGCCCCCACGGTATCCGTTCGCTCTCCCTGTATCACCTTGACCATCCGTATGTGATTAACGTCGGCGGCGAGGAGTACAAGGTGCGGTACCTCCCGGCCGAATCGAATACGGGCATGTTCGGCGGCAACTCCAACTGGCGCGGACCGGTGTGGATGCCGGTCAACTTGCTGATCGTGCGCGCGCTGGTGAACCTGTACACTTTTTTCGGCGACGATTTCAAGGTCGAATGCCCGACCGGCTCCGGGCAGCACATGACGCTCTTCGAGGTCGCACAGGAGATCGTCCGCCGCCTGACTGGCACGTTCCTGCGCAATGCGGACGGCAAACGTCCGGTCTACGGAGGCACCGAAAAATTCCAGAACGATCCGCACTGGCGCGACCTGATCCTGTTTTACGAGTACTTCCACGGTGACAACGGAGCCGGCCTTGGAGCCAGTCACCAGACCGGCTGGACGGGTCTGGTCGCTTCGCTGCTCGACCTGTTCGGGCGCGTTGACGCCAAGGCCGTGCTGGAAACCGATCGCGGGCGCGTGATGGCGCGGGTCGTCAGGGGCCAGGTGAGCGGAGAAGACACCAGTGAGCAATGAGGAAAACAAGATGTCCGACCTACGCTACCCGGTGCCGTACCAGATCAACATTCGCGTCTGGCTGAACGGCTTGTCGCGCGCACTCGGCAGGCGCGCGACACTCGACGATATTCGAGATGGCGAACTGGATCGCCTCGCCGCGCTGGGCTTCGACTGGGTCTGGTTGCTGAGCGTCTGGCAGACCGGTCCGGCGGCCCAGGCAATCTCGCGCACGCATGCCGGATGGCGTCGCGAATTCGCCGAGAGGCTGCCTGACTCCACAGACGACGACATCGACGGTTCCGGATTCGCAACCCGCGGCTACGCGGTTCATCGAGATTTGGGCGGCGCCGAGGCGCTCGCCCGCTTGCGCATAATGCCAACTCTCAGTTTCTGGCACTGCCCTCGTTATGGCCAGAATCTTCAACCGGCCAGCAACATCGGTCGGTTTTTTTCCGAGAGGTGCAGGCTCTCGCAAAGGAGCGAATAGCTGGGGACCCTTCATGGGTTGCCTTCGCCGCCGGACGCGCCGTACACTTGGCCCGTGACATAGCTCGCCTGCGCCGCTGCGAGTGTCACGTAGATCGGGGCGATTTCAGCTGGCTGGCCTGGCCGACCCATCGGCGTCTGCGCGCCGAACTTGCGCAGGTTGTCCATCGTTTGACCGCCACTCACCTGCAGGGTTGTCCAGAACGGCCCTGGCGCCACGGCATTGACGCGGATGCCGCGCTTGACCATCTGTTTCGCGAGTCCTTTGGTGAAGTTCGCGATTGCAGCCTTGGTCATCGCATAGGAGCAGCTTGATCGAGGGATCGTACGCATTGACCGAAGCCGTATTGATGATCGCGGAGCCGGCCGGCATGTGCGGGATAGAGCCTTGGTAATCCAGAACATGCCGAACAGATCGGTGCGCAAAGTCCACTCAAACTGTTCGGTCGTGATATCGAGAATCGAATCGTGGCTCTGCTGCCGGCCCGCGTTATTGACAAGGATGTCGAGGCCGCCCATGCCGTTGACCGCGGTATCCACAAGTCTCACGCAGAAGGACTCGTTACGGATATCGCCGGCAATCGCTATCGCCGTCCGCCCCGGCGCCTTCACTAACTGTACGACTTCGCGCGCATCGGGCTCTTCGGCGGCCAGGCAGACGATTGAGACATCGGCGCCTTCGCGCGCAAACGCTATAGCGACCGCGCGGCCAATGCCCGAGTCCCCGCCAGTAATCAAAGCCTTACGGCCAGCGAGCAGGCCCGCGCCGTGATAGCTGTTTTCGCCATGGTCGGGGCGCGGACTCATCTCGCCTGCCAAACCGGGCCACGGTTGCTGCTGCTCAGGAAATGGCGGATGCGGATAAAGGCCGCGTGGATCACCCGGCAATGCGGTAGGAGACGCAGCGGTCACGGCGGGACCGCTTGCGCTGTCCTGCGCGAGCGTGGTTCCTGCTAATGCCCGTTGCCATCCCTGCGGCGGCTCCCTGCATCAGCTTGCGGCGAGAGAACGACGGACTATCGTCTGCTATGACGTTTGCTCCTCGATCTGACCGGGATGAGCAGCACACCGCATACGTTATTCCCTTACCGTTAGCTTGACGCCGCACACACGGCTGCAACGCACGTCGTCCCCCTCCCGCCGACTCGCTTCAACTGGCCGGAGCGTCCGGCTTTTCCGTGTGCCCTCCGAAATCCTTGCGCATCGCCGAGAGCACCCGGTTCGCGAAGTCCGCCTCGCCGCGCGACGAGAAGCGTGCGAACAGCGCTGCGCTCAGCACCGGCACAGGCACGCCTTCGTCGATCGCGGCGTCGATGGTCCAGCGCCCCTCGCCCGAATCCGATACCCTTCCCGCGAATTCCCGGAGTTCCCCGTCGCGCGACAGCGTACCTGCGATCAGGTCAAGCAGCCACGAACTGATCACGCTGCCACGCCTCCACACCTCGGCGATGTCCCCAAGTTTCAGGTCATATTGATAAAACTGAGGATCGCGCAAAGGTGAGGTTTCAGCATCGATTTCGCGCGATGCCTTGCCGGCGTTCGCGTGACGCAGAATGTTCAGTCCCTCCGCGTAGGCCGCCATCATCCCGTACTCGATCCCGTTGTGGACCATCTTGACGAAGTGACCCGCACCCAGCGGTCCGCAATGGAGGAATCCCTGTTCGGCGGTGCAATCGTCCTGCTGGCGTTCAGTTGTGCGCGGCGCGGCGGCGACGCCGGGCGCGAGCGCGGTGAACACCGGTTCGAGATGCTTCACGATGTCCTTCTCGCCGCCGATCATCAGGCAATATCCACGTTCGCGGCCCGCGACACCGCCACTCGTGCCGACGTCGACGTAATGCAGTTTTTTCACGGCTAGTGCGTTCCCGCGACGGATGTCGTCGTGATAATGGGAGTTGCCGCCGTCGATCACGATGTCGCCCGGCTCCAGCAGCGGCACCAGCTTGTCGAGGGTGGGGTCGACCACCGCGGCGGGCACCATCAGCCACACGGCGCGCGGCTTCTGCAGCCTGGCAACCAGATCTTCGAGCGACGACGCGCCGGCAATGCCATCCTGCTGGAGACGCTCCACCGCTTCGGGCTGGACGTCGAACACGACGCACTGCTGACCGGCCGTCGAAAGGCGCCTGACCATGGCGGCGCCCATGCGCCCCAGTCCAATCATTCCAAGTTGCATGTGCCACTCCTGAAGTTAGTTGCGAGCGAAACGACGCAGGTACTGGCTCCTGAGCCGCGCGGCATTGCGTCCATCGACGCGAGCCCACCTGACCGCATGACGTGTCCTTCTGCAAGAGCGGGCGCCCACCGAGAAAGTTCCGGCCGTTCGCGCTGGCGCGTACCGCCGCGCCGCGTTTGCTTCGGCGCTGCCCGAGAGTAACGGGGCGATTTGGCTACCCTTAGCGGCCGGCGGCGCGTCCACCATACCCTTGAGATCGTCAGCGGCGCCGAGAATCACCAACGCGAGAATCCTCGTCGATCACCTCAACGTCGACGATCTGGCCGTCGTCACTAAACGCACGTGGCTGTCGACGAAGCTCTCGAAGCTTCCACCAGATGTAACCGGCGACAATCGTGCCCACCCCGAACAGCACTGCGAGCAATATCAACGAAAGCATCGCAGCCCCCACAAGCACGACCGCGCCCACGATGACGGCCAGCAACCGGCCCAAAAAGCCGGAGCCGACCGGTAGTTGTTTTTCGTGTGTCACGCGCCGCGGCGGCGGTCCGTCGTTTTGCATTGCCCATCTCCTGGTCGCCCGCTCAAAGCGGACGGCGGTCGTCACTCCCTAAAACTGAATGTGAACCACTGACGGCACCGACGCAAGCGTCGACTTCATCGCAACAGCGACGCCAATGCCGTTTCCGGCTCACGCGTGGCGCGCGTGGCCACATTGAGCGGCCGCGTCGACCGGAACCCTCGAACTTCGTCAACGAAGTCCGTCCCGTCTGATGTCGGCTTGCCACTATCGCCTGTCCGGTCGCCGCCCTGTGCAGTGCGACATATCGGATCCACCGGGCGCCGAGCATGCGAGGACTTGTTGTTTTACCGATTGCCGGATTTTCAACAGACTTCTGGTCTCGACAACGATAAGGTGGGTGGTTTCGCTGCACGTTTGTTCTCGCGCTCGCCGCCGGTGCCTGTAGAACCGACGGCAAAACGGAGCGCCGCCAATGGCCATGAGTCTTGAGAGCTTCGTCGCGGAATTGCGTAAGGACGTTGACAGGCTTCGAAGCTGCATACCGCACAAAAGCCGCCGCCGAACCGGAACACTATCCGGCTGCCGCTGCCATCGAAACCGACGGGCTGTGGACAGAATTCCTTTTGGACTTTTCGATGCGTCGCAGTTTCTGATCGCGTCGTGAGCACGCCCGGCCGGCGCGATTACATGTCCGTCGCAATCCGGGAGCGTCATGATGCATGGACAAAGCGCGTGTCGCGTTGCCGTGAGGCTACGCATGAACACCCATTGCTTATCGAGCACAGCGCCTTCCCGCCCTCTTTTCGGCGCCCCACCACTCGCGCGGGCGACTGTTGAAGAGGGCGTCTGATTTGACCCAACAATATTCCGTGTGTATATACAACCCGTTTGAAGCAGGATTGTGTTCGGAGACACATCTCTCGGCACATTACCGCACATCCCTCGGCACATTACCGCTTCTGCCCACGGGGCAAGTATCTGTTGCCAGACGAAGAGGCAAGACCAATCACAGGGGTACTGCCGCACATATTGCAGTCACATCAGCACGCCGCTTTGAACCTTGTTTCTTCCTGCTCGCTTTGCCCGATATAGCAGTTTATCGGCGGCGGCGAAAATTGCCTCGTCGGACACCGGGGTGGCTCCGGCGTCCATCGCCAATACCCCGAAGCTCGCCGTTGCTGATACCGATTGGTCCTCCCATTCGGCCGGCGTCTGCGCGAAGGTATCTCGCAAACGTTCCGCGATCATTTCTGCTTCGGCGCAATCCGTTCGCGGCAGCAACAAGGAACTCTTCTCCCCCGTAACGAACTACGCTATCGACCTGTTGTCGCGTCGCGGCGTGAAGCACTGTCGAGAAGGTGCGTAACACCGCGTCTCCAGCAAGGTGCCCGTAGGTGTCGTTTATCGACTTGAAGTGATCAATATCGCAGAGAATCACCGCAAAGGGCTGCCCTTGATGCCGGGAACGGGCCAGTTCCACCTTGAGCAGAACTTCGTTCAGGTATCGGCGGTTATAGCAGCCTGTCAGATGGTCGCGAACGGACAGATGGGTCAGTAGCGACTGGACACGGTACTCCTCCCGCCAGATCCGGTGATAGCGACGTGCCGCAACCAGCCCGAAGCTGTTCGCGAGCAACAGCAGCATCGACATGGTCAGCAGGTCGGCTGGCCTCAACGTTCCGATGCTCACAACGATTGTGATAAAGCCCGCTGTCGTTGCGAGGGCGACCCCCAGCGAAATGATCAGGCGATTTGGAATGAAGATGTAGACGACGATCAGCATGATGCATATGGACATTGCATGCCAGGGCACCTCCGCCGGGCGATGCCAGACAATGAGCATGAATGTGCTCATTCCGACAATTTCGGCCGCAGTCGCGGTAAGCCGGAGCAACGGGATTGACGCCGGGTGCCTGCGAACCAGGTAAAGTCCGCCCGCGGCCGTGATGGCTACCAGCAGCCGGGCAAAGAAGAGCATGGCTGTCTCGCGCGTATAGCCGAGCACGCCAGCGTCTGTCAGTGCAAACGCGACATAGAAGAAACCGCAGAATGTCAGCGTTGTGCGTAAAGACGATCTGGTCCTCACAAGATGATGCTGCTGAAATTCCTGCTCGGTTGTCGCGCTCCGGAATTCGAGCTTCAGAGGGTGGATACTGAAATCCCGCTGTGATTGCACTGCAAGTTTTTCGGTCGTTGCTAACATTGATTGAGGCCCCGGCACGCTGCACTGCATATCGACGTTAACGTGCCTTTTCTTGAGCTCTTTCGCTCTTTCAGCGTACTGAGCCAGACCTTCTTCGAGCCGAATTACGAGACAGGAAAGACGGTGCGATGGAAGATTGGTACCGCGGACGGAGCGCCTCGATTAACGCACGCTCCTTCGCCGAGAAGGTGACGAACCTGGCATGGTCGAAGTGGTGAGTTCACGAGGTTTGCCGGATGCCAAGATTTGTGAGTTGCCAGTTCCATCGTGCTCGCCTTGCAGCGAATGACGGACGAACGAGCATAGCGACAACGAATGACGGGGCGAAGACTACTGCCTGCGCAGACATGAAGCAGCCGCGACGAGGGCACTACCAGACAGCAAGCCATTGATTTCGTGACCTTTTTTAGGGTCGCACGGAAACGTTGATCTGACTGACCGGTTCGAAGAAAGTCGTCACCGAGGAGCAGGTCGGCGCGCTTACGCCGATTATAAAAAGGTCGCTCGGGGCGACCGGTCTCGGTTGAAGGACGACTGTCCGCAGGCTGCGCAACGGGCAGTAGTTCGCGCAGATGTTCATTACCTTGCCACTAACCGGCCGCTACGCCATACCGCGAATGCGTCATATATGAAGGCTCGCGATGGTATTTCTGCGATCGCGCGCGCCTGCGCCTCGCGCATCCAATAACGCCTGCTACCTGCGTCGTACTCAAGGTGTGCGCACGCAATCTGTGTCGCGAGCCACCGGTTCACGCGGCGCAGATTCAAGCCCGTCCTCTTTGCGAGTTGGTCCGCCGTCAGGGGATTTTCGGCTAGCGCCTCAAACAGGCGGAGCGCCTCCGCGTCGGTGACGGCAGTATCTTCATCGGCTTGAGCCGGCCGAGGCTTACCGCCGATGCACTTATTAAGCCTTTCCAGGGACACATCCATGACGATCTCCTGCGTCTATTGCCCATCCGGTCGTGTTTCCAGCCTTCACGCGAGTTCGGATCCGGCTGGCGAAGCGTTGAGATCTCGTAGTAATCTGCGCGTAAACGACTCTCTGGTGACCGGCGCCGTTTTGCGACAGCATCAGATTGCGCCCGAAGCGTTGTACTGACGGTTGGAGCCAGCGTGGGAGACGAAGGCATTGATACCGCGTCCGCGCAGCTGAGCATTTGCCTGCTCGGCGAAATCGAGGTCAGGCGGGATGGCGTAGGCGTGAGCATGCCAGCTTCACGCCGCACGCGAGCGTTGCTGGCCTACCTCGTCTCCTGCAGTGGCGCGGTCGCGAGATCCACGTTATGCGATCTGCTCTGGGACGGTCCCGATGATCCACGCGGTTCGCTTCGCTGGAGCCTGACCAAATTGCGACCGCTCGTGGATGACGCATTGCACCACCGTATCGTGGGCAGCCGCACGCATGTCGCTTTCGATGCCGCCGGCGCTGTCATCGATACGACGACGGTTACGACGCTGCTCGCCTCGGGGACCGATGCAGTGCCGCTCGCGACGCTCGAGCGTGCAGCGGTGCTGCTGCGAGGCGAATTCATCAGTGGACTCGATCTTCCATCCTGCTATCGCTTCCATAACTGGTGCGTCAGCCAGCGGGAGCACTTCGGCCGTATGCGCAAGACGGTACTTCGTGCGCTCATCGGCCGAACGGGAAACGATCCGGAAACTGCCGTGCAACGCGGCCGAGAACTGGTGGAGGCTGATCCGCTCGATGAAACCGCACATAACACGCTGATCGGGCTGCTACACGGCGCCGGTCGCCACGCTGATGCAGAACATCACTACGACTATGCACGCGCGCTGCTACGCCGTGAACTTGGGGCAGCATCCTGTACAGCGCTCGATGACCAGATCCGGCATATCCGCCAGAACCGCACTGCAACCGTGAGAGACGAGCCGGTACGGCCTTGCGAAATCGTCGACGGTCAGAGGTCCCTCCTGGCGCCGCCGCTCATCGGACGCGGCGAGGAACGCATGAAGCTGGACGCCATGTTGACTTCACCATTTGCGACGGACGGGCTGACTTTGCTGACCGGCGAGCCAGGGATCGGCAAGACGAGGCTGCTCGACTACTTCAGCGAGCGAGCGTCGAGCGCGGGTTTCATCGTGCTTCGGGCCCGTTGCTATGAGGCCGAGACAATACGTCCGCACGGCATCTGGATCGATGCGCTACGCGATGTTGCAACCGATATTGTCTCGGCATCAGACGAAGCGCTGACGCCTCTTCTGCGCCCAATGTCCACCGGCACGCCGGCGATTCAGGGAGGCGAGAAGAGCCGCGAACGGTTCTTCGAAGCGGTCGTTGCGCTGCTCGGGCGGCTGTGCGACGAGCATCGGCTGGCCATCGTGCTAGACGACCTCCACTGGCTCGATGAAGCGTCGGCGGCGCTGCTTCATTTCGTCCTTCGACGGCTCGACGGCCGGTCGATAGCTTTTCTGGCGGCGGCACGAATTGCGGAAGCAGATGACAACCGATGGGCGAGGACATTGCTGCAGTCGCTTTCCCGGGATGGCAAGCTCGATCGTGTGCCGCTGTCGCCGCTTTCCGCGATTGAGGTTGAAACGTTGCTTGCGACATCGGGCACTGGCATGTCGCGCGAACAGGCCGTGCGCGAAAGCGGCGGCAATCCGCTGTACCTGCTTGAGCTCACTCGCGCCAAGGGTGCGAACCACCACGCGGCGCGGTCCATCGATGCCTTGATTTTGGACCGTCTCGCGCCGCTCGCACATGCCACTCGAGAGTTGCTTTCTTTCGCGGCAGTCATTGGCCGTGGCTTCACGCCCGAGCAACTGGCGGGACTCGTCGAGCGGCCGGTGGGCGAAATCCTTCCCTGTCTTACGGACCTCGAACGCCGCAGCCTGATCGCTCCCGCTACGGTAGCCGAGTTCGACTTCGCGCATGATCTTGTGCGTCAGACGGTTTATCGGACGCTTTCCCAGCCGCATAAGCAAGCGATGCATCACCAGATTGCGCGGCAATATCTTGCGGCGAGCAAGGACGATCCGCGACTGTACGGTGAAGTGGTCCATCACGCCACGTTGGCGGACGATTCGCTCATGACGGCGCGCGCGTGCGTTGAAGCGAGCAACCACTGTCTTCGTGTTTTCGCCGTCGCTGAAGCTCGATTAGCCGCTGAACGAGGCCTCGCTCACGCACGCGCATTGCCGCGAGGAAGCGAGGGCATCCGTCTCCAGATTCAGCTTCTGACGGCGCGGCTTGTTGCAGCCGCCAGTTCGGGTGACAGGTGCCCGGCCCTGCTCGAAGAAGAGTTCAAGCGTGCCATCCAGGAAGCGGAGGCGATGTCGCTTCATGCAGACGTGGTTCAGGGCCTTCATAGCCTCTCGTGGATCACCCAGCAGGCGAACGACATCGAGCGCACGCGACAGGTAACGATCAGAGCCGAAAGCGCGGCGCGCAAGGCCGACGCGACCACGCGCTGCAAACAGCTCGCGAACACCGGCCGATGTCTGCTCGAACTGGAGCGCGATCTTCCGCGCGCGCGCAGCGTTCTCCACGAAGCAGGTGCGATGGCGGAGCGCCGGGGTCTACGCGTCGTGGAACTCATGTGGGGCGAGGCGCTACTCGCCCGTGCCGACGGAGACCTCGACGTCGCGTGCGCGAGGCTCACCGATGCCGTGTCGCAAGCGCGCACAACAGGCGAGCACTGGCGCGAGTATCAGTGTCTCGTCTGGCTCGCGACGATAAACCTTGAACGGGCAGCTTACGCGGAGGTGATCCGCCTGGCGGGTTCGATCGTTGAAGTTGCGCAAAAGATGGGCGACTCCGGCGCACCATTCACGGACTTGCTCAGCAAAATAGCGTCACTGCGTCTCGCGGGTGTCGAACCTCGCGGTCAGGTCTTCGATGCCCTCGACGCATTGCGTCAGGCTGACGACAAGCGACATCTTTGTTATGCGCTAAACGAAGCCGCGCTGGTCTCGCGCGACTGGGGTCGTCCCGTGAAGGCGCGCATATATGCGACCGAGGCGCTATCGGCGGCAGAAGTTCTGCATTCAACGACGGAAATGATCGTGGCTACGGCCGTGCTGATCGATTCCGCGCTCACGGCGGGGCAAGCCGAACAAGCGGAGCCGCATCTGAGGTTGTTGCATGACTTGCTGAACGAACATGCGCCGAGTGCTCGCGCCGACGTCACGATTCGACGTCTGTGCGGTCGCTTTCCGGCAATTACAACGGCAATTCCAACGCAGGCACAGTAGCCTTTTGACAGACGGTGTTGACGCACGGGAGAACTGAAATGGCGCACGTGGTGGTGGAGCGGAGCTTTCCGGTGCCACAGTCGGACGAAGACCTGGCGGTGGTCGAGGATAAGTTAGCGCCGTGCAGCGAGCTTCGTGGTGTCGTGTGGAAGCGCAGTGTCGTTTCGTTCGATCGAAGACACATGGTCTGCGAGTACGAAGCCCCTGATGCGGAAACGGTTCGCGAGGTTCAGAGAGAAGCCGGTGCCGCGTTCGATCACATATGGTCGGGCGAGGTCATTGCCGGTTGACGCGGTTCGTATGCTTCGGCTCGCGGCCTGCAGGCGTTCATCGGCACGTTAGTCGAGCCGGCCGAACAAGCATGGTTGGCAGCTCGACCTGTTGTGCGAGGGTCTTCAATCGGGCCGCTTATTGGCACTCTCTTCGAAAAACGTGGATGGTGGCTGACTCACCGGTTCCGAGAAAGGTGATCTGAACAATGTGGCTTGTCTTGAGTCGGCGGTAGCCGGTAGTGGTCGGTCCATGTTCAGCCGTATGCCCGCTCAGCCGGCCACTCAAGAGTCGCTTTCACGATGTTGAAAGCTGCCGCTGCCTTTGCTCTGTGATCGGAAGAGGCTTGCCGGTGAACCTCCGACTTGTGTGCGCGCCGTCGGCAAGGGCCGGCCGGCCTGGCGCCTATTCACATCGCTGTTACCGCGGACCTCTTCGATGACCTGCATGAGTGTCTCGCAGGAGAACGGCTTCTGCAGACAAGCATCGAAGAGCCGGGCATTGTCTGTCTGGCTGTCGGCGCCTCCCGTCATTGAGACGAGCAAAGCCCCGCAGAGAAACGGCGTTTGCCTCAGCGACCGTGCGATAGCACTGCCGTTTATGTCGGGCAGGTTCTCGTCAAGGAAGGTGATTTCAAATGCGCCGGTACGGAGGAGCCTGAGCGCAGTTTCGCCATCGTAGGCCACAGCAGCGTGGTGGCCATAGCAGTCCAGCAGGAAAGCGAGACTGTCCGCGACAGACTCGTTGTCGTCAACGACGAGCACGTTCATTCAAATATTTCCTGTTACAAGAAGTTTCGCGGCGCTGCCCCAAATCTTCTTATGTAAGACGTCATATTAAATGTTCGTGGCGTTGCCAATTGATTGACATCATTGCAGAGGCGATGAGTCAACTATATAGGACGATGAAAGGAATTTGTATGCGTCAAGGCGTCGCCAGTCCCCGTTTAATTTGATCCTGCCCAACTGCTCCCGTCCCGATCACGGCAACGATGCTCTGGCCACTGTCTCCCTCCGCGTAGACCTGCGCACGGATGCCGATCACTTCGCCCGTCCGATTGAACACTGGCCCACCCGAATTGTCCGCGTTCAACGCGCCATTGGTCTCAAACTTTGGCGATAATGTCGGAAAAGTGACGATTAGTCAGCGACTTGCAAATCGTTCGATTGCGCCAAACGCGCACGCCCGCAAAGCCCTTCTGCTATCGGATCGGCGTCATGCAACCGCCATTTTCTGCACGAGAAGGACGGTTACCCAAGCAGTGAGACCATCTGTTCGGGCGCTCGCCCCTTTTGACGTATCCATCAAACTCATCGTTTTGCCGGCGTCGTCGAATATGAGACTCATTGAGCGCGTCATGCTGCGATCGGCGGTCGAACGTCTCATTCGGATGCACGTTCATCCTTTTGTCCGCCGATGCGGCCCGTGCATGACCTTGATCACCGCATGAAGCTGGTCGCTCGTGAACGGCTTGGAGAGCGACGCGCATTCGAAGCCGACGTCTTCCGGTGTCGGCCTCTCGGCCCCCGATACAAAAACTACCCTGATGTCCGGATTGCGTTCGACGGCAGTTTCGGCGAACTCGATGCCCGACTGCCCCGGCAGAACGATGTCAGTAAGAAGCACGTCGACTTTGCCCGTCATCAGAACGTGCAGACCCTCTTCCGCATCCGCAGCCTGAAATACGTCGTAGCCCATGGTGGTCAGTAGTTCGCTGACTGACTCGCGCGAGCCGATGTCATCATCCACAACGAGAATCGCGATGCTCGCCGGTGCACAAGACGGTTGCGACGTCATTGAATCGGCCGAAGGGGATGCGACCGGTACTGTTGTGTCTGACTTGCTCGCACCGAGCATCCGGCGGATTTTCGAGGCAAGCTGCTCACGGCTGTAGGGCTTGCTCAGGAGGTGCACGCCCGGATCCAGCCGGCCGCCGTGCACGATGGCATTCTGCGCATAGCCGG
Organism: Burkholderia sp. E7m39; assembly: GCA_001319865.1. GTDB lineage: Bacteria > Pseudomonadota > Gammaproteobacteria > Burkholderiales > Burkholderiaceae > Paraburkholderia > Paraburkholderia bengalensis. The sequence continues at coordinate 495 of BBSL01000307.1, read as the reverse complement.
ATGTGAACAGCACCTTGAGATGCGGCAGCCTCCCCGTGGCCAGCTTTGCGAGCTCGGTGCTGCGCATCGTGCCGGGCATTACGACGTCCGTAAAAAGCAGGTCGATATGTATGCCGCTTTGCACGATGGTCTGTCAACTTTGCGACAATAAGTGTGTCATCCATCGAAAGGCCAAGATCAAGAGAAACAGTCTTCCCCCAGGTCTTACCCTGTTTAGCTGAAGCAATTCAACCCACCCGCACGACGTAAACGCGCACGAGCAATGCATCCGGTTTTTCGCTCGTCTGGTTGCAGAACTGGTCTGCACCAGTCATCCATGCGCGAGCCGCAGACTGCGGCGCAGCAGAAGGCCAAGTCGCGGGGCAACCGTCCTGCGTCAGAATCCGGATCAATGAGACCGCCCATCCGCAGGTCGCGTACAAGAACGTCTGCCGAATTGAGGATCGCGCCAGGTGGGGAGCGCAGATCGTGCGCAAGCACGCCGGCGAACAGATC
>BBSL01000306.1 GCA_001319865.1 Burkholderia sp. E7m39 | reverse complement strand
GTATTGCCGGACCGATTCCGCAAGAATCTGGTCAGTGGCCTCATTGAACGGGATCATGTCCTGAAATGGTATGCGCTGGTCGGGGTCTCGTTTACTCGGTTAAGCATGCCAGACATCGGCAACTTCGATACTGAAGTCCTGGATCAGCTTTTATCGTGCTCGTGCGCGGTAGAGCGCGGCAGCTATCGTGTCGACGATTAATGAAGTTTCGGTGGACTGTTGAAACCAGCCGTCCCACAGTGCCCATTCCTTGAGACGGTCGTCAGACGCATACCCGATCATGACCGGACGCGGCCCTCCTCTGGACGCTTCGAGGATCCTGACGACGTCGGGGAGTTGCACCGGGCTGCCAATGACGATCACCACCGGGCGCAACCGACGAACGGTCTCCGGCGCACCGCCTGGCGAGTCGTCGCACATCACACTGAATCCGCGAGAGGTCAGCGCGCGAGCCAGACTGGAAACTCGCCTTCCCCTGTCGAGAATGAGCACGTCGACCGAAGAGATGGCCATTGCCGTCTTGCGTCTGCGCGACTGCACGCGCAGTCGCAGAGGCCATACCAGTCGGTTCAACCCGTGCTTTAATACCAGGCGTCGCCATAGCCGTGCGGAACTAAACGTGCATCGATTCGCCTGGCGGGCGAGCAAGGCTTTACAGCCCGGCAGATGGAGCAGCGCACAGCCTTTGAACCATCGCAGATCCCGGTGCGTGCTGCCCGACCAGTGCCGTCCGACCATGCGGTACGCACCAACGTCGATAATCACCTGCCCCTGTTCCGAAAGAATATTGAGGGCTGCCGAGATAAACGCCTCGTCACCCTGATGGTTCAATTCATGAACCAGTGCACGGTAACGGCCGAAGCACGCGCGGGCGACAGGAACCAGTTGATCAACGACATCTCGCGAGACAAGCAGACACTCCCCGCCGAACCATCGCGGGTTGCGAAGAGGTCTTCCCGCGACCAGTTCCAGGTCGCCGATCACGCGCGCACTTCCGTACGCGGAAAATTCCTGGTCGGAGATGTCATAAGCTCCCACGCCTGTCGCACGGCAGCGCCGCAGTAATTCGGGATCAAGGCCATGCTGGGCAATGACGTCCGTATCGAGCAGCAGCAATAGTTCGGTGCCGGTTAGCGCTTGTGCCATCTGTTCCAGCAGGTCGAGTTTGAAGTGCGCCCCGTAGAACCGGGTCTCTTTTGCCAGATGAAGCGATGGTCTGAGCGGGAAGACAGCCGGACGTATCCCGGTATCCAGCCGTGAAAGATAATCATCGACGGGGTCGATCGCGTTTGTCGCTATGGTCAGCCGCGGCAACCCTGCGGCCAGCAGGCTGCGGTTGAGCGTCACCGCCTGCGCCACATAACTGAACGTCTCGCCACCGCGTAAATTTGGACTTCCCGAGGCCTCGGCGTCCAGGAAAACAAGCGCACAGGGCACTACCCCGAACTCAAGCCGTGGCAGAGCCTGGCGACTCCCGTACTGAGCGTCATGAAAAAGCGCTTCAGGCATATCGTCCCGAGCCCGTCTATTTGTCACGTCGCAGGGATTGCTATATTGCCGGAATGGTATGGCGATATCTCGCCAAAGTGCCGCGCGCAGGGGACATTCATGGCCGCTCGCGCCGAAGATAGTGAGATCTTCATCGTCATCCTCGTCAAGCTGGCCCTAACGCGGCTTCCCGAGTGCCATCGCGACCGCCTCCATGACCGCCGCCCTCCTCCAGTCTGTTCGACTGTCGTGTTCGTTGGCCGGTATTGAGGGCACGTTGGATCCAGACGCCGACCATAGCCCCGGAGGCGATCCTTCCCATGTGTTTTGATGCAGCCATGAACCACACGACGTGCAACGGTATTGGACGTAGCGCGTCACTGGATGCCGGGGCGTACCAAAAACGCCCATTCCAGCACGCTGAAGATGTTCATGCGGATCGGCAAGCGACGTCCTTCCAATCAGCGTTTGGCACGCAAGACACCGTCCCATGTTGTCCTCACAGCCGCACAATGAATGTCGATCATGCATACGCCATGCCACTATTCGTTGTGCGAACGGTTCGGCTTCCAGCCAACCGATGGGTGGGCCGCTGGCGAATTGCCCAGCGGTGGAACTTTTTGCCGTTCTGTCGAGTCGCGCTTGTAGCGCGCAGGACCAAATTACCCGGTTAAAAACACACTGGATGGCCCTTTTGACGAATGCAGCACGCCACAGGGCGGGCTATGCGGAGAATAAGAGCGTGCACCGGATTTTACGGGACAGCCGCTACGGCTACGCCTCAGCGCTCGCGCGTGGGCCATCTGTGCGGTACGGGGAATGCTAGAGTGCGGGAGCATGGCAGCGTGCCCTGAGCGGTGTTGCAATATGACGTTCAGGGCATTTCGGAGGCCAGGCGCTTTTCAGGACGCCTGGCCGTTTTGTTTTATCGACGGTCGAGTCGCGCCTGTAGCGCGCGTAGGACCAAAACTACCCGGTCAAAAACACACTGGATCGCCGCGTCGGCCTTTTGACGAATGCAGCGCGCCGCAGGTTTGAGCGCACGCCCTGCAGTCCATATTTCAAGGCACACGGCAAAGGGGGGGTGCGGACAAAATCTTGGACTACCTGGAGGTAGTTCATGTTCTCATACGAAGACCGCATTCGAGCGGTTCGCCTTTACCTGAAGCTGGGCAAGCGCATCGGAGCTACCATTCGGCAGTTGGGCTACCCGACCAAGAACTCTCTCAAAGCCTGGCATCGCGAATACGAGCAGTGCAACGATCTACGGGCGGGCTATGTCCGTTCGAGAGCGAGGTATTCCG
>BBSL01000305.1 GCA_001319865.1 Burkholderia sp. E7m39 | reverse complement strand
GAATACCGGCAGAGTCTTGGAATCGCGGCATAACTCAGTCCAAGAAAATAGCCGCACCCCCATCTGGGGATTATTTATCCGACGGCGATACGCGTGCGCGTAACGGCCCCACGTTCGCCCGTCGATCCGCGGCCACGGCCACGCTTCGAGCGCCCAGGCTGGCGGATGGTCGACGAGCTCAAAGCCGTGTTCGCGCGGCGCATCAAAAATGTCGTCGGCGGTTTCTTCCAGGAGTTGCTGCATATAGCCGACCTCACGATCGCTCATCAGCTGCCACCGTTTTTGATAGCGCTCCTGTCCCGCAATCACTTTTCTCGCCGACAGATCGATCACGGTCCGGTCCGACAAATACGGTTCGCTGTCCAGGAGTGATTACCGGCGACCCGAGAGGCCATGAGGCGCGGCGGCGTACTGCTGTCGGTCGACGTCGCGGACGGTACTTCCGTCGAACGCGTGAAAGCTGTGTTGTCGAGCGCCGGCGCGATCGACATCGACTCGCGTGTCGCTCAATGGAAGACGTCTGGCTACGCGGGGTATGACAGCACGGCGCCCGCCTACACGGCCGATCAGGTCCTGGCCGAGCGAAAGGCTTTCCCCGTGGTCGAGGAGACGCTGGAAGTTGGCAAGCGCGAAGTATCGACGGGGGGCGTGCGGGTGTTTTCGCGCGTCAGGGAAACACCTGTCAGCGAAACAGTCAACCTGCGGGAAGAGAACGCAACGGTCGAACGTCGCGCCGTCGATCGCCCGGCAACGGCTGCCGACCTGACCGAGAGCTCAGTCGAAATCCGCGAGACCGCGCAACAGCCTGTAGTCGCCAAGACCGCGCGCGTCGTCGAGGAGGTGGTGGTCGGCAAGGAAGCCACGACGCGTGAAGAAACGATCAATGACACCGTGCGGGGAACGGACGTAGAAGTCGAACGCGTTGAAGGAACGCCAACACCAGGTACGCCCAATCCCGCAAAGAAGGGCATCTAACGTTGTTTGGGGCGCTTCGGATCGGCGGCCGGTAAGAGACGGCCGCCCACCCGCGCATTGCCGATCTGAAGCGCCGTATATTTTCTTTCGGGGGCATGCGCGGGGTGCTCGTGGGCTTCTACGTCCCTGATTGGTCCGGCGCAGCCCCGCGTGCGCCTGCGCGCCAGCCCGAGACCATTTCCGTCAGCCAGTTCACGACAAGCGCGGTGTACGCCCGCTGGCTGGCATCATCCGACAGTCCATGGTCCGCGCCTTCGATGATGCGGTACGTGAGCGAATGCGCATGCAAAAATGCCTGCAGGTAGCTGGCGATCACGGTATGTGGCACGATCTCGTCATGTTCCGATTCGACGAGCAGCACATCGCCGCCAAAGCGGGCCGCCGCGCACAGCGCGCGATTGTCCGACGATGGCACGATGCGTTTGCGATACGCGACGAGATCATGTTCGACATGCAGGGCGCGCTTCGGCGTGTTCCATCCTTCGTCAAGGTAGAGCGCAGGTACGCGCAGACCGAGCCAGCGCACAGGGCGCAGTTCCGTCAGGATTGCTCCGAGGTAGCCTCCGTAGCTGCTGCCGATCACTGCAATCGCATCGCGATCGATCACCGGATGTGCGGCAAGCGCGTCGTAGGCGGCGAGCAGGTCCCGCAGGTTGGTTTCCCGGGTCACGTTCTGTTGTTCATCCTTCGTACGCCCATGTCCCGTCAGATCGAAAGTCAGGCAAACGCAGCCGAATGCCGAGGCCTGCCGGGCGCGCTCGAGATACTGCTGCTGGTTGCCGCCCCAGCCGTGAACGAAAAGAACACCCGGCATCGTTGTCTTCGGAGCGAGCACGGTCCCGTCGAGGTAACCGTGCTCGACCTTGATCTGCACGCCATAGCGTTCCGCTGTCATATGCCATTGCTCCCTTGCAAGGTATGATGATCCACCGTGTAGTACTTCGTCATGGCTCCCACTTGCGCATCCACGCCTCGATAGATGATGCACGAGCCATTGGGCACCTGCACATCGTCTCCGTAGAGCTCACGCGTTGACGCGCGCACCGCATATACCTGAGGGTGTGCCCTGAACGTGCGCAGCGCGCCAAGCTCGGCGCCCGTTGCGCCGCCGATCCGCCACGACTGCTCGAGCACGCCGCAATGTCGCACCCCTAGTGAATCGATGCCCACCGCGACGTCGTAGTTGCGTCTCGACGCAAAAAAACCGGCGTAGTCGTTCTGCACTGCGGCATCGAATGCACGCGCCTTGACAATCGCCTCTTGAACATCGCTCGCGACGTCAAGCTGCGCAAGCATGTCGAAGCCGCCATGCACCACGACCAGGTCCGTGCCGCCGTAGACGTGATGGCCATGGTTATTGACCGTCAGATGCTGCACGCCATAGTAGCTCGCTACCAGATCGTCGAGCGTCACCTGGCCAACACTCAACGTTTCGATGCTTTCCAGCTGCCGTTCGAGAACAATGCCTTCATCTCGTAGTGCCAGGTCGCCAAGCGCGTCGAGTTCTGCTTCCAGTTCATCGATGTCGGCGACCAGTGACTGCCCCGCTCCGCCGATCCCATAAGGGCGCTTGATCCGCACGCGGCCCTCCGGCCAGAGAATGCGCGCGGCGTTGCAGGCATCGATCCTCGAAAACGCCGTGTAGCCCGGCAGCACCAGCGAAGCAGTGTGCTCGCCGAATACGCGTGACCAGCCCGGCGGCGAAGCCTGCGCGTCATCGGGCAGCGCGTGTGCGATCACCTTCGATCCGACGAACGGAAACGGCACGACGCCGCCGAACAGATCGCGCACGGATCGCACGCCAAGCTTGCGCGCTTGCGTCAACGTCAGCGTATCGTCAGGGACCAGATAACGATGCGCGGGATATGCTTCACTCGCATCGAATTGGCCCGCAAGCGTCGTGCCCTTGAGGTCAGCGATCTGTCTGGCGAGCGCCCAGAGCGTGCCGACCTCATGGCCGGACTGAACGGTCTTGCGTTGCCCACGATAGACGAGGACAACGGGCAGTGCCGACGTCGCAGGAGATGAACGCACCTTCATCAAGTTGTCCTCCGCAGGCGCAATAGTCGCGGTATTCGATGCCATGCGAGGGCATCCTCGTTCCGCGGAGCAAGGCTTGTGCCTTTGTCTACCTGAGACCGGTGCAGGTCGATGGCAATGGTTTCCGCAATCGACCCACGTTCATCCCGGGGCATTTTGGCGCGGGCACGCTGCGCCAGACCTGGTCAAGACCGTCTCCGAACGATCGCGGGGTTTCTTGTCCATCAGGCCACGATATAACGGCTTGCCCCTGAAGACCCACTGCGATCCGCCGTTCGGTACCGCTTCAAAGGTCAACTCGCCCGCGGGTTTGTCGCCTGGTGCGGCGAGGCTGGCGGAAAGTTTCTTCCGCAGTCGCCTTCGTAGGATCTAGCATCGGGCATTCCCTTTCCGTCGAATACGTACGGGGTCATCCCGGGTTCGTCGACCGGCATTTCGTCGTTCGCGTGCGGTGCGGCGGCGAGAGGATGTCGCTGCAAGAAGCCCAGTCGGCATGGTGATCACTTTTATCTCTACCCTCCCTTATGACATCGCTTCCCGGGTGGGCGAATGTCACCGCGGCGCCATCACACCGAGCAGCGGACGTCCGTCGACGTTCTTCAGCGGGAAACAGACGCGATGGCTCGATGGATCGACACCAACGACATGCGCGTTAGAGCCGATGCTGCCTTCCCCCGTCTTCGCTATGGTTGATTTGCCTACTGTGAACATTGAGACGATGCCTGCTTCACCTGCAACATGAAGCGTTCCCGTACCCGGATCGGAGGCGAGTACATCGGGGTCGTCACCGACGTTAAGGGACTGGACGACCTTATGGGTGTGGCGGTTCAACTCCGGAAGCCTTCCTTGTCTCTGCAGAGCGGAGCTCCGCCGTCTCCGCAACAGGCTCGGCGCACTGGTTGCAGAAAGGGAAAAACGCGAAGTTACGGCCGCCGCAGGCGCAGACTTTGAAAAGATCCAGCCCGCAATGGATGCAGTACGAGTCCTGCTCGCCGCCAA
>BBSL01000304.1 GCA_001319865.1 Burkholderia sp. E7m39 | reverse complement strand
AAGATGCCACGGCTTGCCGCACGACGGGCACAGCTTCTTTGGAACGTACTGAGCGCCTTTTAGTAATCGACGCCACGGGCGCGTTCGGTCCGACTCAGTCCCGGACCGGCGCGCTTTCGCTCGACGTATTTCTGGAACGCAAGGAGCATGTAGATTCCTGCGAACGCGACGAGCGCGATAGCCACCGGCACGCGTACATATCCCCCGAAAGTGGGCAGGTACGGGACAAGCTCGACGAAGAATGCCGTCAGCGCGAAGAGGCCAAAGCCGTATACGAACGGCCAGTATCGGCTTTTGCGAAATCGGATGAACAGCCATACGCCAGCGAGGAGAAGCGGGAGCGTCAACGCAAGGCGCCACCCGAACACGATGAGCTCGTAACGACGCCTTGCCACCTCATAGCGCTTGTCGGCGGCCTGCCTGGCGGCCGAGATCTCGATGCGCAACTGCTTCAGGCGCGCGTCGACCAGCCGGGCCTCATCGGCGAGCGCATTCTGCTGGCTTGCCAGCCCACGACACTCGCCTGAAGTTCGTCGAGCTTCTGCGTCCGTGCAAGCAATTCCGGATCATTGCGGCTGTCCCCCGTGGCCTGTCTGGTCGCGAGCCAGTTCCTGAAATCCTCACGCGCCTTCACGTACAGCTTGCCTGCGCGGTCGTGAGCAATGCGGGCGTTCTCCATCTTGTCATTCAGTGCGTCCCGCTGAAGCTGCAAATCACGCATCTGCACATCGAGCTGTGAGGTCGCGGCATCGCTGAACTGCGCGGCATCCGGTGGCCCGCCACGCGGTGCGTACATGAGATCGCGGATCACGAGCGAGCCCAACATGTTCAGGAAAATCGCGAAGGCGATCGCGATGATCCAGGAAGCGATTTTCAGCAGCCGTGCGGGCCGCGAATTTGCATGGCTGTTGGCCATGTTGATCTCTCTTCTCATCAATGGTGACGTACATCTGTTGTGGAACTCCGACTTCGGCCGCCCCCGACGGCTGGAAGCTTGAGGATGATGCCGTTCTATCGCGGCAGGACCGCCGAACTGGGCTCCGGCGAGAGTTTCCCGTTCGTGCAGTGTTGCAGGAAAACCTTGTTCGCCCGCAGGTGCCGACCTGGGAGAATATTCGGGATTGCCATCCCGGACATTCTCCACTAACGTGCCGGTGTCGGCGTAAGGCAATACGCCCGAACAGCTGCCCGCGATATCGCTTTTTCATACCACGAGGTTTTTACGATGCCTCGCTCCAAACACAGTGGACGTTCTGGCAAGCGCCGGGTTATCCCGTCGAAGAATGCCCTCCTCCCGCTCCCACAAACCAGGATCACCGAAATCTCATTGGGATACCATCTCGCACTTGCAGCGTGTGGCGGGGTCCACGGCAGCTCTCATCTTTTTAACGAGTTGACCCGCGCAATCTATCTGACCTTCTATCTCGGCGAAATGGGCTACATGCCCGTTGCGCTTGATCTGTACCGCATGGCGGAGGCGGGTCTCGAAGCTGGGATCCGGCGCGGCAACGAAAAAAGGCACGTGGCAACTGGATCCATCGGCGGTGGCGACACTGGAAGTAGTTCTCCAGGTTCACGATTCGCAGCTTGCGAGCGCGCGTGCTGGAGATCTGATCAAGGCAGAGCAGCGGCTGACTCATTTCATCATGAGCGACAAGACAGCTTCTCCGTTCGACTAGGTAGGCGACAGGCGCGTCAGGCGATGGCGGCCGTCAATGCGATAACAGGCCACACCGGTTTTTATGTCAAACGGACGCATCCGACTCGCCACGCCCTCCCTCCCCGGCGTCGCCCGCTATGCCAGCTGGTTGGCCTTTACTGACGGTCGAGGAGACGCGCTTCTACGTCGGCAAACTGACCGGTTAACGACGGTGCCGTAGTCGAGCGACCGGAGCAATGCGTCCTCTATCAAGAATGTTGACGCCCGCTTTGGATCGTTGTCGACGTGCAGTGCGGCGTCCGGTTCGAACTTACGACGCGTCGCCGCCTGCCGACAGCATTCATCGAAATCCGTCCCCGCTGTCCAAACGGCAATACGATAAGCCGTCACAGGAGGAAATTGACGCTGGCTCTGTCGGACAATGCGCTTTCGCGCCTTACGCTCCTTGGCTGCCGTCAGAGCCTCGATTACCACCATTTCACTAAAGAGAGAATCTCCGCCGTTAGTCAATAGCCAATCGACTAGGATTGCCCCAAGATGATTCGCGAAAGATCGGTCTTATGCTCCGCGACCAGTCTACGCTGACGCGTGCGCTCCCGATCCAGTCGCGACAGCAATTCGCGAACCCGTAACACAAGCGCATCTTCAGCATTCTTATTCACACGGAAATATTGCGCAAAGGTCTTAGACTCTCCCTTCGCGTAGTTGCGGTATGCCAACATGTCTGAATGTGGAAGGAGTATCGGCCTCCCAATCGGCGGTAGCGCTGAAAGCACGTCCAAGACCGCATGATTCAGATCCGGCGAGTCATTGGCTATCAAGACGTAGTTGAACGACTTGCCTGCGGTATTGAATGTCAAAAACTGAGCATGTAGTTTCGCGAAAAATTCACGGAGGCTAGCTTTCGAAACTCCGACCTTCCGGGACGGGTCAAATTTCATAGTATCGAAGAGCGCATCGATTGCAGGGAGTCGAAAGTATTCCTGGAAGCGAAACTCGTCTATCTTCGCGAGGAACCGAAGCTCTTCCGCCCAGGTCAGTAGCTTTTGTCCTCGAATCGATTCGTAGATCTTCTTTGCCATGCCTTCGTCATTATTATGCTTAACAAAGAAGGCAGCAAAAAATTCTTGAATGCTCTTGTGAATAAATGCGGTCTTTATGCCATCACGCATCATCAGACACACCGCGTCCGTCAAATCGTTTTTGAGCCCTTCCGGGCCGAAATCCTTTTTCACGACCCGAGCGGTATTTCGTGCGATGTGTGAGAATTGCTCGTCGCTCAATGAAATCCCAACCTCCTTTGACAGGAAGCTGAACGCCTCAAACACATCTTGCAGCTCTGTATTGCTTAAGCTGGTAGCTCGCTCGCGCTTGAAAAGCGGCTTCAGATCGTCATGCCGCCAAGCCAGTACGTTGAATAGCGCAATGTAAAAGTCGTGCAGGTTGGTCGGGACGGCAGCCGACCGGCCAAAGGTCTCAACCAGCAACGTCAGCATCAACGGTGTCGTTAGAACGCCCTTAACTTCCGCTCGGCTCTGCTTCACCGCGTCCAATAAGCGGGTACGCAAAGTCGCCTCGACGCCCAACCGTTCCAAGAATGGCAGAAAGTCATCTTCTTGAAGGATCGCAAGTCGGTGTTGCCTAAGTTTCGGTATCGTCTCTAAATGCCCGGAAAGGCTTCCCGGTCGAGAAGAAATGACCCACTGAGTTTTTGTAAATTTTGCCATAGCGGCAGCCATTTCCTGCTGCACGCCGAGAGCGAATTCGCGCTTCAGCTCATCGAAGCCGTCAGCAAAGATAACCAGCGTTCCGGTCGAGAAGAGAAAGTCAACTCCGGTCTCATCTATGTCACTGAATCCGATGACCTGCAGCGCTTTCATCAAAAGTGATGACACATTTGACTTCGCGTCAACCCCCCGCAGTTCGATGAATACGGGCAGTCGTACGCCGCGCTTAGCCTCCTCGACGCACAGAAAACGCATGAACATCGACTTGCCCTGTCCGAGCGTTCCCGTAATAAGCGTGTTCGCGTCACCCGATAGGTCGCGGAGGTTATCGATCTTCGCGGGAGCTTTCGCGGCGCCGTTTAGGTGTACTTTCGACGGATAGTAAAAGGAGGACAGCGGGACAGGCTCGCCGTGAAACATCGTCCTGACTCGTTCTAAGTCATCGATGCTCTGACACATGGAGTCCACGACATCGGCGGCATTCCATTTCGTTGCGAACTGCGAGAGTTTTTCAGTTGCCGCCGAGACTAAATCCTCGATTGGCTTCTTTAATGCTGTTGTCAGCAATGTGGTCGACAGTGGATCCAACTTGAAGTTTCCCTAGATGTGTTTTTTTCTAGACGTCTATCTACTCGGAATCGTGGAAATATTGGGTGGCTTTGAGACCAATTCTTCGTGGAATCTAATTCTATCCTGCGCCGCGCCGAAAAGGTGAAGGCGTCCAATCGTCGCTTCCTGATTCCGGCCAGAGCCAACACGTGCTGGGAAATGGTCTCGGCTACTACGGACGATGCGACGCCGCACATGCGCGTCTCACAGCAGGCGAGCAAGAAGTGTCCGGCTTCGCCCAACTTCTGGAATGCGCGGGCTATTCGAACTATCGGCGCCGTGAACTCAAACGAGTTCTGTTGACTTCGCTAGGGGATCGCCGACGATTCAAACCCAGCGATATCGTTGCCTGCTACCAGCGCCGCTGGTAGATCAAGACCAGTTACGGCGCGCCTTCCATACTATCGATCACGAACCAATATGGGCCACCCATACACGGCCTATCCAAAGTCGCCCGCGCGCCTTCGGCGCAGGTAGAACGGCTCAGGTCTCTCCCAAATGAAAATCGACCGGGCGAAATTGTGGCCGGGTCGTCAAATCCCCCCTTCACATTACTTCGTTCTGTACCATAGAACAAAATTTAACTGACGACATCGGCTCCAAGGCGCCGTTTTTCACAGTCCTGCAAGCTGGTTCTTGAAGGATTCCCGATGGCGTTTGCGCGATGCAAGCTCACCGATCATGAAGACGAGACAAAACTGGATCGCGCTTGCTCGCCTCAGGCATTCATCTTCGGGTGCGGAATGCACACCTTCGCTCAGGTTTGCGTACAACCGTCCGAGAGGATTAAGCCCGTCAGGCCTTAAATACGGAGGCATCGCCTGATTGGCAATTTCGATTTTCTTCGACATCGGAACGCCGGGCTTTTCAAGCTCATCGATCGCATCAAGCACTTCCTTCGCCGCGCCCGATGCTTTTGCATCCTCGCGCACAAGCTCTAATAGCTGCACGATGTTGTTTTCGAGGATTCGGCGGAAGTAGGCAAAAGCCGCTACGCCGTAGCCATTGGCGAGGCATACGATTGCCTTTTCAAAGTTATCGCGATCGTCCTTGAAAAAGCGTTGCAGGTTCTTATCCCGCTTGAGTCTCTTCTTAGGCCACTCACCGAACTTTTCAACAGCCAGCTTTTCGTCCGCGACCGAATATCTCAGGTAAATTTGGCGCTTACTTTCGTTGCAAGATACGCACGTGTAGTTGAAGAAGAGATTTCCGTCCTCTGCATGGTTGAAACTCACCAAGCCCTTCCCCGCGTTCTGAAACGGGCGACGCTCCTCACAGACTTCGCACTCGTCATTGATCTCCGTCAGGTTGACCGTCGTGCCCGGCGACGGGTACGGGAAGGTTCGTGGGGTATACAGCGGGCTGTGTTCCAAGAATTCGACTACCGCCGTTGAATCAAACTGGTCACTCATGATGCACGTTAGCTTGTGGAATTCGCGCAATTCTAGCGTGCAAACCCGCCACATGTTGTATTTAGGATCTTATCTTTCTCGGCATCTTCATGCTCATCGTTGAGTGATTAATGCGCAAGTGAGACCAGCCCCGACCAACGCCGAACAAATGTGCCCGCGTGAAAAGGACATCTAGGAGCGCATCGCGATGCAGGAAACTACCGCACGGCTGCTCCACACCGCCACCGTCGGCAATCAGTCAACATCGCCGACCTATATCCCAGCCCACATGAATGTCCGAAATGGCTCAAAATCGGGCGATTTGATCCTGAAACCCCATATTGATCAATGACTTGAACAATCATGGGGCGACTACCCCGTGTCGGAAAACGCCGCATCGAAGCGCCGGCGCAGCGCGTCAAGGGAAGCGTCGCCCAGCGCGGACAGTAACGCCGCGAACCGCGCCGGCGCCAGCCACGCCAGTTCCGCGAGCAGCGGCCACGCGGCATCCAGTCCGGCCACCCGGTAGCGCACCTCGGTCATCCATGCGAGCGGTGCCGGGATCCGCCACCACGACTCAATGGCTTCGACCGCTGCTCCCGCAGCCGACCATTCGCCCGCGCGAAGCCACAGCGGCGCAGCGTGATTTTCGGCACGATTGCCGGCCTCGGCCCCGCGAAACGCCAGGGCTGAGGCCCGCTGCGCGAGCGAGCACCAGCACGGCGCGAGCCACCGTTGTACGTCCTGCGCGGGCAGCACCCGCCCCACGGCGGGCACTACCTCGTTCTCGTGGTGACGGCGGGCGATGGCCAGCGCCGCGTGATCCGCGAAGGGCGTTGTGGAACCACCTTCGAGTTCACGGACCAGCACGGTCATCGCGCACAGCGCGCCGTCGCCCGGATATTCGGCGGCCAGTTCTTCCAGGGCCGCTCGCGCGGCCGCTCCATCGCGGCGCTGCAACTGATCGAGGACGCCGTTGCGCAACACCACGTCGCGGCTGTCGGCGAAGATATCGAGCTGCTGTGCGGTCGGCTGCGTCGTCATCGCGCTCAGAAGAGTTGATCGTGAAGAGCGCTCAGGCTAATCCATTTCACCGTGCTGCGAAAGGCGCGGCCGTCCTCATTGACTGACTCGATGATCACGCGCTGGCCGCTGGCTTCGGCGATCACGCGGACGATCCGCTCGCCGTAGCGCATCAGCGCACCGATCGGCGGGCAGGCTGGCACCTTGCGCCCGATTCGCCTGGTGTTCTCTTTCCGCACGCGAGGTCCTTGTTCCATCGCGTCTACCCCCGCTTCTTCCGGCGTGCCGCCGTCTTGCT
>BBSL01000303.1 GCA_001319865.1 Burkholderia sp. E7m39 | reverse complement strand
CGGGCGAACGACGGGCGCAGTCGCCCTTTGCAGCTTATGTTAACGGCCACGCGCATCCCTGTGGCGACGACGACCGATCGTGTCCCAGAGCTTTTTCGCCTGCGCCTGTGCAGACCGCATGAGCTCATCGCGTTGCACCTGGGATTCCCCGTGGGCCGCGTCATCCGGTGCGCCCGTCAATGGACGCCGCCTGAAAATATCAGAGAACTTTCGGGTCATGGCAACCTCCGATCCGGCAGTGATGCCGTATTAACAGTGTAGGCCGCTCGTCGGGTGCTGCGAGTTCAACGCTCCAGGCGTCGGCGCGTCCCCGGACCGCGCCCAATACAAGCCGCCAACTTCCCCGCGTCACATCGATGCCTCACGGCACGTTCGAAGGTGGTATCGGGCGGAGCAGTGGTACGAAAGCGGACCATGCGCTGCAGGACACTGGCGGTCCGCCACCTCGTCTACGGTCACCGCCCGGGAGAATCGTCAGGACCGTCGCGGCGCGCAGGGAGGCGGGCATTTCGCGCCGGCAAGCTGTCCTGCGCGCGCCCGCCACGCTAGGCCCCGTTGACGGCGTCCTTGAACGCTTTGCCTGCAGTGAACTTGACGGTTTTCGCGGCCGGGATGGTAATGGGTTTGCCCGTCGAGGGATTGCGTCCGACGCGCTCTGAACGGGCACCCCTTGCGAACGATCCGAAGCCGATCAGTTGTACCGTCTCGCCCCGCGTGACGGCGGATGTGACCGCCTCGAGAATCGCGTCAATCGCCTCGCCTGTACTGGACTTGCTTTGGCCCGTGCTGGCAGCGACTTCGTCGATGAGCTCCTGCTTGTTCATTCAATTTCCTTTCAGGGATGGCCGCGGGACGGGCCGGAGCACACACCTTAGCGCAGATGGAGCGGCTTCGGCCACGGCGGGAGCGATTCACGGGGCTCGAGCAGCGACGCCCTGCTCTGCTAGCTGCGGTTCTGGCGGAGCTAGTCGGTGGCCGACGCGCGCCCGACAGTTAGTTGCACGTTACGTTCACGTGCATCGCCGGTGTCACTGTATGATCCGGCTGCACCGGCGCCGTCTGCCCCGGGCGCCTACTGAAGGAAACGACACCATGCGCCGAGCGCGACGCATTTCGGCGCGACATTCGCCCGTGCACGGCACGGGGCTGTTTGCCCTGCAGAGTTTGGAGGCAGGCGAGCGTCTCATCGAGTACAAGGGAGAAGTCACCAGTTGGCGACGTGCGGCCCCGCGTAAGCGATCGGATGCCGGCCACACGCTTGTTTTTGGCCTCTCAGACGGACGCGACATTGACGGCAGCCGGAGTGGCAACAGCGCCCGGTTTCTGAATCACGCGTGCGAACCCAACTGCGAGGCCATCGAGGTCGGCGATCGCGTGTTCATTCACGCGCTCTGCGCGATCGACGCCGGGAATGAACTGTTTATCGACTACGGCCTTGTCATTGATGGCGAGCTCACCGATGAGGTCCGGGCGCAGTACGCATGTCATTGCGGCGCGCCCGCCTGTCGCCAGTCAATGATTGGCGGAACCGCCACGTCACCGCAGGCGGAAGGCAGCCGACTACAACTACTGCCCGGAAAGCGCCGCCAGGTTTGACTCCCACCTCGACGAACGGTCACATACCCATACTTCCACGGACGGCCTGTCAGGCTCTCGGCCGATTCGCGCACGGCCTCCCTGCTCGATCCGCTTCGTCGATAACACGACGGGCGTGTTCGTAGAAACAGAGCCCCGCATCGGTTGGCGCAAGCCCGCGCATCGAGCGGAGCAGCAACCGCACGTTCAGATGCTCCTCGAGATGCGCAATCGACTTTGAGACGGCCGGTTGTCTGGGCATCAGGCGCCCCGCGGCCGTGGAAAACGAGCCCGGCTCGACGACAGTGACGAGCATCTCCTGCGTTTGCCCTATATCTTCATGATCGCGCTGCCTCCATCCTGTCCTGTGTCGCCGTATCAAAATCGCTCGCATCGTGACGCTCCCGAAGCTGCCCGGAAGGGTCACCGCTCGTCCGGTTGACCATGCGGCCACGTCTTACTGCCGGCCGCGCGAGAAGCATGTCGGCCCAGCGTTGAATGTTCGTGTAGTCATGCACGGACAGGAATTCCGCGGCACCGTATTGCCAGCCTTTGACAAGGCCACCGTACCAGGGGAACACCGCCATATCGGCGATGGTGTAATCGTCACCGGCGAGATATTCACTGTCGGCGAGATGCCGGTCGAGCACATCGAGCTGGCGCTTCACCTCCATCGCGAAACGGTCGATCGCATACTCGATCTTCGTTGGCGCATAGGCGTAGAAGTGGCCGAAGCCGCCGCCCAGGTACGGCGCGCTGCCCATCTGCCAGAACAGCCAGTTGAGCGTTTCGGTGCGTGCCGCCACATCCTTCGGAAGGAACGCCCCAAACTTTTCGGCCAGGTACAGCAGGATCGAGCCCGACTCGAACACGCGTACAGGCTTCGGCCCGCTGCGATCCAGCAGCGCGGGGATCTTCGAGTTCGGATTGATGTCCACGAAGCCGCTGCCGAACTGCTCACCCTCGCCGATCCTGATCAGCCAGGCGTCATACTCGGCCCCCGAATAGCCGGCTGCGAGCAGTTCCTCCAGCAGGATCGTGACCTTTACGCCATTGGGGGTGCCCAGCGAATAAAGCTGCAGCGGATGACGCCCGACAGGCAGCACCTTTTCATGTGTCGGCCCGGCGACCGGTCGGTTGATGTTCGCAAAGGTGCCGCCGCTGGGTTTGTTCCAGGTCCAGACCTTCGGGGGAATATAGTCGGTTGAATCAGCCATGCAGTTCTCCGTAACGGCTCAGTGCCGATTCAGCCAACCAGCGGATAGTTGGACGGGAAGAGCGCGCGACGAGTCTCTTCGTCGTTGACCTTCTTGAACTCGTGGTCCTTGCCGACTGCTCTGGCGCGGGCCGCCGCTGGGCGTGCGTCGACTGTTTCGAACAACCGCTTGAGGTTGGGAAACGACCCCAGCGGGTCCTCGGCCCCCTTGAGCACACGCGAAGCGCGGTCGAGCCATCCCCATGCCGATATATCCGCGATTGTGTACGTTTCACCGACGATGTACGTCCGCCCTTCCAGATGGTCGTTCAGAACCTGGTAGTGGCGCTCGGCCTCGCGTCGATAACGGTTCACCGCATAGTCGAGCCCTTCGGGCGCGGCGAACTGGAAGTGCACTGCCTGGCCCGAAAATGGCCCCAGACCGGAGGCAAGGAACAGGAGCCACGAAAGCAGCTCGGGTCTGTCCTCCGGTGCGCCCTGCAATTTGCCGGTCTTCTCCGCCAGATAGAGCAGGATCGCCGTGGAGTCGAACACGCGCGCTTCCTTGCCGCCCGGCCCGACTGTATCGACGATGGCAGGCACCTTGCCGTTGGGGTTGATCGCGCGGAATTGCGGCGTGTGCTGCTCGCCCTTGCTCGTATCGATGGGGACCATCTCGTAGGGAAGACCCGTCTCCTCGAGAAACAGGGCAATCTTGGCCGGATTTGGCGTGGGGTGGAAGTAAAAGCGGATCATGGAGGTACCTTCAGGTTTGCGAATGGGTTGATGCACGCCGCACTGCTGCAATGCGCGCGGGCGCGGGCCTGGAAGCGAGCAGTACACCGAAAACGATGACGACGATCGACACACCTTCGGCCAGCGACGGCGTTTCGCCGAGAACGGGTATGGCGAGAACCGAGGCAACAGCAGGAAGCAGCGCAATGACAGCAGTGGCAGCCGAAGAGCCGAGCAGGGAAACGGCCCGGTTATAGGTGATGAGCGCGACGCCACTCATCAGCACGCCTTGATAGAGCCCCTGCATGGCGATCTCGCCCGGGGAGGCGAGGCTGAACCGGCTGAGGCCGAGGAACAGATAGACTGGAAGATAAAGCGCCATCGACCAGAGGCAGATCAGCGCAGCGGATTGGACCGGTGTCAGGCCGCTGCGTCGAAACAGCAGCGTGTAGATGGCCCACATCGCGGCAGCGGCCGTCAGTGCGAAGATGCCAAAAGGATTGGGTTTGCCATGGGCTGCTACACCGGCAGCCACCAGGCAGACGAGCCCTGTAATGATCGCCGCATAGCCAATCCAGCGTGACCTTCCCTGCCGCTCACGCAGGAAAGCGCAACCCAACACGCCGGCGAAGACGGGCATCAACGTCGGTGCGACAGACGCGGCCTGAGCCGCCGAAGTCAGCTTCAACCCGAGCGCGACGAGCAGTACGAAAGGCACGCCCCACAACACCGCAAATATCAAACCCTCGCCCCAGGCGGCGGCAGACAGGCGGGAGCCCCGGCGCACGACAGTTGGCGCGAGAAGGATGGCGCCGATGCCGAACCTAAGCGCGGCAATGTCCCAGATGCGAAGCTCGCGGATGACACCGAGCCGTGTCACGACAAACCAGCCCGAGAAGATCATGACCGTGAGCGCTGCCCAGGCGAACCCCGACAGTCGTATGCGTGAGGCTTTTCGCTGCGCCTGCTCAGGGTCAACGGCCGCCGCACCCGATACCTTGCCGCTTGCCATCGATCAGGCCGGTAA
This sequence comes from Burkholderia sp. E7m39, assembly GCA_001319865.1. Classification (GTDB taxonomy): domain Bacteria; phylum Pseudomonadota; class Gammaproteobacteria; order Burkholderiales; family Burkholderiaceae; genus Paraburkholderia; species Paraburkholderia bengalensis. The sequence continues at coordinate 11,789 of BBSL01000303.1, read as the reverse complement.
AAGCGCTTTCAGGGCAGCGAGAATCGCATCCGGTTCGAGGCGCTTGCGGTAATCGACCGCGATACCGGCGAGCACAATGCGCCCATCCGGAGCAATCACATAGGTGGCGGGAACCGGCAATTCCCTGCTGCCGTCGCCATTGAGCGCAGGCAACGCCTTGTTGTTCGAGCGCAGTGCCTCACGTAGGTCCTCGGGCAGTGCATAAACAAGCCCGAAGCGGCGCGCGACGGAATTCCCTGCATCGCTCAGGATATCGAAGGTCAGTGCGTTAGTCTGCGCAGTCGTCAGCGAACCGTCGGGCAGCTGCGGCGAGATCGCGACCAGCCGGGCGCCTAGCGCGGCCAACTCAGGAAGGATCGCCTGATACGCCCGCAACTGGATATTGCAGTAGGGACACCATTCGCCGCGATAAAACGTAACCACGACGGGTCCGTGCCGCAACAGACCGGAAAGCGAGATCGGATTGCCATGTACGTCCGGTAGCGAAAAGTCCGGCGCTTCATCGCCAGTTCCGACTGCCCGGTCCAGCGCGAACCTGGCACGCAGTTCGTCGATCCTGGCCTCGTAGAGCGCGACGCGCCCGGGTGGCGCAGTGAGCGCAAACTCCGCCCTGAAGCTGTCCAGTTGCTCCTGCAGTCCCATGACGCTTCTCCTCCACGCGATGCCTCCACGGGGCACGATGCACCCAAGGCATATTCAGGTCGCGCCCTTTTCGTTTTAGAACGCACATTCTATAATCGCTCATCGCAGCGAAGTTAGCAAGCTCGCTGCGCCATGATGGATCCAGGTGACAGAGATGGCGAGACCAAGGGAATTTGACGAACAGACAGTGCTCGACGCAACGGTCCAGTGCTTCTGGAGGTTCGGCTACGAGGCGACGTCGGTGAAAGATCTCACCGGGAAAACAGGTCTCACCGCCGCAAGCCTTTACAACGCGTATGGAGACAAGCGCGGCCTGTTCCGGGCTGCGCTCGATCGCTACGTAAGCGATAGCATAGGCAACCGCATACGGCGGTGCGAAGCGCTCCCTCCCCTTGAGGCGATTCACTCGTTCTTCGACGAGATCCTGCGCCGCTCGTTGAACGATCGCCAGCATAAGGGTTGCATGCTCGTGAACTCGGCCCTGGAGATGGCACCGCACGATGCTGAGTTCCAGAAGATCATCGCCGGCGTTCTTACCCGTATCGAAGGCTTTTTTCTCGGGTGCATCAGAACAGGTCAGGCCGACGGGACCATTACGCAATCACAGCCGGCCGCAGTCCTCGCCCGGCACCTGCTTGGCGTTCTGATGGGTGTTCGCGTCCTGGCGCGCGTTCGTCCGGAAAAAGTGCTGCTGGAAGGGGTGATTGCGCCAGCGCTCGCCCAACTTGTACCGCCCGAGGACGGGCCGAACTGACGTGCCATGAAAGACAGAGTGCTTTCAGGCAGGTACTTCGGGGCAGGCTATCCATCGACTGTCGGGCGGGTCGCGTGGCACCTCTACGGAGCTTTTCCGGCGATGGTCTGCAAGTCGCTGACCGGCCACTGGTCATAAACGTGGTCACTATATTTGCATGCGAGTATTCGCCCGTCGCGATCAATCGGGAAGTCGACCGGCAGACCCACTGGGAACGGACGGATGTGACGGGTTGCTTTCCGCCGAGAACCCTGACAAGGGGATGGGAAACCAGGGCGTTGTCACGTTGCTGAACTGGTCGCGTAACATGTGGCGATGAAAAAGACGAAATCGCTCTATCACGGCCATCGCTTTCCGGCAGTCGTCATCAGTTGCGCGGTTCGCTGGTACTTTCGCTTTCAGTTGAGTCTGCGCGACATCGAAGAGCTGCTATTTGAACGTGGCGTGGTCGTCAGCTACGAGACGGTCCGCCGGTGGTGCGAGACGTTTGTTTCAGGCTTCGCACGTCGCGTCAAGGCAGTTCGCCGGAGGCCGGGCACCACCTAGTTGATGAAGTATTTGTATCGTTGCGTGGTGAACCTTATCTGCTATGGCGCGCGGTTGATGAGCATGGCGCCGAACTCGACATCCTGGTGCAGAAACAGCGGGACAACGCGGCTTCACGTTGCATGCGAGCCGGCTCGATGTGGCGCAGTTCGAGCCGCATTTCAGCAGTGATCTTAATACCGCCGTCGCGCGTGTGTTTCTCATCGCAGGGGGCGCCGTCAAGCTCGGCATGGCGAAAAACGAGCTGAAGGCGTCGTACTGGGGCGGCGCGGCTTTGCTCGAGTCCGTTTGCTTGACAGGGTCACATCCGCGCCGCTTGTCGGCTGGCGGTCGCTCGTGCTCGCGCGGACGAACGCGCGCTACAACAGTCACGGCACCAACATCGACGTCGGCCGCGTCACGTTCTCGCAATTCTCCGGCAGCGTGCTGCTTAATGCGCAGGGCAGGCTGAGCTCAATTACATATTGGCTCGTCAACATGTAGCGTCCCCACCCGCGCTGTCCGGGACCACCACAGTTCACCATCCTGAGTCGACCGTCGTGCTCGAGCACAACGCCGTGCAACAGCCCGGCCCGCCGCTTCATGTCCGAGCGGGCGAAGTCGTGCTTCTGCAGGGACATGTAAACTACACCGACAACTTCGCCAGGCCAAACTATGGTGCCGACCTCGTCGACATCACGGGAACAATCGGCGCGTTCGGCACCGCTGCACGCGAGCCTGCGTCCATCGACATTAGCGCAAACCTTGCCGGCAACGGACCGATATCGATTCGGGGCACGGTCAATCCGCTTGCAGACAAGCCATCGATCGACGTGAGCGCGAGCGCACTACGTCGAACTGCGCAATCTCACGCCGTACTCCCTAAAGTACGCCGCCTATCCGATCACGAGGAGCACGCTCAACGTCGATGAGCACTATTAGTTCGCGAAAGACATACTAACGGCGAACAATCATCTGTCCATCTCTCGGCTGAAGTGCGGTCGGCACGTCGAGAATAGAACGAAGACCAGGCTCCCCGTGAAGCTCGCCATTGCCTTGCTCAAGAATCGCCGTGGCGAGATCGATCTCAACATTCCTGTGTCGGGTTCGCTGTCGAACCCGCGATTCAGCCTCGGTAGCGTGATCTGGAGCGCGATCCGGCACTTTATCGAGCGTGCCGTCACCGCGCCGTTCACTCTCCTCGCCAACGCGTTCGGAGGTGACGAGAGCGCGGCGCATACGGCCGAGCACTTGCACTACACTGCGTTCTCGCCAGGCTCGTCGGCGCTGACCGTTGCGACGCGTAAGAAGCTCGACACGATAGCGAAGCTCCTGACGGACAAACCCGAGGTGAAGCTTGAGTTGACGGAACGCGTCGATCCGGTGATCGACACGTCCGGGCTGTAGTCTCGCCTACGTCGACGAAATGGTGAAAAAGGAGAAGGCGCAGGTGCTCGCGCGGTAAGGCCAGAAAGCGACGTATCGACCGTGAAGGTCGAGGCGGGCGAGTACCGTGACTACTTGGAGAAGGCCTACATGGACGCGGACCTCCGGTGGCCCCGCAATTTCGGCTTCGAGAAGAGCCTGCCCCCCGACGACATAAAACGGCTGCTGGCCGAACACGCACCGGTCCACGACGTGACTCTGCGCACACTCGTTTGCTCACCTCGAACGCGTCACGAAGCTGGATCGTCCTACGGTTGCGAGGACCTTCAGGCACCCACGACGAGTTCCTTTTGGCTGCAACAGCACAGAATTTGAGAAGAATAGCGAAGTGGTTAATGCCGAAGCAGGCGCAAACGACGGTAGCAGTCGCTGGAAATGCATCATCGGGCGACGCCCACAAGCTGCGCGTCCGAAAGAGCACCGAACGCGTCGATCCCATGTTCAAACATCGCCGCGCCCGCGCTCGAGAACGGGCTTTTCGAATGTGAGGGACTTCCCCGTCCCCGTGCGGCGCTGAAGTCGCAGGCATCAAGTGCCATGATTGAGGTGCCATCCATCAATCGGAACAGGAGGGGGAAGTCATGGACCAGCTTACTACCGTCGGCATTGACCTGGCAAAGGACATCTTCGCGGTCTGCGTGCTCGACGCTACGGGTGCAGTACTGCGGCGGCGCGCGCTGCGACGCGAAGCGTTCATGCGGTGGGCCGAGCAACTGCCTCGATGCCACGTCGCGATGGAGGCGTGCGGTTCGTCTCATCACTGGGGACGCTGGTTTGCCGCGCGTGGTCACGTCACCCGGCTCATTCCAGCCGAATTCGTCAGGCGCTCCTGCAATTGCCGCTTCCACTCCGTGATCTGGTTCGGATAAACCTCGGAATACCAAGCCAGTTCGGCCAGCGTACATTCGCCTCGGACAGCGGCCGACGCCACCTTCGCCTTGAACGCCGCTGGGTGAGTGCGCCGGGTTCTTTTTGTCATCGTCTGGTGTCCTTGCCGGCATTATGTCGGGTCTCAGAGGCCAGTCGCTCCACTTACGTCGCTCTCTGAATCTCCGGGGCCACCTCTGAAGCGCCAAAAATGCAAGATTCGCAGGATTGCGCGCGTAATCCGGCGCAAAAAACGATAGCCCTTTTTCATCAGTTCTTGCGCCCAGCGACTGGCGTCGAGGTACAGGGATTGAGACTATGAGTTGGAACGCCTCTGGGACAACAGTCGGCCATGAAAACCTTAGATGGGCTGATGTGGCGAGTGCGCGCTTACGCTATCAGCGCGCCGACGTGCTTGGTCCGACTGGGAAGCCTTCACGCCTGAGCGCGCCACGGCACAACATGGTCCATCTCATCCGCAGCTCCCGCTTGTGCGTTCGCTTTGTCGTCGCATCCAGACCGAGACCGAGTTCCGTCATCGACTCTCTCCAGAACATCCGTCTTACTTCCACCTGCCGCTCAACGCCAGGATTTTTGCAGACCGTCGTTAAGGACTGGTTGCGTGCAAGGCATGCTTGGTGTTCGCCGCCGATACTGCGACTCGGCGGCATGACGTGCGGCGCGCGTTGAAGGTTAGCGAAACGGGTCTCGTTCCCGCATGGTGTCTAACGAACACGCCAACTGTCGTGCTGCATTGGGAGCGTCTCGAACGCTGCTGGACCAACTCAGGATACGATGACGCCCACTTCGCGGAGAGCTACTGCGATGAATTCGACGCTATATCCCCTAGAGACCCGAGATGCTTCCGAAATGCCTATACAATTATCTTTCTAGTTCCCTGTAAACATCCCTATGAATACCGAAAAAATGGGACGACGGCGACGCCGGCGTATCAGCAACTGAAGGACTATGTTCGCAAGATGATCGAAACAGGGCAGTGGCGCCTGGGAGACATGATTCCGACCGAACTCTCCTTGGCAAGCGAATTTTCGTTGTCGCGAATGACGGTAAATCGTGCACTACGGGAGCTTGTGGGTGAAAACGTTTTAACGCGTGTACGCGGACGCGGAACCTTTATCACCGACCGTCGCTATCAATCGACCGTGATCGAAATCCGCAGTATTGCCGACGAGATCCGCTCACGTGGTGACGCGCATCGCAGCAAGATCCTGCTTCTTGAGTCAACCCAAGACGCCCCCGCGCTGCAAACGCTGGAGTTGCCCCAAACCGGGACAGCATTTCACTCCCGCATCGTGCATTTCGACAACGATACGCCGATACAATTCGAGGACCGGTACGTCAATAGTCTCGTTTTCCCTGACTATCTGGATCAAGATTTCGAGGCCGAGACCCCGAATGAATATATGATGCGCGTTGCGCCGGCACAAGGCGCGGAATACTGGATAACGGCACGAAAGACTAATGCGATGGTAAGGCAAGCGCTATTGATGCCAATAGGCGAGCCGTGTCTAGTGCTGCGACGCCGGACGCGCGCTCATGGGCAAATCGCGAGTGATGTTACCCTCTGGCATCCTGCTAGCAGATACAAACTGAGCGGCAGGTATTAAGTTTTCGCTTAGTTCCCGTTCATGAGACCGTGCCGCGACAAGTTCGGCGGTAAAAACCATGGCACGATACAAATGACGAACGTGATGTCGTCAACGTCGGGCATGTCACTTCCGGAACGCATTGCCGCGTGTGAGAACGTGGTGCACTTTCCCCTGGTTCGCAGGCATGACAAGACCGCGACGCACAGCGACCGAGAAGGCGATTGACTCCAACGACGCGCCTGGGGCGTCTGTTCGTCACTTGCTCCCTGCTGACCGGTTCACTCGCGTATCGCTGAGAGCCGCGGCCTCGCCTTGACCGATCCTCCAGAAATTCCCAGCGCCCGCCGCGCAAGGTCGGCGATCACGCGCTCCTGTCGCGTGCACTGCAAGCAGCTATCCACACGGTTGGAAGACCACCGTGATTGAGCGGTTGAGCAAAGCGATCAGAACACGGCCGTAAAAAAGCCTCAGCTTTCTAAGAATCATCCGCAGGTTATGACCGGCGCCGCACAGCACTGCGTGTACCGCATCACCGAGCGCACCTTTGAGCCAGTTCCGATCGAGCTTGCCGTCCGCCTTCATGTGACCGATGGCCGGCTCGATCGCGCTTCGCCTGCGGATCATCGCGCGCAGTCCGCGCGTGATCCCGCGTCGCAAACCCGGGTGATAGATCCTTGCGCCATCAACAACGACGCCATTGTAGCCCCGATCAACAATGACCACTTCCGGCTGCACGTCGCTCAGGATCGCCGCCTGCTCCAGCGCCTCGGCCAGCGTATGGCCGTCATACGGATTGCCCGGGATCGAGCGCGCGCCGATCAGAGCCCTTCCTTGTGGGTCGTCGTGATCGACACCTTGACGCCGAACTCGTACGGCGTACGCGCCTTGCCTTTGGCCAGACATTCGACTTCCGGTGCATGCAAGGCGTAAAGCTTGTTCCTGTCCTTCTGCTTCTGCGACAGGATCCGCCTGGTGCGACCGATCAACTCCTGCAGCGCACTGCGCCCGGTGTCAGCAACCGATTCGAGCTGACGCTCCACGTCACGCATCACCCGGCCAACGCGCGAGCGCAACGTGCGCAGGGCCCTCCTCATGCGCTTGCACTGCTTCGCATGTGCGTAGCGACCAATCTGACGCGCCAGGTGCGGCGCCTCGCGGTTGTAGTTCTGCCGCAGCTTCAATCCGTGCCGTGCCGCAGCCTTCACCAGATGTTCGCGACACCGTTCGAGCAGGCGCGAATCGGTTGGATGGGCGATCGCCTTTTGCATGACTGTCGTGTCGACGATCACGCGTTTCGCGCTTGCTGCCTTGATCACGTTTGCGCGCTTCGCCGCTTCGATCGTCTCGGCCAGCAGTTCTTCAACGCCGGCTTCTCCAAGGCGCTTGCGCCAGCGCGTCAGACTCGACGGATCGACCGGCGGCTCGGTCTCTGCAAGTACGTCTCACCGGTAAAGACCTGCCAATACAGGTTCTCCACCCATTGCCAGACCACTTCCTCGTCTGACAGATCGAACGCATGCTGGAGATACAACAAGCCAGCAATCAACCTCGGTGAGGTGGCCGGCCGACCCTTGCGGGAGACGAAGCTCGCGCTCATCTACGTGCCCAGCCGATCCCAGTTGATCAGATCGGCCAGACGTACCAGCGGGTGCTTCAGGTTCATCTGCTCGCGCAGAGGATGTCGAAATAAATAGCCTTCGCTCACCGCTGTATCCGGACCCATCCAGACCTCGACAGAATTTGCAGGAAACTATCGCTATCGCGCGAGACCGCGTGCATGAGGGAAACGTCCTTAGACTGCCTGCTAGCGGTCTGTACGTCCGTGAGATCGTTGAGATGATCATCGCGGTTTTCCCTTGCCCCAAAGCCAAGTCGCCGAAACCGGCCCAGATCGGACGTCGGATCGATAAGACAGGCAGCTATCAAACCGAGGGTGACGACCAATAGACCTGCGCTCATATATCCGGTCCGAAAGCCCTCCACCGGATCGACGCCAACATCGACGATGACTCCCATTGCGACGGGCGCAATAAGCCCCGCAAGAGTATGAATCGAATTCGTAATACCGAGCATGGCGCCCCGTTGCGAAGGTGGGCTGATTTCGCCGATTAATGTAGTCCCGAGGGGAAAGATCACGCTGCCGATCGAGAAACTTAAGCCGATCAGCGCGATCTTAAGCGGGCCGACCGGTGCCAGTGGCAGACATATCATGGCGACGCCCGCGATCGCTACGCACGCGCAACCAAATAAGCCCCGGGAGTAGCGACTGGAATATCCAGCGTTCGTCATGCTTTGCGAAATGAATGCGCATATCGGCGAGAGTACCAACTGCATCACCGATGGCAGCAGTACGATCCAAGCCGCGTATGAAGGCGTGAGATGCAAGCCTCGGACCAAATAATTTGCGAGCCATACTATGTTCAGCGCGATGATCCAGTAAGCGGCAAAACCTGCAATGAATACGCCCAGTGCGGTACGGCTGAATAACAATCGTACGTAAGGAATTTTCAGCGTCGAGTCGACGCCGCTCTTCCCTGCACGACGATCGAGGGGACCGTCCTTGCCCAACACTAACCACAGAATGGCCCAACAGAAGCCGATCACGCTGAGCACCATGAAGGCAGCGTGCCAACCGAAGTGCACGATGATCCAAGTGAGCAGTGGCGCCACGATGCCCGTGCCGAATGCGGCACCGCATGCGACTACGCTGCTAGGGACCGCTCGTTTGGCGTCGCCGAACCATTTGTAGACGGCGTGCAATGCAATGGGAAACGCCGGCCCTTCAGCCGCCCCGAGCACTATGCGACTTGCAAGCAACACGGTAAGGGTTACGGTACCCGCCATCGGCAGCAACGTGATTGCCCATACTATGCTCATGGTGAACATGATTGCCTTGGTGCTGATGCGATTTGACAAGAAGCCGACCACAACACCTGAAATCGAAAAGAGGATGAAAAAGGCACTCCCGAGCGCACCAAACTGTGCATGCGTGAGGCCGAGCTCTTTGATGATCGAGGTACTCGACAGGCCGATAACAGCCTTGTCGGCAAAGTTAATGAGCATGAATAAAAACACCATGCCCACAGTCACCCATGCCCTACGAGAGTCAACAGTTTCATTCATCACATTGCTCCAGATAACACTATGCTGACCTGACTGCGTCGGATATGCCGCCGGTCCGCGTCGACGCCAACCAGGATCATACAAGTTGGGCGGCGTCGCGCATGTATATACAAATATATAAGACTGCGTGTGGTGGGCGGAATGCGGTAAACCCTTACTCCACTCACTCCCTACACCAATGAAAACCTGCCAAATGCGCACGTCATGCGCACGTCAATTGCTGTAAAAGTGCGGCATTGGCTGATTCTGCGTATTGTGCTAACCGCTTCCAAGACTTGAAACCACCATTTTCACCCTTGGCGAACCGCCCTTCTTGTATAGACATTAAAACGCAGACGCATGCACACTCCGGCATACGACCATTGAGCAACCGCATGCCTTTCGAACAGAACTTAGCTGAGATGGCTGATGCATCAAGTCGGACATGGACGTCGCTGACCGTCTGCTGTCATGGCTCGTGGTAGCAGTCGTTCAAATGAAATTCTTCGTTGTGCCTCGATCTGCGATGCTTGCGCCGCTGAGTGTGAGAAGCACACGCACGAACACGGCAAGCAATGCGCGGCAAAGTCCCGGAAATGCGCCGAGGAATGTCGCGAGCCGATAAGGTTCGACGAACGCAACGTCGAATGCAACAGGATGCGGTTTAGCAACAGCCGCCAGAGACAGCCTTGCCGCACAAACCCTTGAACATCGACGGCATAGCGGGTTCCGTCAGCTCTGGAATGCTGCCCATAACGCGCGACGTCGCATTCCCGCTAGGGCGCGTCATGCCGTGTATACAGGATTTTCGCACAAGCACGTGCGGGAACCCGTGACAGCTCTGAGTTGCTAGGTCTTCACCGTCGAGTCAGCCTAGTCTCGTTCTGCGCCGGGGTAGCTGCGCGGTCTCCCAGTCAGCATGACGGACGTAGAACGCACTCGCAGACTTGCTTCGAGGCTTCACTTCAGCAATTCAGCAAGCGCGGCGCGGTACTGCGCATACGCACGCTCTTCGCCGTGATGCTTGCCATCGTGTACTACTTTCCCGCCGCCCACGTACACGTCGCGGACGGGTGTTTGTTCGAACGGTTCGCATCGAGCACCATCAAATCGGCGCGAGATCCCATTTTCAAGGCGCCGACGGCGCGACCCGTCGCGAGCGCGCCGCCTTCCAGCGAGGCGGCATAGAGACGGTCCGCGACATGTGGCGATTGCGTCGACGCCGATACGTTGCGCTGTCGGCTCGACAGACGCTGACCGTATTCGAGCAGCCGCAGTTCCGCGCGCCAGTCAACGCCGATATGGCTGTCGCTGCCGACGCCGATGTGCCCTCTTTGCTCGAGATAATCACGCGCGGGAAAAATGCCGTCGCCGAGATTCGCTTCCGTCGTCAGGCACAGCCCTCCGATCGCGCAGCACTTGGCGAGCCGTACCGTCTCATCGGCGTCAATATGCGTCGCGTGCACGAGGCATCAGCGTTGATCGACATCGAAACGATCGAGCAGCCATTGCACAGATCGCGCGCCTTGCGTTGCGATGCACGCGTCCACTTCCGCCGCCTGTTCGGCGATATGGATGTGCACGGGCGCTCCCGGTGACATCGCATCGAGTCCGTTCAGCAGCGCGCGCAGCGAGTCGTTCGAGACTGCACGCAGCGAATGCGGTGCGACACCATAACGCAACCCGCCATGTTCGGGACGCTCGCGGCGCAGCGTATCTAGCAGCATAAGCAGACCGTCTGGCGTATTGATGAAGCGCCGCTGATCGTCGCGCGGCGGCCGTCCGCCGAAGCCCGCGGACTGATACAGCACGGGCAGCATCGTGATGCCGATGCCACTTGTGCCCGCGACATCGATCACGCGCTGCGCGAGTTCGGCCGCGTTCCCATAGCGCTGGCCGTCCTGCGTGTGATGCACGTAATGAAACTCGCAGACGGATGTGTATCTCGCCTTCAACATCTCGATGTACAGCCAATGTGCGATCGATGCGAGCCCTTCCGGCGTGATGCGCGACGCGAAGCGGTACATCAGGTCGCGCCAGCTCCAGAAACTGTCGACGGTGCCTGCGCCCAATGCAGCCCGATATTCCGTGAGGCCAGCCATTGCGCGCTGAAATGCGTGCTAGTGCACGTTCGGCATGCCGGGCAAGACCGGACCCCTCGCGCGCTCGACGGCCAAAGGCGGCTGCGTGTCGGGAGTAACTGAAAGCAGTGCGCCGCGCTTGTCCCATTGCAGCAGCACGTCTCGGCGCCAGCCTTCGGGCAGGCAACGCGTGATCGGCGAAAAGCGATTGAGTGAATTGAGTCATATCCTGTTGAGCTGTCGTTGCATGCGCAGTGGCGGTTACCACGTAACGATCAAGTGCGAGGCGCAATCCGAGCCAGCCAAAGAGGACGGCCCTGCACAGGCAAGCCCCATCGGGCGCCCGGGTTCCACAAGCAATACATCGCCCGCTGCGACCACGCGCCGAACGTATTGAGCGCCGCCCCCACGTGAGACTCGACGACCTAGCGCATACCGCAGCTGCCAATTCTCCATGCCGGTACCACGATATCCAGGCAGCGAATGACCGTCGCAGCGGTCATTCGCTTCGACACAATCAGCGGCCCAGCATCGGCAGCTTGAGACCGGCTTCGCGCGCCGCCTCCTGCGCGAGTTCGTAACCAGCATCCGCGTGACGCATCACGCCCGTCGCGGGATCGTTGAACAGCACGCGGCCGAGGCGCTCGTGCGCGGCGTCCGAACCATCCGCGACGATCACGACGCCCGAGTGCTGCGAGAAGCCCATGCCGACGCCGCCGCCATGGTGCAGCGACACCCACGATGCGCCGCCCGCCGTGTTAA
>BBSL01000302.1 GCA_001319865.1 Burkholderia sp. E7m39 | reverse complement strand
GGATCGTTCATGTGTTTCCGAATGAGTTGCAAGTGATACCGGTAGAGATCGCAGTGTTCATTCTCGAATCACGCAAAGCGCAGCGTCTGACCGATACCCAGTTTCTTCGCTTTTTCGAGCATGGCGTGACCGAGTGCGATATCGCTCAGGCTAAGACCCCGATGCCAGAAAAGAATAGTTTCATCGTCGCGTTCGCGTCCTGGCTTCAGCCCGGCAACGATTTGGCCGAGCTCGGCGTGTAGTGTCTCCTCGCTCAGCTTGTCTGCGTCTACGTGCGCACGCAGCGCGCCAAACGGTAAACCTTTCCTGCATTGCCCCCAGTCATCGACGATCATCTTGTCCATGATGTCCGTCAACGAAAACTCCACAGCACTCATCGTTCCGTACGGCACCACGAAGGCTCCCTTCTTGATCCACTCGGTCTTGAGTAGCGGCTCAGGTGCCGGCAGACGAGATGCCTCGACAACGATATCCGCGTCGCGCACGCATGCCTCCCAGCTATCGACGACACGTACTGGCTTGCGAAGATCTTCCGAAAGTCTCGCCGCAAACGCATAACGGCTTTCGGTACGCTTCGAGTGCACGCGGATTTCCTCGAAATTGAAGAAATGATCAAGAAGCCGCACATTCCAGTATGAGGTTCCCCGCGCACCGATGTGGCCGAGCACCTTGCTGTTCTTTCCCGCGAGATACTTGCCGCCGAGCGCGGTTATCGCGCCAGTGCGCATGTCAGTAATCGACGTTGCGTCCAGGATGGCTTTCGGCACGCCGGTTTGTGGATCGAACAGATTGAGCAGAGCCAACTCCGACGGCAGACCATGCTTATAGTTGTCGACAAAGTCTCCAACCGTCTTGACTCCAGCCAGCCCCAAGGGATGGATTACCCCGCGCAGCACATTGAAGTGCCCCTTCTCAGAACTTTCCGGAATCAGGTGCATGCGCGGTTCAATCACCGTCTGCCCTCGGCCCTGTGCATCCAGTCCTTTCTCCACCGCATCCAGAATCTCCTGGTTTGTCAGCGCCAGGCGCGCAATGTCAGGACCGTTCAGATAGTCAAGATGAATGGGTTGCATATCGTTTTCCTCCATAACTCTACGAGTGTTTGTTGCGCGCGTCGTGTCGCACCGATGAAAAAGCCTACCAGCACCGGGCAGCTATGTCTATACATTTGCCGATCGCTTGCAAATCCAATCGCGCCGGATCTTTGCCTTCGGCGGCACAAACGCTCTCCGGTCAAATCCGATGACTACGCAGTGATCGCAAGATAAACGTAAGGCCAGCTTCCCAGTACTGCCTGGCATGGGCGTCCAGGAACGGCGGTCGCCCGCCGAAGCACGCAGAACGGGGGGCCAAGTCCAGCACGGATCCGCAAGGCCCGCATGCCCTACTGCGGCTGCATCGATCGCATGTATGCGTTGCTCCCACATGACGTTTTAGAGGTGCAACTGTGGGTGCCGCGTCCGACTTTTAATTTGATAAGGTATTAGTACTTTCCCGGTGTCCGGCAGATTTCGCACATGCCGTTTCTGCGATATGTATATACTAATCGCTCGTGTCGTCGACGCTTGGACGTCACGCACGAGCGCGCAAGGCAGTAAGAAAGCGGAGACCAACGCAACCCTCACTAAACTTGGAAAGATATTCATGAGGAACCCTGTCAACCAAATCATCGGCACCTTGTTGCTGCTACCAGCACTGACATGTCATGCCTCCGTCGTTCTGGACGGCAAAGCGACAACTCCAGAAATGATCGAGAGAATCGCAGACGGCGAATCAGTGATCGTCCCGCGCGAAGCCTTGTTGCGCGTAGACCAAGGGCATGGGCTGATGCTTGAGGCCGCCGCCCAGGGGCAACGCATTTACGGTCTCACGGTAGGCGTCGGCCTTAACAAAGACCGTCAGATGGTTGACGCTCAAGGCCAACTAACGACTGAAGTCATTGCCGCGTCAAAACGCTTTAATGCAGCGCTCCTGCACGCGCACTCTGCTGGAGTGGGGCAGGACATGGATACGCGGACTGCCCGCGCGGTACTGGCAACGCGCCTGAACCAGATTCTGGTCGGTGCGTCAGGCGTGCGTCTGGCCGTAGCCGACATGTATGTTCAGCTTCTGAACAAGGGCATTACGCCCGCGATGCCGACGGAAGGCTCGGTCGGCGAAGCTGACATCACGATTCTCAGCCACGTCGGACTGACCATGATGGGCGAAGGCGATGTGTACTATAAGAGCGAAAAGCTCCCTGCGTCCCGAGCGTTGAAGGAGGCCGGCATTGAGCCGATTCAGCCGTGGGGCAAGGACGCACTCGGGATTCTCAGCTCGAACGCATATTCTACTGGCATGGCTGCATTGGCGCTCGTCGACCTCAAGCAGCTGGCACATGTCCAAAAGCTCGTGTACGCCCTGAGCCTGCAAGGTCTAAACGGCAACGTATCACCGTTTCTCGAAGACTCCCTTGCCCTGCATCCCTATCCGGAGGTAGTGAGCGCAGGAGCCCAACTGCGCACGATCCTCGCCGGTAGCAGCCTTTGGCAACGCGACGACGACCGTGCCCTTCAAGATCCGCTAAGTTATCGGGACGCTCCGTACCTGCTTGGTGAAATTGACAAGAGCTACAGCGAAGACCGGCAGCTCATCCAGTTGCAACTCAACTCATCAGACGATAATCCAGGCGTGAACGTTGGCGCCAAACCCGAAAGTGATCTCTGGCAAGCGCGACGCAGCTACCTGCAGGGCAAGGACGTCTACGGCGCCGTGTTGCCAAACGCCAACTTCGAACCGTTGCCGTTCGTGCTTGCGTTCGAGCGGACGGCTATCGCGCTCGCGCACGGTTCGCTCGCTTCTGCCGAGCGTATCGTTAAGCTCAACGACCCACACTTCACGCATCTAAGCCGCTTTCTCGGCACCGACCATACGTTGCACGCGTTCGGTGCAATGGAGAAGCCACCACTTGCTCTGGCTGCGACGAACAAAGCGTTGGCTATGCCGGTGTCAATGGACTTCCTGCCTGCCGCTGGTGACATAGAAGACATCGCCACCAACGCACCGGAAGTACTCCGGCGTCTGCGGACCCAGATCGATAACTCGTTCCAGTTAACAGGTATCGAACTGATTTCCGCAGCACAGGCGGTGCAGTTGCGCCGGCAGAAAGACACTCGATTTACGTTGTCACCACAAACGCAGACGCTGCTTGACGCACTGCGCAAGACGGTTCCCTTCCGAGACGCGGACCTGCCCTTTACACCGCAATTCCAGGCAGCGTCAACGCTGCTGAAGCATTACGAGAACTGACGACGCGCCGAATATCGCTCGGATCGGTCTGCATCTGACCGAGCGACCTCTCGCAGGCTGCTGATTCTTCTAGTCTCAGCACTACCATGAAGTGAAAGTACGACTCGCGCACGTCGTAGCCGCAGAAGTGGCTTACTGTCGCGTAGATAGTTAAATACAAACAAATACAAAGCTATATATAAGGACTACGAAGTGAAGAAATTAATATTGGTTGCCACTGTTTCGAGCGTCTGGTCGATGACTGCTCCCGCGCAGACCAGCGTAACGCTGTACGGGATTTTGGACGAAGGGTTCCAGTTCAACACCAATGCAAAACATGTTGTTAATGGGGTCAATGTCGGTGGCCGACAATTGACAGTGGATTCGATCAATGGCCTGAACGGAAGTCGCTGGGGATTTCGCGGCGCTGAAGATCTCGGTGGTGGTACTAAAGCCATTTTCGACGTTCAGGGCGGTATAAATCTGAATACCGGCGCCTTTGCTCAAGGCGGCACTCCGTTTGGCCGCACTACTTACGTCGGACTTAGCAACAAGACTTACGGTACGGTGACACTTGGCCGTCAATACGACCTCGTCGTCGCCTATGTGCAGCCCGTCACGAGCACCGGCTACATAGGTGGATCAACGACATTCGGTCATCCGGTGGACCTCGACAATCTAGTCAATTCCTTGCGCGTCAACAATAGTATCAAATATGCCAGTCCGGACTTCGGCGGGTTAAGCTTCGGTGCCGAAGCGAGCTTGGGGGGGCAGCCGGGCAATTTCAGTGGCAGCAGCGGTTACTCGTTTGGTGCATCTTATGTCCACGGTCCCGTCACGCTCGGTGCCGGCTTCAACTTCTTCAAGAATCCGACCGGCCCAACCGCCGGAACGGGACTGTTCACTAACAATGTGAACGGCGCCAACTCCTTGAGTGGAGTTATGAATAGCAATTACGTGACCGCTAGCTCCTATCAGGTTGCGGCGGTGGGCGGTACCTACGCGATCGGTCCCGCTTTGGTCGGCCTGACATATTCGAATACACAGTATGGCAATGTCGCCTCACTCGGTGGTGTATCAGCGAAATTCAACGATGTCGAGACCGGCGTGCGGTGGCAGTTTTCTCCGTCATTTTTCACGGGCCTTGCCTACAACTACACGACGAGCACTGGCGTGGAGATGCATGGCGTGACACTCGGCAACCAGCACTATCACCAGGTCTCTTTCCTGGCCGATTATTTCATTTCGAAACGCACTGACATGTACTTCACCGCAGCGGTACAGCACGCAACTGGCGTAAGTTCGACGGGAAGCGCCGCGGCCGCTAACATCGGCGGGTTGGGCGATTCCTCTAACAGCCGCCAGGCTGTAATGCGTGTGGCGCTTCGCCACAAGTTCTGAGGGACGGTATAGCTGCTTGAAACCGTTGTTCAAGGGCGCAATTGACAACGCAGGAGAGTCCTCCGGAATCGCTCGATCGGATCAGTTACGAGATTCGGTCGAGCTATTGGTGTGACGGTAAGCCGGTGAACGCAATCAATCGATTCTTCTCAGACGAGATAGATGAATAACAAAAGATCACTTAGCGCGACAATTCCTGTACGGTTGTTAAGTTGCGCTGGCGCTTCTACGCACTGCTTTTCTACTCGGTAAATACCATCGATCCGTTGCCAATCAATTGTACTCAACTTAATGTACAGCTTCCTGACGATAAGCTTGACCGCATGCTCATCAAGGAATCGGTATCGTGAAAAATTTACACGAAATCTAAATCGTCGTAATCCAATGAAACTGTCCTTTGTTCAGAAACTCTGGTTGCCGTTGATCCTCAGCCTGCTGTGTCTCGCCGGAGTATCGACCTACGATGCATATCAGACAAGAGAAATGCGACTTGAAGAACGCAAATCGGACCTGAAACACGCAGCGGAGCTCGCACTGAGTGTTGTCAAGACGTTTGGCGACCATGTGTCCTCAGGCACCGCTTCCGTGGGAGAAGCCCAAAGGCAGGCCATGGACAGTATCCGGAACATGAGGTACGGCCACGACGGCTATTTCATCATTCTTAATTCGCGACCCACAGTCTTGATGCACCCGTTCATCCGCGAATTGAACGGCAAGGACGTCGGCAACAGTAAGGATCCAAACGGCGTCTACCACTTCAGAGAAACCGTTGATGTCATCAAACGCGACGGCAGGGGCTTTAATTCGTATTCCGCTTCGAAGCCCGGAGCAATCGGAGCCTTGCCCAAGATTGCCTACAACGTGACCTATCAGCCGTGGGACTGGATTCTTACCACAGGGCTTTATGTGGACGACCTGGATGCAGCATTTCTCTCGTCGCTGTATCACAGCCTCGGAATTCTGGCTGTGCTGGCCGGAGCCTTGTCGGCCGTGGTGGTGATACTCAACCGCGGCATGCTTCGCTCACTGGGGGGCGAGCCGTCCTATGCGGCTGAGATTGCTAACAAGATTGCCTCTAACGATCTGACCGCCGTGGTCAAGACAGCACCGAATGACCGCGTAAGCCTCTTGTTCTCGATGAAGCGCATGCAGGAACAACTCACGTCAACAATAGGCACCATCATGGCTTCTGCCGACTCTATTTCTACTGCAACGCACCAGATTTCCGCGGGAAACCAAGACCTATCGCGGCGCACGGAAGAACAGGCCGCCTCGCTGGAGGAAACGGCGGCCAGTATGGAGCAGTTGACCTGTACCGTCGCTGAGAATGCCGACAATGCCAGTCAGGCACATCAGATTGCCGCACAGGCTGCTTTGGCCGCCGAGCAAGGGGAAGCCGTCGTTTCGCGCGTGGTCGAGACCATGGAAGACATCAACGCTAACTCGGACAGGATCGGCACGATCGTCGGCATCATTGAAGGCATCGCCTTCCAGACCAACATCCTCGCGCTGAATGCGGCTGTAGAAGCGGCACGTGCGGGCGAGCATGGACGAGGCTTTGCGGTCGTGGCTTCTGAAGTGCGTTCGCTAGCGCAGCGCTCTTCCACTGCCTCCAAGGAAATCAAAGACCTCATCCGCGATTCAGTGGAACGCGTACGAGCCGGTGCCGGTCAGGTAAGTGAACTCGGTGGGAAGATGCGCGAGATTACCCGAGAAATAGGACGCGTGACCGAGATCATGGGTGAAATCGCTTCCGCATCACAGGAACAAAGCAAGGGGATCGGCCAAGTCAATCAGGCAGTCACGCAAATGGACGAAGTCACGCAGCAGAACGCGGCACTCGTCGAACAGGCGGCCGCCGCCGCTAGCTCCCTTGAGTCACAGGCCACGGATTTGAAAGCCTCCGTATCAATGTTCAGACTGAACGCATCACGGTACACCGACCCGAGCCGGCTTGTCGAGGAAACGCACAGGGCCGCCCCGCCCCGTCCCGCCGCTTCACGGCTCACCGCACCCTTGAAGCGCATAACATCACAACCGAACCAGGCTGCGCCAACCGCCATTGAGGAATGGAGCAACTTCTAAGCGGGCTCAATACGCGAATGATATTCGATCTCAATTTCTTGTTCTGACTGCGCGCCTAGTAGTGCTTCAAATTACGCCGCGCAATCGCAATTGCGTCACGCGACCAATCGTCACAGATGTGGGGCGTAGGAATGACGATCCTCTGAGAGACTTTGCTTTTCCGCCGTCGCCAGCGGTGCTTTTTGCATGCACACCCCAGCCTCGACGCCCCCCGCCGGGAAGCACTTACGTAACTTCGAGTAGTTGCCGTTAATTCGCGTAGTGCCGGCCCGAGAGCGTCCGTTCGCCTTTCGGGCCGAACTGGGCCATGGCGTTCTTTTCTGCCGTGAAGTTCTCTTCCCGTCTAATCGCTCGTAGGTCTTGCAGTCGGGATCTCGTAGCACCATGAATGTGGCTACCGCACCCAAAACCGTCAACGTTTCAAAAACTAGAGCCATCACCATCGCGCGGCAGCACAGGCTGACGCCGCCTGAATGCCCCCACACATCGCATCCGCGCTGCATTTGAATCCGGTGGCGTTCAGCCGCCCGATCACAACCGTCCGCCCCTCTTATCGCTATCGTCACCCGCCATGTTTTTGTCATAGCGCTACTGTGGCGTATTTGTTGTCGCTAACGGCAAGAAAGCCACAATTGCTTAAGTGCATTTCGCGGTATCTTTACTAGTCCCAACACAGAACCATCAGTTGTGTTCGCGGTCGCGGTCTACGGGTTTGCA
The DNA here is from genome assembly GCA_001319865.1 of Burkholderia sp. E7m39. GTDB lineage: Bacteria > Pseudomonadota > Gammaproteobacteria > Burkholderiales > Burkholderiaceae > Paraburkholderia > Paraburkholderia bengalensis. The sequence goes on along the minus strand of BBSL01000302.1, from coordinate 4,086 downwards.
GCAGTAACCCGTTGAATCTACACAAACCTGATCACGACGTTTAAAAAACGTTGGCACATGAGATATCAAGACGAGATATCTCATGCGACTATTATCGATTGGCGAGACTGCGGCCGAGCTGGGCGTCGCAGTTGGCACATTGCTCGCTGGCATCGGCAAGGGCTGATGCTGCCGTTCGGCCGGACCGTTGGTGGACATCGACGGTACCAGCGTGAGTCGGTGCAGACAGCCCTCGGCGCGGAGACGGTTGCTTCGGGAAGACGGTCCGCTACGCGCGCGTTTAGTCGCACGACCAGGCTGTGCAGCTCAAAACGCAGGCCGCGAGACTCGAAAGGTACTGCGCCGACGCCGGTATCAGCCTTCTTGGTGTCAATACTTCGACATTCAGGACATCGGACAGACAGCGACCGTCCTTTCAGATACCACGTATGACCGCAAGTTCGGCATTTGTTTAGCGGTCTCTTTGTGGTGCGTATCGTCGTTTTTCCCGGATACCTCTCTTAAATTTTTTTTGAAGTGATACGCCGCTTTGCGCCAGGTACTGCGGCTTATTCGGATATCGCCCGGCGCGCGTACGCACACACGCCACATAGCGCGCTACCGCAGGATGGCCATTGTCTGCTGCGCAGACAGTCAGCTATCTCTATTAATCAATACCTGCCCATATGACATTTCACTGCCCGGCATCTTATGAGCGCGAGACTGTTCCGGACGGTGTCTTGTGGTGCTGGGCGTCGTTATCATGGGGCACGGCGTGAGTGCCTTGCGAGGCGAGAGATTGCCACCCCATCCGGAAGATCTCGTCGAACTGAACGGCCGACCGCGGGCGGCCGAAAAGATAACCTTGCCCTTCGCTACACCCCATTTCCCAGAGGGCCTTCCGCTGTTGTTCGTTTTCGACACCTTCGGCAACTGTCTCCACCCGGAAACTTCGCGCCATGCCGAGGATTGCGCGAACCACGGCGGCATCCTCCTTCGACCCGAGCATCCCCTGAACAAAAGACCGATCTATCTTAAGCCGGCTGACCGGGCACCGCTTCAGCGAACTCAATGAGGCAAAGCCGGTGCCGAAATCGTCAAAAGCGACGCCTACACCATATTGCCGCAAGCGCTGTAAAGCTTCCAGCGCACACGTATCTCGTTCGAAGGCTGTGTTCTCTGTTATCTCAAGTTCGAGGGCTTCCGGTGGCAAACCGTGCCTCTCCAACGCTGACATAACATCGGTGACGAGGTCACCCACACGAAGCTGGATAGAAAACAGATTGACGCCAATACGGAAATTTTCTGCACCGCGTCTTCGCCACAAGGCAGCTTGCGCGCAGGCCTGATCCAATACCCACAACCCCGCGCTTGAAGCGAGAGGCCCGCTCTCCAACGCGGGCAAGAAGGCGGCCGGCGAAAGCAACCCACGCTGCGGATGCCACCAGCGGATCAGCGCCTCAGCTCCAGTCAGCGAGCCATCTGAAAGCAGGACCTGCGGCTGATAGAAAAGCACAAACTCGCCGTCGCTGAGCGCGCGATCCAACTCGATATTATTAAGTCGCCGCGCCCTCACTTCCGTCCGCAGTTCAGGAACAAAAACAAACGATTGCGCCCGTCCGATACTTTTCGCCCTCGTCAGCGCCAGGTCCGCGTTGCTGATCAGCTCCAACGCCTCAACCGCATGGAACGGCGCTATCGCTACACCACAGCATGCGGTGACGCGAACCTCTTGACCATTTGCGCTGATTGGACCGGCAAGAGCCGATATTGCCGAGCGCGCGACAGACATCACGCGTTCGTGATTGATTTCGTTTTCAAGCAAAATAACAAATTCGTCCCCACCCACCCGCGCAACAGTGCCGTTAGTAGCCGTCACCCTGAGCAGCCGTTGAGCTACTTCGCAAAGGAGATGATCGCCCGCCAGACAGCCGAGTTCATTGTTGACTTCCTTGAAGCCGTCGAGATCGAGGAGGATTACGCCCGCGCGCCCTGTTCCAGCCAGCAACTTTTCTGTTTGCCGGCGAATGAATAGCCGGTTGGGGAGTCCGGTGAGAGTATCGGTGTTTGCCAGTCGATGGACTTCGACTTCTTCATCGTGCCCCTCAGGCTCGGTAGTTGCTCCTACGGGTGATTGATGCGCCGCAACCTCGACACGACGGAGTTCCAGCCGATCTGCAGCCATCTGCGCCAGTTCACGGAGCCGGATCTCGTCGTCGCGCGAGAAGTCGTGATGAGGCTTATGATCGATTACGCACAGGGCCCCGATTGCGTGTCCTTGGGGTGAACGCAGCGGAACCCCCGCGTAAAACCGTATTCCAGCTGAGCCTGTGACTAACGGATTTTGGTTGAAGCGTTCATCGAGCGTCGCGTCCGGGACGACCAAGACCCCGTCATGCGCTATGGCATGCCCGCAAAACGAAACATCCCGACGCATGTCGAGATCCTCGGCCGATAAACCAGTGCTCGCAGCGAAGAAGACATGGTCCGCGCCGATCATGTTCACTGCCGCGACGGGCATATTGAAGACCCTGGCAGCGATGTTGACCACAGGGTCGAGATCAGGCAACGCCTGATCTGCTGATAAGCCATAAGCTGTTAGCGCCTCAAGTCTGGTCTTCTCGTCGTCCAATACAGGTGGACACCTCACGATGCGCTCTCCCTCTCAAGAAAGCCATTCTTTCCTGCTGTCATTACAAACTCACGGAATGCAAACTGCGTGGTCGCCGACGGATAAAGCGCTAGACCTGCGCGGGGATCGAAATATGATATCAAATCATGCTCTCAAAGTGCATCGAATGAGTGTCTGCTTCGCTTCTGCCGTGATATGACTCAGATACTCTTGGACCGCTTCTTGCCTCGCGCGAACAGTCTCGTCGCGTACGTGACCAAACTGCACTCCTATTCATCTAACTTGCCCGCCGGCAATCTCCTTTTCCCGTTCTGCAGAGACGATTAACCTCGGGTCAATACCGGGAGAGCGCGCACCATCGCCCGCAAAGAGGTCCTCAATCATATTGATAGCCGCCGACTTCCACGGTTAGCGAGGCCACCGTCTCGTCACTCTCGCATTCACATTCGAGGGCGACAGCGTAGTGCTGCTAGCGCGAAAAACAGTTAAACGTCGGCAGCGTCCGTTCGGCGTGGTAACGTCGCCCCGCCTCCGGTATTTGGATGCTATCCGGTATGGCGAAAGTTGAGTTGTTACCGCGTAACGAAATTCTTCGAATCAGGCGGTTTTCCAAATATGCACTCGGCATCCAGTTCGGAACGATAAGACGGTCAGGATTTCGACGAGGTCTTCAGTGAGCCGCTGTTCGAGACTGGCATCCGGAACGCATCGAAAACGACGATCCCGGCGTGAAAGAACTCGCATATGAGAAATAGCAGCTCACTCCCAAAGCGCAGCAGTCTGTCTTTCGTCACAAGCACGAGCCGGGCGATACGCCGAAGGATTTCATGAAGTAATCGCTGTAAGTTTTTTTGCGGTAATTCAGACCACTGCTGAGGCACGGGAGGATGTAAGGGATATTGTGTACACGATATTGGGCGCTGAATTGGATGCACGGAATGGAGTGCAATGACCTCTCTCCATGACGGTCAAGCTCGAAGTCTCCGTCGATCGTCCTTCGCGCCACATACGCTTTAGAAAATCACGCGTCGATGCAACTCAATGGATTGTTCGGCATCGTCTATGCGGATAGAGACTAGACCGCGATTGCGCCGGAGAGTCTGACCAGTTACCGCCCTTCGCCCAGAGCCAACTTCGTCATCATTTGACGTGATGCAGTAAAGTCGACGTATTGCTGCCGACGGCCACAGTGTCAAACTGCTTTGGCATTGCCGTGCGGTCAGCGAGAGGCGCCGAAGCGCGTGCTAACATCATTTGTTATCCGATCCCGTATTCCAATGACTCAAGCAATGAATTCCGAGACGCTTGCGCCCACGCCGCCCGCCACGCTTGTGATCGCGTCGCGGGAGAGCCGGCTTGCCATGTGGCAGGCCGAGCACGTGCGAGTTGCGCTGCACAAATTATATCCATCTTGTGACGTAAAAATCCTCGGAATGACGACGCGCGGCGATCAGATTCTCGATCGCACGCTGTCG
>BBSL01000301.1 GCA_001319865.1 Burkholderia sp. E7m39 | reverse complement strand
ATCGCGCGCGCTCGGCGGGAGCTGCGACGTGCCGCTCGCGGCGTACGCGACCTGGCATGACGGCGCGCTGCATCTGCGCGGCGTCGTCGCGACGCCCGACGGCCAGCGCGTGCTGAGCGCGCAAGCGTCGGCCCCCGCGCCGACCACGGGCGCCGCGCTCGAATTGGGCCGCGAAGTCGCGAGCCAGCTCGAAGCGCAAGGCGCGCTCGAGATAGTGCGTGCGCTCTCGACGGCCAGCGGCCCTGCGAAGGGCTCGTGACAGCGGCCGGCTTACACAGTTGCTACATGAGATATCAAAGAGGAGATATCTCATGCGACTATTATCGATTAACGAGACTGCGGCAGAGCTGAGCGTCGCAGTTGGCACATTGCGGCGCTGGTATCGGCAAGGGCTGATGCTGCCGTTCGGCCGGACTGTCGGTGGACATCGACGGTTCCAGCGTGAGGCGGTACAGACAGCCACGCCGCAGAGACGGTTGCTTCACGAAAGACGGTCTGCTATGGGCGCGTTTCTCGCACGACCAGGCCGCACAGCTCAAAACGCAGGCCGCGAGACTCGAAAGGTACTGCGCCGACGCCGGCATCAAGGATATCGAGGTCGTCACTGATCTGGGCGGCGGTCTGAACTATCGGAAGAAGGGACGGCAGCGACTGCTGGGTGACATTGTTCGTGGCAGCGTCGTACGCCTGGTCCTGGTCACGAAAGACCGGCTACTGCGCTTCGGCAGCTCAAAGAAACCTAAATACGCCGGAGTCTGTGCTGCGCCTAGAGATCGCATTACACACCTGGCATTCGCGAGATCGAGCGCTGTGTCGGCATCGTACGAGCGATGCCGGTGTCATCAAGCTCGACCGGCACTATCGCAGGCTCGAAGCGGAACTAGCGCAACGTCGGCGCCCGTCTTCATCGGCAACGTGAACGATTCGGCGCTCGCAAGCACACGGATGGCAAAATCCCTGCTCGACGCGGGCTGGAGCCTGTTCCGGACCATGCTGCAGTACAAGAGCGTTCACCCCGCCGTGTGGTTCGACGAGGTCGATGAAAATTACTCAACCCAGACCTGTAGCTGCCGTAACAGGCGCACTGGCCAACGTATCCGGTCAGCCTACTCGGCATGTCGGCCGACGGTTCCATACACAGCTGAGGCGAGAATCATGGCCTGCGAGTTTTGTGGCTCGACACCTGTGTAGACGGGCTTGTAGACCTCATCGCCTTCCTGGATGACTGAGCAGCTGAATGCGCAGCAACCAGAGATTCGTGCTTTTGTTGCGCGCCAGGATTGATGACCATAGAAACACCGACCTGGCTCGCTCCAGAGGACGAGGATAGTAGAGTTAGTCGGCCGTTCAAGAATACGCACCTGCAGTTTGGTGCCCGTGCGGTATGTTGATGACGGGTTTGGTTCTGCGGCGCGGCTGGTCGTTACTCCATCACGCCTGTGATCATTGCCGGACGACAACAGCTCGACAATTCGATGCCACGCTCGGCTGCCTCTTACCTTGTCACTGCTGAACATATGCTCCTTACGGTTATTCCGCCATGATGTCTACCGTTTCCTTATCGTTGACCGCCTGCAACCGATCCAAGATCAGTATGGCACCCGAAGGTCTGGTTGCGATAGATCCTACACAATACGAGCGCCAAGAGCCGAAAGACTTGTTGCGAGTTTTCGATTCACTTGCTCTTCCGTTCGAGCCTGCAATTTTCTTGCAGATCGAACGGCTGTGCTATGTGACGCGTGTCAAGAGATCGGACCCACAAAACTGTTTCTTTGTCGGACTCGCGACTGTAATCTCGATAGACCGTATGGGAAAGGTCCAAGAATGGAAGTATCTGCTGTACCAAGATCGACGTGCACATCTCGCAAATCGGACTCAAGTCTTTCTGCGAAGACGCCGTTGGCCAGAGAGGTAACTGAACGCGCAGCCCACGCTGCAATCGCAATCAGCATAGCCAGCTTGAATACTCATCCTCTGATTTTTTCACGTCACCAAAGCGGGGCACAGTGCAACCGTCGGCGGGAAATTCCGTACCAAAAGCAAAAGGGCTATTCTGATGCCGGTCTTCGGCAGATATCGCTAAGGAACCCTATTGGGCTTCACGTACGGGTCATCAGCAGGAAGGCCGCGAGCCATGGGAACATGGGTGAACAGATTCGTACACACGAACACTAGCGGTTTCGTTGAACCTGAACGACAGAAGACGATATGCGATCAGGCGTCCGTAGCTGTCATGTGCGGCAATCACGATGAAGCGTCCGGATGAACCGGCACGGTGAACTGAACGACCGCGCCGCGTGGCACGTTTGCACTTGCCCATAACCGCCCCCGATGTCCCTCGATGATCGAACGGCAGATCGCCAGCCCCATCCCCAGACCAGTTGGCTTAGTTGTGTAGAAGGGTGCAAAAGCCTGCTCAGCGCCATCCGGACCAAAACCCGGCCCAGAATCGCGCACAGACACGAGCACACGGTTCGACTCGGCCGCATCTGTACTGACAACCAGTTCGCGCGCTCTATCGCTCACGCCCCTCATCGCCTCTAGCGCGTTCATGATCAGATTGAGTAGCACCTGTTGTAGCTCGACACGGTCTGCTTCGATTAATGGCAAGCCTTCGGACAGTCGCGTCTGTACGGAGGCACCGCTCTTCGTGGCTTCACCGCGCGTAAGTTCAATCACCTCGCGGATCGCCTCGTTGATATCCACCGGCTCTTTGCGCGGCGGCACCTTCCTGACCAGATTACGGATCCGGCCTAACACGTCTCCCGCTCGACCTGCATCCTTGACAATCTGCCTGAGCGTCTGTCCTACCTCGTCAATGTTCGGAGGCTGGGCGTTCAGCCAACGCAGAGCAGCCTGTGCATTGGTCACCGTTGCGGCGATGGGCTGGTTGACTTCGTGGGCTATCGATGCGGTGAGTTGCCCCATGGTCGCGACACGGTTCGCATGAGCCAGTTCCGTCTGCACCTCGCGATAGCGCCGCTCACTCTCCCGAGCCTTTTCTTCCGCATGCTTGCGCTCGCTCAGATCGAGCACGAAAGCGACGCCTCCGTTCGCGCCCGCTTCAAAGCTCGCCACGCCGATCAATACGGGGACTCGGCTCCCGTCCCTCCGGAAATACTCCTTCTCGAACGGCTGCGCGCGGCCCGTCGCCCCAAGCTCTGCCAGGGCCTGTTCGTCGCGCTCACGCCACTCTGGCGGCGTCAGGTCTCTCCAGTGCATGCGGCCGGAGATCAGATCTTCACGCTCATATCCTACTATCCGTAGAAAAGCGTCATTGGCCTCCAGAATCTCGCCATCGACATTCCAGACGATGATGCCGATGATGTTGGCGTCGACGAGGCGCCGGATCTTCGCTTCGCGTTCGGCCAGATTGCGGTACAAACGGGCGTTCTCCAGTGAAATCGCGGCCTGCGATGCCACGACCTTCAGCACGGCGATGCGGGATGGGCTGAACACGCGACTGGTCAGACTGTTTTCGAGGTAGATCGCTCCAGTAATCTTGGCCTGATTCATCAATGGGAAGCAGAGAATTGAACGGGCACGTTGCTGCCGGATATAAGGATCTGCGGCGAACGAAGACCCCGCCGCTGCATCGTCCACAAAGACGTTCTCCCCGGTGCGCAGGACATGATAGAGGATCGATTCTGGAAGGATCTCGCTGCTGACGGGAACATCGCGCAACTCCAATCGGGGCGCGTCGCCGGAGGTTGTCGCTTCTGCCACTATCCGTTCTTCTCCGCCGTCCGAGAGAATCAACACGCCCCGTTCCGCGCCTGCCTGTTCGACCGCTGTGCGCATAACCATATCGATCAGCTTGTCCAGGACGATCTCGCCCGAGGAAGCCTGTGAGACCTTGATCACCGTCGCAAGGTCCAAATGTTCGACCGGTGTTGATATCGTGATCATCGACCCAGGCGTAAGCTCTTCCGCCCTCAGATACGGATATTGCTGCTCGAGTTGCTGCACCTTCCCGTTGGCTCCCCAACGCAGATAGCTGTAGCGGGCATCTCGCAAATACAGACGCGCAATCTTTTCAAAACCTTGGGCTTCGTAAAAGCGCGACGCGAGCTCGTTCCCGAGTGCCTCACCGTGGACAAAGCTGCTGTCCTGCGCCGAGCGGATGGCCTGCTCGTACAACTGCATGGCATCGGCTACGCGACCTTCGATCCGGGCGATCTCGGCACCGACCAGCGCGGCGCGGTCCGCGAAACTTTCAGGACAGTTTTGCGCCCAAATTTCGAGCTGCCGATAATGCGCGGTGAGCGCTTCGAGATGCTGTGGCCGCTCGCCGGCCGGCATGTACTCCCACCATGCGGCCTTCGCCAGCGCGCCGTATAAGTGATATTCGGCTTGCTCAACCACCGAGGTCGGAGTCCACAGCAGCCGTCGCGCGTTCGACGCAGCATCCATGGCTGCCGCATAGTCGCGGGCGAGATAGCGCGCCTGCAATTTCCGGATCCAGTACCACGATGCTGCTATTGTCAATGCGGGGTTGCTGGATAGATGGGCTTCGGCCTGAAGTTCATTGAACTGCCCGTCGTCAAAGCAGCCGAACGTCGGCGTCACGCCGCGAAGCGTCCGTATCAGCGCCAGTTGTGTGGTGATGAAGTCAATGACAAGACCGAACCGCATCCTCCCGGCGTACGCAAGACCGCGTTCGGCCTCGCCTTGCACCTCGTGCAGCGGCTCACCAGCGAATAGCAGGTCCGAGTTGAGGTTGGTGCATGTGTAAGCGCCATACGCGAGATCTCCAATTCGATTCGCCGCTTCAAAAGCACGGCGCAGCAGATTGCGACATTCGCGTACTGGCTTTAGCAAGCGCATGACAAAATTCGCGAAGCAAAGATACGTGCTCGCCTCGAACCGTCTTAGCCCGCGTCGTTCGACGAGGTCGCAGCCGAGCTGGCCGAACCGGAATCC
>BBSL01000300.1 GCA_001319865.1 Burkholderia sp. E7m39 | reverse complement strand
CCGAAACGCGGTCCGGCGACCCTGCCGACGTTGGCATAAAGCACGCATGAAGCATCACAGTTGCCATGCTCGAGGCTGAGACTGACCCCCTTGCAGGTCGTCAGCGCAACCAGATTCGCATCCGTAAAAAGGGCTGGGGCGAACAGCTTGCCAAGCACCTCAACGGTCGCGAGTGAGTCCGCGTCCTCCATCACGGGCAAATCGATGAGTTCCTCGATGTTCCGGCCCCCAAGCTGTGTTCCGATGCGCTCGTATTCCCGTCGAACCTCCTCGTCGTGCGGATGAGCCGACCACTCGATGCCGACATGCCGGAGGTAGGCTAGGCAGACAGCGACGGCACGGTCACTCCGGTCGAGAGTCGTGCAGACGTCTGTGTGCAGGCACGCAACGCTGGCTCGTTCGACCGTCGTCCTCACCCGATTCGCTAGCCCCGCGAGGCGCTCATCTGCAACGGATAACTGTCCGGTCAAAAATTCGCATTCGGCCCGGTTCAGTTCAAGCGCAAATATCAGTTCATGCAGACGCTCCCAGCAATCGTCGCTCAACAGTTCCGTACCGGCGATGAGATAGGTGAGCGCTGAGGCATAGGCCGTCGACGCCTTGGCGCGTTGGCCAGCGAGCAGGTTGAATTCTGCGAGCCGCTTCCGTTCTCCCTCTTCGGTGATCAACGCGGCGCCGCGATTGAGCTGACCGACGATCTCGAAGATCGCCTCCCCCCGCTTGTTCGGAGGCGTGCGCGCCGCGAGCAATCGCCCGATCCGCAGATGGCTAGAGGTCCGCGAGGCTTCAGGGACCAGTGAATAGGCGGCCTCATGCACCCGGTCGTGAACAAACCTATAGGCGCCCTCCAACCGCTCGACCAGTTCCTGACGCATCGCCTCCCACAACGCCGCGTGCACCTGTGCCACCGGAATGCCGAGAACCGTCGACAGCGTCGCGACACCGGCGACGTTACCGAGAACGGCAAGCTGCTCCAGCGCGTGCCGCGTCCCAGCCGGCAGGCGGGTCAACTTGCCGACCATCAGGTCCACGACATTGTCGGTATAACCCTTGTCATGGATGCGACCCGGGTCCCAGCACCAATGCCCCGCATCATGATCAAAGGTGAGCAAATCTTCTTCGACAAGCGCGTGCAGAAACTGGATGACAAAGAACGGATTGCCGCCTGTCTTGTCATGGACCAGCTGCGCCAGTGGTGCGATGCGTGCCGGTGCGCAGTGAAGCGCCTCCGCGAATAACTGCCTGACATGTACACGAGCGAGCGGCGCCAGCTTGATCTCGTTGATAGTGACTCCCGCGTTCCTGATGGCCTGGAGCTTGCCCATCAGCGGATGTGCGGCAGCTATCTCATTGTCACGATAGGCACCGACCACCATCAGGTGCCGCATATCCGGGTGGGTCAGCAGGTCCTCGAGCAGGTCGAGGGTTGCAGCATCCAGCCACTGCAGGTCGTCGAGAAAGAGCGCAAGCGGATGTTCTGCCTGGGCAAATACACTGATGAAACGCCGGAACACGAGCATGAAACGGCGCTGCGCCAGTTTTGGCTCGAGAGCCGGGACGGGTGGCGGCTCACCGATGATCAGCTTCAGTTCGGGAATGAGGTCGGTCACGAGTCGGGCATTGGGCTCGAGCGCCCCTAACAAGGCATCGCGCCAGATCGCCAGTTCGGTGTCGGCCTTGCCGAGCAGCGGGCGCACCAGGCCTTGGAACGCCTGGACCAGCGTCGAATAGGGGATGTCGCGCTTGTACTGGTCGAACTTGCCCGACGCAAAGAGCCCACGCGGCGGCACCAGCACCTTGTGCAATTCATTGACAACCGACGATTTGCCGATGCCGGAATAGCCGGATACCAATACCAGTTCTGGCTGGCTACTCCCTACGATCCGATCGAACGTAGCGCCTAGGGTAGCGACCTCGCGCTCCCGCCCATAAAGCTTCTCCGGTATCAGCAAGCGATCAGGTGTGTCGTGTTCGCCGAGTGGGAATGCATCGATCTGGTGCTGGTGTCGCCACACCTCGATGCAATGCTGCAGGTCATGTTCAACACCGGCGGCCGTCTGGTAACGCTCTTCCGCCGTCTTGGCGAGCAGCTTCATGACAATGTCGGAGACCGCAGCAGGGACCGTCTCGACCAGCTCGCACGGCGGCCCCGGCTTTCTGGCGATATGGCAGTGCACCCATTCCATGGGGTCGGACGTCGAAAACGGCAGCACGCCCGTCAGCATCTGGTAGAGCGTCACGCCGAGCGCATAGAGGTCACTGCGCGAATCGATCGAACGGTTCATCCGGCCGGTCTGCTCGGGTGCCATATAAGCGAGCGTGCCGGCGATCGTCTCGGGCGGTTCGGGCGCCTGTCGCTCACGCGGCAACCGGGAGGTGAGACCGAACCCGGTGAGCCGGACCTTTCCGTCGGTGCAATGTACGAGGATATGCGCAGGCTTAAGGTCCTTATGGACAAGACCTCGCTGGTGCAGCTTGCCTAGCGCCTCGGCGATGCCAACAGCGAGCGGCAAAAAATCCCCCATCTCCATCGGAGCGCCAAGCAGACGGGCAAGCGGCTCACCGCCTGGGTCCTCGAGCACCAGCAGGGTCCGGCCACCTTCCCGCACCAGTTCCAGCGGCCGCACCGCCCACGAGCCATCGAGTTCGTCCTTCAGGCCGAACGCATGAACGAGCCGGTCGAAGGCGGCAGGTAACGGATGCTCTCCGGCGGGTCGCACCAAAAGTACGTTTCGACTGCCATCTTCCCCGTCGCGCCGCCCTCGACAGACGACGCGATCGCCATCTTCCCACAGGATCTGGAGGTTGTTACCCATCGGCAACGGAATCAATGTAGCTTGTCATCTGCGCAGGGCCTCTTCAGGCCGCCGCCCTCTTCGTTTTACCCTACATGGGCAGCCAAACTTACATCAGCATACACTTCAGTGAATTCCGTGCAATAGATAGTACTCCGAGCAAGTTGCTCGGTGAAAGCCGACACTACTTTCAAGCCTGCGGACGCCGCCTCAAATCGCCGACATCTCAGGTACTGTTGACGTTACGTATTTCCCGAATCGTGCAAGCGGTCCGCATCTTCCGGTATATTTAACACGAACCAGCGACCATGTTATGCGCAGCGACCATGCCCGCTGGGTCACTCCGACGGACGTGGAAGCAATGGCCAAGGCAAGTCGCGCATTCGTGCCGACAAGCGGGTCGACACGGGGGACATCGCGCACTGGCTCAGGGCGTTCTACGACTGCGCATTAACGCCAAGCGTTACCGATTTCTTGACGAGATCTGCAAGGGTTCGCGCCGCCATCTTTCGCATCAGATGAGAACGATGCATCTTCACAGTGATTTCACAGAGATTCACCTTGGAGGCGATCTGCTTGTTCATCAACCCAGCTACAACGAACCCCATAACTTCCCGTTCGCGCGGTGTAAGCGACTCATACGCGACACGGAGCGCCGCAACCGATTGTTCGGCGGCGAGCCGCTCGCCATCGCGCGCCAACGCATTGGAGACGGCATCCAGCATCTCTTGGTCGCGGAACGGCTTTGAGAAAAAATCGACTGCCCCCGCTTTCATGGCCTGCACGGTCATCGGGATGTCACCATGACCGGTCATGAATACGATCGGCATGCGCAAACCGCTCTTGGCAACATGCTCCTGTAGGGCGAGGCCATTTTCGCCGCGCAAACGGACATCGAGGATCAAGCAACTAGGCGCGCCGCACTTCGGGAAGCCGAGAAAGTCCACGGCGGATTCGAATGTCTCAACCCGCAGCCCGACCGACCGGAACAAATTACCGAGTGCGAAGCGCATCGACTCCTCGTCGTCCACCACGTAAACGACCGGCTCCTTGTGACGTTGGATGCCTCGGACCGAACTCAAATGTGAACCTGAATTCATCTCACCTCCTCCTTCCGACCGATAGTGCGCTGAGCGTCGCATCTGACAATCAGTCGGAGATGCTGCACATTGGAATAATATTGTTTCGCTGAAACCCGTCCTTCACGGGAGTGTTCATGCAACCAAAGGGGCGCGCTGCCGCCGCGCAGACATGCTCAGCCATATCCTTCCTGATCCTTGCCATAACCAAGCCTACTTCCCTCGCGCCGGCACGGACGCGATGCCGCCTACAGTTCCTCCTGAAACGTGTACTCGGCGTATGCATTGGCGCCCACAAAGACCTAGGGGCGCAGTACATCGCGAACATAGCGCCCCCCCTCCAAACCATCGTCGCATCGCACTGCGTTGTTAGCATGCTGCGCGATCGCGCCGACATGACATAAGAGTAGGCGCTCGCACGCCCGAAGACCATTGTACGGAAGGGTCGCATTGCACCTACCTAGGCGTCGAACGTCGATACCTAGGTATATCCGGCGAAGTCGGATTCGGACGTTCGCCGAGGCATGTCGTCCGTGAGAACGGCAGGGGAACGGCCACGCGAGCACCACAACTGTCCTCTATCATGAATCGCGAACACCCGCTCGTGCGCGAGCGCGACGCATGCATACGTGCTAGCCCGGATATGTAATCATCCACTCATACGCTCGGAAGAGACGCATGTCGCGACGCATACCTGGGTATGTGCTCGCGGCATAAGTGAACCTGCATGCGCTGGTCAGCCTCGACACAAGATGAACTAGATTAAGCGATGCAAACGCTGAGCACTAATACCTCTGTATGATTTCCGGCCGCTGCTATGACAATTACGCTGGGTGTCGTAGACGCGGACGGTTGCATGCCGCGGCGTTCTTGCTGCGTAAGCTCCCTTTCCTATAGATCGAGGCTAATGTTGCGTTCTGCTCAGGTAGTTTCGATTGTTGACGACGATGAGGCAGCCCGCCTCGCGACGGGGAATCTTGTGCGCTCGTTCGGAAGACATACATGCCTCTTCGCGTCAGCGCAGGAATTTCTCCTATCTGGCCAGCTTGGTTCGACGTCATGCCTCATCTCTGACGTCATGATGCCGGGCATGTCAGGAGTGGAGATGCACGACCGCATTATTGCACTCGGGTATGCCCTGCCGACCATCTTCATCACGGCATTCCCGTCGGCGGACCTGAAAGCTAATGCCCTGGCAAAAGGCGCGCTAGCCGTACTCGAGAAGCCGGTTGATCCCGACGCCATCGCGCATTGGCTCAGCGTTGCGCTTGACGCGCCGTAGGCCCAACGACAAAGGGTCGGAATTGCGCTTCCAATACTGCTGTTCTCAACACGGCTTCAGTGAGCGAGCCTTGACGCCCAGCAATTCCGATTTTCTGACAAGATCGGCAACGGACCGCGCAGCCATCTTTCTCATGAGGTGCCCACGATGAATCTTCACAGTGATCACACTGAGATTCATTTCGGCGGCAATCTGCTTGTTCATCAGGCCGGCCACGACGAACGCCATAACTTCTCTTTCGCGCAGTGTCAGCGTGTCATAAGCAACACGGAGCGCGGCGATCGATTTCTCGGCGTCGAGACGCTCAGCATCGAGCGCCAACGCATTGGCGACGGCGTCAAGCATATCCTGGTCGCGAAACGGCTTCGCGAGAAAATCGACTGCACCCGCTTTCATCGCCTGGACTGTCATCGGAATGTCTCCGTGCCCGGTCATGAATACGATCGGCATGTGCACCTCGCTCTTCCCAATATGTTCCTGGAAGGCGAGGCCACTTTCGCCACGCAACCTGACATCGAGAATAAGACAACTGGGCGCCCCGTACTTCGGAAAAGCGAGGAAGTCCCTTGACGATTCGAAGGCCTCTACGCGTAACCCGGCCGATCGAAGCAAGTTTCCAAGGGCGACGCGCATCGACTCGTCGTCGTCGACGACGTAGACCACCGGTTCCTGGTCATGTGGACTCTGGGTTGAAATCGAAGGCGAACCGGAACTCATCTCCCCCCTCCCGATTGATAATGCTTGCATGCAGCGAATGCATCATACGTAATCGACGGCGCTGTGCGCTTCGATAAACGACCTCTAGTGGGACGGCCACCGGTACCGTTCTGCTCCGCCAGAATGGCAAACTGACGCAGTCACGTCACGTCTTTTTCGTCGGACAGTTCATGTCACCGGCACACGACCCCAGTTGACATTCTAGATGATTTGGACTCGCATGACGTTCCCGCCCTGTCTCGTTAAGCGTGACGTCGGCGCGGTGCGGTAGTCGGCGTCGCCACTTGAGCCTCATAGGAGATCGTCCCGATTTCTCCATTTATCAAGACTAGCAATGTGCCGGTTCGCCCGCTCTGAGGCGCGCATCAAGTCAAACGGGGCATAGCAGCGGACGGACCACACGCCGGAAACGTCTTACGGAGTCGGTGTGGCGTCGTTGCAGCCAGCTTACGTCGGGAAAGGCATTCACGACTGCTCGTCGATACGTGAAAGCATCCGAACCAATACGAGACGACTTGTGCCGTACGAACCAGCGGCGCGACGCAGGAAAAATCGCGTCACCATTTCGATACTTTTGAGCACTTTATTGAGCCAGGGAAGTCTCGAAAATGGAACGCGGCAGGCATAAAGTAGAGGCTCCTAACCACTGGATGAACACGTTGCAACATAAGGCGTATCACCATGACGCTGTCGTCAACGCCGAATTGATGCTCGGGTAATCAAGTGACGGCATTCAACATTAACCGCACATGGAGTTAAAAATGGATAAGAAGGTTCTTGCCTCGATTTTGGTTGCCGCTTCATTTTCTTTCGTCACACCGGTCTTCGCCAGTGGCTATGGACCTGCACCGTTCTACCACCCGGCACAGGGTGCTCCGGCATCACAACGAGGCCAAAGCGTCGCGACTCTTGCATCCAATGCGGCGCTAGTTGGCACATCGCATCGCGGCAACGCTACTGTCGAGACCGAAGGGTTTACGAAGTCAGATTCGGCCGTGCAAACCTCGGCTGCAGGGGAAGGTGGCATTGCTGATGGGACTTCGACGTCGGGTTCACATCAACGCAACCAATAAAGGGATGCAAGTTTGGGCAGTGATGGTGGCCTACGAAGGCGTATGGCCTCCTGGAAATTGCGTTTTGCTCGCTATGGCCTGGAAATGGACAGCCAGTGCGCAATGGCGTGGCATCATCTGCCCAGTCGTCTTCGATCGGCGCGCCCCTTCAAGTTCTACGACCGCTAGCTTGATATGCAGGTTCATGCGCTGCGTAACCTGGGCCTGCGCAACCGGACCGACCGTGGCGTTCGATTGCTAACGACCGTTGCATATGATTGCCAGACGGGCACTTACCCGATCCGGCAACATTCAGTCAACCTGGCTTGACGAGTCCATCTACTGCAACTCTTTCGCATCTTGTCTCTCCATTTGTAAGCATCTCAGCAAGGCCGTTCGCTGTTTCGCGTGGGCGTGTTGCATGATCCGGACACAGTCTGGATGCCGAATGAAATGGTGTCCATGTTCCATTCTCCGGATCTTCCAACATGTCAGAAACATCAGGTGACGAAGTCAGCGCGCCTCGCCGCACCCACCGCGTGTATTCACTGGAGCTAAAGCAGCAGATCGTGCTGGAGACGCTGCAGCCAGGAAGCTCTGTATCCGCCATCGCGCGTAAGCATGGCATCAACGACAATATCGTGTTCGAGTGGCGCCGGCTGCATCGCCTTGGCAGGCTGGGCTTGCCGGCATCGACGAGTCCGCCGTCGCAGTGCAGCCAACTGCTGCCGGTCCACGTCATCGATTCACCCGCGCAGTTGCCGGCAGAGCGTGCGATGCCGCCCGAGCCAGCAGATGGCGGGCATGGCGTGAAGCCGTCAGGGTGTGAAATCGAGATCGAGGTTGGCAAACGCCGTGTGCGCATTCGCGGCCTGCCGATGGAACGTGCCGAGCAGTTCCTGCGGGAGTGCCTGCGATGATCGGCCTGCCGGCGGGCACACGCATCTGGATTGCCGCCGGTGTGACCGACATGCGCTGCAGCTTCCAGGGGCTGGCTGCAAAGGTCCAGTCCGTCCTTGAGGACAATCCGTTCGGCGGCGATGTCTTTGTGTTTCGGGGCCGTCGAGGTGACACAGTCAAGATTCTTTGGGCCATGTCTGACGGGCTCTGCGTATTCAGCAAGCGGCTCGAGAGCGGGCACTTTGTCTGGCCTGAGGCCGACAGCGGCAAGATCCATCTGACGCAGGCCCAACTGTCGATGCTTCTCGAAGGCATCAACTGGAAGCAGCCCTCCCGAGTGCGCACGTCATTGTCGATGTTGTAAACCGCGCGGGAGGTGCGTAAACTCCCGCGCATGTCTGATACGACGCCGCTTCCTGACGACATCGATGCCTTGAAGGCGATGCTTGCCGAGGCCCGGGCGTTGCTTGCCGAACGGGACCTCGTTATCGAGCAGCTCAAGGCGCAGATTGACAAGCTCAGGCGCATGCAGTTCGGCCGCAAGTCCGAGCAGTTGGACCGGCAGATCACGCAACTCGAGACTGAGCTGGAGGACCTGAGCGCTGCGCGCGGTGTCGGGGACATGCGACGCGCTCACGCTCGTGCGAATGCGTCGACCACTACCGCCGACGCCGCGCCGAAGGAAGCCCTGCCTTCTCATCTGTCGCGCGAGGATCACGTGCTCGAGCCGCAACCGGAATGTCCGGATTGCGGTCAGCCGATGCGAACACTGGGCGAGGACGTGTCCGAGCAGCTTGCCCGGGTCGCCGCGGCATTCAAGGTGATCCGCACGATTCGTCGCAAGATGGTCTGTCCGTGCTGCCACAAGATCACGCAGCCACCGATGCCTGGCCTGCCGATCGAGCGCAGCATTGCTCATCCGAGCCTGCTGGCCGACATTCTCGTTTCGAAATTTGCTGATCATCAACCGCTTTACCGGCAAGCGCAGATCGCGGCACGCGATGGCGTCAATCTCGATCCGGCCAGCGCGGGCCGGTGGGTCGGCCAGTGCGAGGCACTGTGCGAGCCGCTGACAGACGCATTGCG
>BBSL01000299.1 GCA_001319865.1 Burkholderia sp. E7m39 | reverse complement strand
GGACGACACCCCGATCCCGGTGCTTGCGCCGGGCAACAAGAAGACGAAGACGGGACGCCTCTGGGTCTACGTGCGCGATGATCGCCGCTCGGGTTCCACCGAACCGGCATCGGTCTGGTTCGCGTACTCGCCGAACCGGCAAGGCATCCATCCGCAGACGCATCTGGCCGGCTTCAAGGGCATCCTGCAGGCGGACGCCTTCGCCGGCTTCAACGAGCTGTTTGCCGACGGCACTGTCCGTGAAGCTGCATGCTGGGATCACGCCAGGAGAAAGCTATACGACGTCCACGTCCGCACGCCGTCGCAGACGACGAAGGAAGTGCTCGACATGATCGGCGAACTCTACGGCATCGAAGCCAGCATTCGCGGAAGTCCAGCAAACGAACGGCAGCGCGTGCGGCAGGAGAAGAGCAAGCCTCTGCTCGCGACCATCGAGACGTGGATGCAAACCACGCTCGCGAAGCTGTCAAAGAAGTCGGAGACGGCCAAGGCCATCAACTACTCGCTCAATCAGTGGAATGCGCTTACGCTTTACTGCGAAGACGGCCGCGTCGAGATCAGCAACGTGCTCGCCGAAAATGCCCTGCGCTGCGTCGCGCTCGGACGAAAAAATTTTATGTTCGCTGGCTCCGACAGCGGGGGCGAGCGGGCAGCCGCGATGTATTCGCTCATCGGGAGCTGCAAACTCAACGGCATCGATCCGCGCGCGTATCTGAGCCACGTGCTTGCTCACATCGCAGACCACAAGGTCAACCGCATTGACGAGCTGTTGCCATGGAACGTCGCAGACAGGTTGCACAACTCGCCCGACCCACAAATCGGCGCAACGTAAGGACGGCAATCCGGGGAGATACAGATACATCCTGTCCATGATTGGAGATCGCGGACAGGATCTCCCGCGAACTCTCCGTTAGACCCATCATCATCGACGCGCACGCGAAAGTCACCTACGGTCGTCGCGAGGTGCTTACCTCCATTTTTGCATAGAAACAGTCGCGCGTTGAAGATTCCTATCGTCCGGGGCGCCCATTCAAGCAGCCATTCACAGAACACGCCTCGAGCACTTTCGGCGGCAGACAGCACGGGACACGCTTCATTCGTCGGACCCGATACAAAGTCGAAAGGTGGCCACCAACGGTACAGCAACATTGCGGCTGCGAATCGTCCCACGGCAAACACGGGGCGCTCACAGTGCCTTGCCGCCGCTACATTCACGAGTCGCAGGAATCGCTCTCTAATACCTGCGTATGACGGACTTACGGTGACGACCTCAACGAGAGCGCCTCACGCCTTACATACACTCGCCCGGACGTCAGAGAGCTATCCGCAGGTGTGCGCGCCTTATGCTCACGGGGTGCTTGCCGTGACCGTTCGTACAATAGGTTTCTGTTGGTCGTTCGTCTACCGTTATTGCAAGAGATCAGTCCAACTCCGTCGAGACGATCCTCTGTCAGCGATCGGTGACCGTTCGCTTTTACAACATACATAAGAAGACCGTTGGCCAGAACCTTCGCGCGCCCATCGCCCGGGCGACTGACCGATCAACGACTCATTGACCGTGATGCCACGGGAGGCTGCCATGCACACCTATCATATCCGTTATCGCGATGTCTGTGGCCGATGGGCAGTCGCCTACGCTCGCGCCCCTTCCCAGTCAGACGCTGAGGCGATTGCAATCCTCCGTTATGGCGCATTCCATTCCGTCAGTCGTGCAGGATTCGTTTCTTGAACAACGTCAGTTGGCGCACCGGACGATAAGATCGTAGCGGAATGGTCATTTCAAATTCGAGCGTCGCGCTGTACCTACCGTGTGCGCAGTTCGGCAGCTGTATCGATAATCGATAACAGTCGCATGAGTTATCTCCTCTTGATATTTTGAAGCGAGCGGTTAAACAGGCAATATCAGGCTCGCACGGATTTGCCGATTACTGCTGGATACCGGAAGCAATTTTTTGAAAACTTGTAATCGAACTTTTTTGCACTCATGTGGCCGCAGTTTTCATTCTCCGACGCCAAGCAGATTCTCTATATGATCCTCCATGCGCGCTCGTTCTTCAGCTGCTGCCTGCGCCGTTGTTCGCGACACTAATGGAAATACAAGGCCATTTCCCTTGAACCTGCCGCCATGGCGACCCATGCTTCATAGGCGAACACGCCCGAGTCACGGCAAACAAGATTGATAGTCACATCGTACGTACTGTGCATTCCCCCTGTACGTGTGTAGGGAAATCGGTACATTTTAGAATGAATCATCGGCGCCATCTCCTGCATGCCCGAGCGCGACGCCAAACGACCTAAAAATGATGGCCAGTCCTCGGTCGGCACGAAACCTCATTGTCAGTTCTGGAAGCTCCACCCCTCTGATTCTGGCTGAAGAGCGCTCGCAGTTTTATGGGCTCAGATGCCTTGACGGCAACCCAACGGTGCGCGCGGCAATGGCTCATCGTCCGCAATGCTGTACCACACCGTAGTGCGAACGCGAACGCCGACTGAGGATTCGCGAATTGCCCGAAATCTCCAAGTGAGGTTGCTTCGCTGCCTCCCTCAAGAATGGAAACACGCGCTACAAACGCATGACGCTTCCCGTATCCCATGGGTCTTACGATATCGGCTTTGCCAAAGCCACCACAGGCAGATGGCGCGGCGAAGCAGCGGACGTTTCACCCGCATTAGCGGCGCAGCCGTGTATTCGTCTCTGGAATACCCGGCTGGTATACGTCGACGGACAATGCTGATGGTAATGCCGATCGCAATCGTGTACGAAGTTCATTGACGTCCGTCTGGCGCATGCCGAGAACATCAAGGCTCAACGACTCGACGTTTAGCTCCCTGTCCACGCGGATTGTCCACTCGCCCACGCGGAGACCAAGCTGCATGAGGTCGCGCCATACAGGAACCGCACGCAGTTCGCCGATCCGTGCCCGCACGACGATTCGATGCACTTCCATGACTTCGACCTCGACGGCTTGGATCTGCCCCACCTCAGTGCAGCCGGTGAGTCGGAACAGAAATGTTTGCAGAAAGCAAGACTCGACTTCTATCGACAGTGTAGGCGAACCTCACGACCGAGTCATAACAGATGCGATGCAGGAACTTTCTTTTTGCTTTCGCGCCGGCCGCAGGGGCCCGACGGCCGCAACGGCCCCTAACCAAACCAGTTAATGTTTACCTGTGTGGTCTGCCCGCTCGGGAAGATTTGTGGTTAACGAACGGATTGGACTCGTGAACCTCGGGCGACTCGGTTCCGAGCGTAGCCGGGTCACGCCCCGCATAGGCGGGTCTGCGTCGAAGAGCTGTCGTCGCAGGGCAAATGTCCACACTCCGCGTTGTGAGATGCTCACCGTCACATGTACCGAAGACTACGGTGTACGTACGATGCAGACGAACCGCCATCAATCGTCTCAAGCATTTGGTTGTCGCCGCCTCATCGGCCGTTCACAAATGCCGCATTAGCGGCAAGTGCGTGTCGCTGGGCCGACGAACAGCACTGCTTCAACGCTGGCGGTTCAGCGCAGCGCGCTGGAAAACACGGCGTCGTGAGACGCCCCGGCCGGCGCTAAGCCGGCCGCCTCCTGGACGAACAGTTTTTCCGCCAAGAAATCTCGAATATATCCGTGTGAACTATTAACGAGAAAAAGTTTTTTGATATTTGTAGCGACCAATTTTAGCCTCTCTTAGGAGTGGTGTTGCCTTGAAGCGAGCCCCTCCTGCTTATCTGCCACAGAGAGCGGCATCGTGACGCCAAGTTTGCGTCCAGTGGTCAATCATGTGCGCGGCACGGGAGCGGAGGCACATCGCTGAGTCGGTTCCGTTGCAGTCGCAGCAACGCTCGGTGTCCCTCTTGTGCGGGTTTCCCCTGATAAGCCTATACTCACGCCGTCTCCTCCATATCGCCTCCAGATATGGATTTAGCCCGCTTCGCGCGGGCATTTTCTTTGATGACCTGCTCGCGCGAACACCTCGAAGCGTACAATCCCAACCCCAAAGGAAGACGAGACACTTCGCGGACCTCTGGAACCTAAGTGGGCCGCACACCTTGTGAAACCCCGCCGGGTTTGAAACTCGTTCGACGTCATCCGACTGCACCTAGCGGCGATGGATATCGATGAAAACCAACCTCAGATTCTTGCGAATCGTCGAGGCGTGACGTTCAGCCTGGTGCTTCCGAACGGCAAGGTCACCTGCGTGATCGCCCTGAAAGCGTTGGAAACGTATTTTTGGCTCGAGCCTCGAGCTAGCGACACCGACGTTCTCGGGACGTTCGAAAACGGCTTCGTGTGGATCAGAGCCATCGCCGAGCGTAAGTTTCGGGCCCGCCCGGCTACGCATCTCAAGTCAGCGGCGGAGGCTTCGCACGGCCTTGACTGTAGCCGCCGCTACAACGGCGTCCTATCTTCCCAACGAAGCGGCGCGGGCGCCGACTCCATGACTGCCTCACGCGTCGCGCCCGAACGCTGCCCTTGAAGTTGAGATTCGGCTGCTTGTCGCATTCTACGATGTTCGTCGATCTATAACTGACGAGCTAGAGAACGCAAAGCAGCCACCGTTCCGACGATGATGGCGATTCAACACGGACCTGTACTTGCCGAAACAGGCACATCGGGGCCGCCCCGCCTCACAGTTAGATTAAGCCTGCCCGTAATAGAGATTCTGCGGATGCCGCGCTTCCGCAAAGAAAAACCACCGTTCTGCGACGAGTCCTGCGTCTTGAATCGCCGACGCCGCGCACAACAGCGCGAACGACACGCCGATCGAAAGAACACTGCCACCGAACGCGACAAGACCGAACGGCACGACAAACGCGGCAATGACGAAAGTCCACTTGATACGCATGAGCGTCTGATGCGTCTTCCCGTGAAAAAACTCGCGCAGATTGAACGCGCCCGCCGTGAAGCCACGTGACTTCTGCTCGACGCGCGCGCCGCGAATGGCCGTTGCACTTTGCAACGTCGACTTGGGTCTGAGCCGCGCATTGCGAGCCAGCAAAGCACTTCGCGACAAGAGGCCCGCCAGTGTCAGCACGCACGCTGTGACAGCAAGCGTCGGCAAAAGCGTCGTCGCGAGCACTGCCGCGCACGCGGATGCGAGCGCGAACCCTAGCAATACGAAATCAACAAGCGTCAGCGGCGTCGCCCACTCCTGCAAGAAGCGCAGACACGCGTAGATCATTCCCGTGCAGACGAACAGCGCTGCACTGGCGACCACTGCAAAAACGCCAACCTCGAACGTATGCGCCGATCCTAATGCATGCGCGACACCATAAGCGAACGTGCAAGCCAGAAACGCCGGCAGTGCAGGCATTCACGCGAGAGCCACGACGTGCGCGTGTAGGCAAGCAGGGGAAATCTCGAAGCCTCATTGCCCGAGACTTGCACCAGAAGAGGAGCAGTCTCGCCTGGACGAATTCGAACCAAATCGAGACCAAACAGAACCAGACATTCGATATTATTCCCTAATCAACCTTTGCTTATGGAGAAGATGATGATCGACATGAAGAACCTCAGCCGCCTTAAGAAACTGGATGAAAACGCACCTGCGGCCGCAAAAACATTCTGGGCATTCAACGACGCGGCGTTCGCTGAGGGCGCGCTTAGCGTCCAGCAAAAGCAGCTCATCGCCGTCGCGGTTGCCTTGACGACGCAATGTCCTTACTGCATCGAATTGCATACCAAAGACGCCCGCAACGCTGGTGCAACCAGCGAGCAGCTCGCCGAAGCGGCTCTCGTTGCCGCAGCAATCCGGGCCGGCGGAGCAGTGACCCACTCTTCGCACTTGTTCAAGGAATGATGCCTTCGAGTCACGCATTACGACCTTCCGCGGCGAGCAGCCAGAACCAGGCTTCTTTGGGCCTCGGAAGGGGTCGAAAGTGCTCGCCGATATAGACAAACACGAATAGCTGTTGCGGGTGCTTGCGTGCGAGGTCAACTTCGTACCGAATTACTGCGCCAAGCTGTCGATAAAGGTCTGCAGCGCGAGCGACGCTTCCTGTCGAGCTATGACTTTCATCCGTTCACGAAAGGCGCCGGCAAGGTAGGACTTCGCTGTACTCCCAGACCATCCAGGCCATCGGCGACGAATACGTGACACGCCGCCAACAGGAGTGCAGGATGAAACTGCGCCGGCGCGTGTGAGGTGGGGCGCGCCGCTCTCTGGCGTAAATCCCGTTCAAGGCCAGTGCGATCCGCCACCGTAACGGACAGGTGTTTTTCGCCGGCAAGCACTTTCGCTGTGGGACAGCTATGGCCTCTTGAAGTATGACCTCGGTGCCGGAAACATCAGTGAGGATCCACGCGGCAAGTGGTATCTGAACGTAACGATCCCGGTCGGAAAGACACGGAGGCCTTCGACCGCTGAGCTCGAGCGGTCTGTCGGAATTGATCTGGGCCTGCGGGATTTTGCCGCGACCAGCGACGCCAGGGTCATGACGCTCGAGCGGCACTATCGCAAGCTCGAAGCGGAGCTCGGGAAAGTACGGCGCCATCTTATCGGCAATGTGCACGCTTCGGCGCTCGTGAGGACGCGGATGGCGAAATCCGTGCCCGATGTGAGCTCGAGCCTGTTCCGGACCAAGCTGCAGTACAAGTGCGATTGCGCAGGCGTATGGTTCGATGAGGTCGATGAGAAGTACTCAACCCAGACCTGCAGCTGCTGTAACAGGCGAACTGGCCCGAAGGGCCGGGAAGGTCTCGCGAATGGGCCTGTCTGGAATGTGGCGCGTACCATCATCGCGACATCAACGCGGCAGTGAACATTCTCGCGGCGGGACGTCGCCGTCTTGCAGAAGGAATCCCGTCCTTCCCGCGCCAAGCGCGGCAGCCGCTGGCTCGGGGTGGGGAGGACGTCAAGGTGTCAAGGCGTTGATTCGCTACGAGCGTAGGGGGATCGAGCGCTTTTGGCTCTGCCAGCCCGCGGCGAGCAGGCTAATGCCCTTGGTGATTTCTTGTACCGGTGTTCCGCCAAAACCGAACACCAGCATATCGGACGCACGCCCCGCGCTGGAGAATGTGTCCCCTCTGTATATCCCGACACCTTCTTCATCCGCTGCGTGGCACAGCGAGTCGATGTCGTAACCAGCATTCACTCGTGCGGAAATGTGCAGTCCGCACGTCGAGTCCAAGGGCGTGAGCCATGTGGAGAGACGGCTCCGGATCGCTTCGAGCAGAATCGCGCGCCGCTTCTTGTACTCCACACGCATACCTGCGAGATGGACAGCGAAATCGCCACTTGTCATGAACTGCAGCAAGGTATTCTGGACAAGCATGGACGTTTGCCTGTCGACAATCCATTTTGCCCTCTTAAGGCTATCGAGCAGCCAAGGAGGGGCGACAATGAATCCAAGCCGGTAGGCCGGCGCCAAGGTCTTTGAGAGGGAGCCCAGATAAATGACGCGTTGCTCCCTGTCAGTTGACTGGAGGCATGGTACGGGCATTCTTCCATGGTAAAACTCGCAGTCGTAGTCATCTTCCAGTATCACGAAATCGTCTTTCGCCGCACGTGCCAGCAGCGTTTTCCGTCGCGCAGGCGTGAGCGTAACCCCCAGCGGAAACTGGTGATTAGGGGTACAGTAAAGTCCGACGAGTCCGTCAGGAATTTCCTCGACCTTGACCCCTTGCTCGTCCACTTCAAGCGGAAAAGGTTCACTCCCGGACAGCCGCACAATCTCGGCGACGACGGGAAAACCCGGATCCTCCACACCAAACGACGTCTGTGGTCCCAGCAATAGTCTCGAGAGAAGATCAAGTGATTGGTGCGTGCCGGTCGTAATGACGATATCCCCCCCGGTACAACGAACCGATCGCGATTGCCGCAAATAGGCCGCAATCCGCTCCCGCAAACGTGCATCTCCTTCTGGAGGGCCATATTCCGACAGGCGCCCCGGCTCCATATCGGACGGCCATCGACCTAAGCGCCTGCGCCGAAAAACCTGTTCGGCTTCCTCGGAAACTTTTCCGGGCCGAAAATCTACTTCAACGTCCTTGTCCTGCAGCACGAATGTCTTCACTGGAAGACGCTCAGACCATTCGGCTAGACGCAATCGTGACCCGGAACTAATTGCGGGAGAGTGACTCTGTTGTGGACTCGTGCGTACGTATAACCCTGAGCCGACGCGGGCCTCGAGCCAGCCCTCCGCTATCAATGCCGCAGTGGCCTCTCTTATCGTGTTGCGAGACACCCCGAGCTGGATCGCCCAGGTTCGGGACGGAGGCAGACGCTGGCCCGCTTCCAGTCGTCCGTCTGTCAAGGCAGAGTAGATGCCTTCGTACACTTGCTGCTGGATCGGACCCACGCCGTCTAGCCGGATTAAAAGGTCGTCCACGCGGCCTCCCCTGAATTTCACATTTCCGTCGACCGTTCGTTTTCCCAGACGAATGTCTTTCTACGGCCCAATTCACGCGGGCAACTTCGGCCCACATCCCCAATTGCAAAATCTTAGAATCGTTAGGCGTCATCTACGCGGCATATCTCCGCGCCTGCGCGCGGTGAAACACTCGGAACCACACTATGAACTCTACGATTGCTCGAGCTGATCGGACCTCCTCACTTTATTGGCACTTCGCGCCGACCGTGCTGGCGCTGGGATATCCGTGGTATCTCACGAAATTCTACGAAGCGACCGGCACCCACAGCACCGCTGGCGCATTGTTCGCTATGGCATTGGTATATGCGGTTCCTGCTAGTGCGTTTGTCAGCCTGTTGACGCTCGGCCGGCTCGATGTAAGTGGAAGGCAAACCGTCATCTTGCGTCGTCTCGCGCACCTGACATTTGCCTCACCGCCGCTATATGTCATCACAGGGGTTCTGCTTTACCTTATGAAAATAAACGGCGCAGACGGAAAGGTTTGGCTCGGCTTGTGGGCTGCCGTGATTGTAGGAAGCCTATTGACACTTTCCACCGAGCGAAGCGATACCGTACTCTCCCGACCGACCGTGAACACGAGTCGTGTCCGCGTGCTCCACGGTGCAGCATCCGTCGCCATTATCGCAGTGTACCTCTTTCCTCATCTGGGTAACCACGCCGTCGGCATCTTCGGCACCGATGTCCATAAGTCCGTCATGCTTGTGCTGCGCCACGTTTATCGGGCCGGATGGTTGGAACCTATTTTGATTGCGCTTTTTTTCTTTCAAATCGTAAGCGGGCTTGTACTATTGGCACCGAAGCTTAACCTTAAACACGATTTTCTTGGCGCAGTCCAGACCGCGACCGGCGCCTATCTTGTCATTTTCATTGCCTCCCATATTAATTCTGTCTTCATCCTCGCTCGTTACTTCGGGACAGATACAGACTATGCGTGGGCAACTTATGAACCGACAGGTCTGATTCGCGACGCATGGTCCGAACGCTTGATTCCTCACTATTCGCTCGGCGTATTGTTTATTCTTTCGCATATCGCCTGCGGTCTCCGGACCGTGATGCTGGCGCACGGTGTAAGTATCCAAAAAGCAAACCGAATCTGCTGGACCCTTATCGCCGCAAGCTCGATTTGGACCGTAATCATCGTGGCGGGCATGCTCGGCGTTCGTATCTAAACTATTGTCTCGCGGGACCACGGCCCGCGAAAACAAACTTCCCTGCCGGGAAAAGCAAATCGGCAAAAAGTTGGACCCTCGACACGCTCAATCCCATCAGCGAGATGTACCTGCAGCATGTTCGCGCCTCGACGGGATTTTCCGTGAGCTCCTTGACTCGGCCAAGGCGGCTTATCGCGGCTCTTCATTTCGCAAGAAAGAAAGCGCGTGTACGTGCCATGCAAGAGAGCATGGCACCGCTGGTAAAATCAGCTACGACCTTCAAGGCGCTAATTGAACGACTTCGCCGCAATCTTCATCGGCAACGTGGACGCTCCGGCGCTTGTCGACGCACGGACGGCGAAATGCTTGCACGCCCCAGTCTGGAGCCTGTCCCGGATGACGCTGCAGTACGAGAAGGACCATCCCGGCGTGCGCGGCTCGAAGCGTTGCAAGAGACACGAAATAAGAGAATGCGCCCGTCTGACAAGTAGTGCATGTCATCAACGCGACATAGGCGACAGCACCTATTTTTGTGGTGGAATGTCAGACCTTGAACAACAAGGCTCTGTCTTCACTGCGCATATCAGCGCAACCCGGAACTCAGCGCAAGGACACTTCAATTTGCGATTCGCTCCGCGAGCTTTCGAATGAACGGGGCAGCAGTTACGACCACGGGAAGCATGGTCAGCCACGATATTCCCCATGAGGTCAGCCAATGCGGTACAAACATGCCGCCTTTGAGAAACGAAATGCTCGCAATCGCGGCCGCGATAGCACTGGTCAGCCCCGCTTGAAGAACACCAAAAACGAAATGAGTATAACGAGATGAGATCTTCAGCATACGGATCACCTTTTGCCTATATCGACGAAGCGCGTTCGCGCGTCGTATCAGGAGATTCCACTGTATGCCCCATCGATGCCTCTCACCAGTCTGTCCCGAGCCAATAGAATGCTCATTCGTATCATCACATCATGCAGAGCTTAGTGAGCTGAACAATCCGCATTTCGTGGTGGTCATATGCGGGTTTGGTCGTTGGCGACGCCCGTAGCGCCGCCGCGCGAAGGAGTCTCACGCACAGCATGTGTCAGGAGGGTTGCCGACACACGACCGCAAGAAGTCGTTATGGTTAGCCACTCGACGGTTAGCCGAGGCTAAAGAGCCTTTGGCAACAGCGTCAACCACGATCAGCCTGACAGCATGTACGGTCAATAATTCGTTGCGCGGCGCTGAACCCCGCCATGAGCGCAGCCGCTTCCGTTCCGAACGGTTTTTCGTTGTCGTTTGTCACGTGAATAGGAAGCGTGAGCGAGTTTGGCATCCCCTTCCCTCCGATGCTCACCTTTGCAACAAAGCCAATGGGCAGCGACGGGACCGCGCCGCCCGTTGCTGCCCAGACGGACTCCAGGTCTACAGTTACTTCAAAACCTTTATAGGGGTACTTTCTGTGCATGTGATGCGCCCGTAAGATTTCGGCGACTGATGTTCGTCCCTCGTGCCAAAGAGGAAATTAAGAACGTCAACGGCGCTTGCCGGTCTCCAGTGTCAGCAAACCGGCCGGATGGCCGGTTTGTCGCAGACTGAGCCTCCAAGTCGTTCGCGGTCTTCCTTACTCCAGCGCGCTCTGATTCTGTTTCTCGACACCGTATTTCGCCATGTATGTTTCTCGAAGCCCTTTTTCTGAAACTCCCGCTCCAAAGCGGTAGGCGGGCGACAACAGTGGTAACGCCTCACGCACATCGATCCGGACGACGTGATCAACCGGATAATCCCGGCCATTCGTCCGCCAAACCCATTCAGCGACGAAATCCCTATCGACATCCCCGACCGGCAACACAGTTGCCCTTCCGTTGAAGCGGTACCCCCGCCGGGAGAAAACATCGACCACATTGATAGAAATTTCCGGATTACGCAGGATATTTTTGATAGTTTGAGGCGAGGCGATATCCGCGAAAAACAGTGCGTCGTTGTGCGCGATAAGCGACGCCTTCGGCGAGAGGTTCGGCGATCCGTCTTTGTTTATTGTCGCGACGAACGAAAGGATCGTGCGCTGGATTATGTCGAGCATCTCGACAGTAAGAATCGGCATCATAGGCTCCTAAGTACCAGCGGCGGAGTGCCACCAAGGCTTATACTATGGACTTGATGGCATATCGCATAGAGCCAAGACTCCGCGCACTCACCAGGCCATGATTTGCACGAAAACTGGCACTTTATCTGCACCGGATGCGACTTCTAAGGAACCCTTCTACCGGCAAGTCTACGTCCGGTTTCGCAATGCGATCGCCGATGGCCGCCTTGCGCCCGGCGACAGAGTGCCGTCGGCTCGCGCGTTGGCCACAGAGTTGGGCTTGTCCAGGGGAACCGTTGAGGCGGCCTACTCTACGTTGATTGCGGAGGGCTACTTCCAGCCTCGCGGGCAGGCGGGCACTTTTGTAGCGCCCGGCATAAAGCCGCCGTTGTCGGCGCCAGCAACTCCCGGAGATCCCGGAGATCCGCTCGCTTACGCGCCCGGTACGTTGAACATTCGCCCGGTTTCGCTTCTACCGCTCCAGATGGGAATCCCGGCATTAGACGCCTTTCCGCGAAGGCTGTGGACCCGCTTGGGGGCGCGTTGCATACGAGCCGCGCAGATAGCCGACATGGCCTACCCCGCCGCACATGGTCTGGCCGCGTTGCGCACTGCGATCGCCACGTACCTTCAACTCGCACGTGGCATCGACTGTTCTCCCTCACAAATATTCGTCACCTCTGGGTATCGCAACACATTGGAGTTGATCGTTCATGCGCTCCTGAAGCCAGACGATTGTGTATGGGTCGAAGATCCCGGCTTTCCACCCACCCGATTGCTGTTGCAATGCACAAACATTTCGCCCGCGCCCGTCCCCGTAGACGAGGAAGGGATGATCGTCGCACAGGGAATTGCCACAGCGTCACATGCGCGTGCTGCCATTGTTACGCCTGCGCATCAGAGTCCCCTTTGCATGTCGTTGTCTCTACCGAGGCGCCTAGCACTGCTCGAATGGGCGTCACAAAACAAGGCGTGGATTGTAGAAGACGATTACGACGGGGAGTACCGGTACGTAAGCCGTCCGCTCCCAGCGCTCAAAAGCCTTGATCGACACGGGCGTGTGCTCTATGCCGGCACGTTCAGTAAGGTCCTGTTTCCAGGTATTCGACTGGCATATCTTGTCGTGCCCAAAACAGAAATCGAACGTTTCGAGTACGTCAGCCAGATCTTTTCCGGCGGCGGTCCGCAACTTACGCAGGCTATAGTTACCGAATTCTTGACGGAAGGTCATTTTGCCCGCCACATTCAGCGTATGCGCAAGTTATATGGCGAGCGCAGGAAGGCGGCGGCGACCGGCCTTGAGCGAATCCTCGGCGCGCACATGCGGATTGAACCGCAGCCAGGAGGGATGCACCTGGTACTTCGCATGCGGTGCGGCGGCTCTGATCGTTCCCTCGCCGAACGAATACGCAGTCACGGTATGTATGCGCAAGCCTTAAGCGACTGGAGCATCGGTAGACAGGTAGAACCGGCCCTGCTACTCGGCTTTACTAATATCGACTCCGAAAGCACTGCTGAAAAATTCGGACGGCGCATACTGAAACTCATGTGAGGTCTCTATATGGCCTATTAAATGAAGCGATTTTTGGCTCTGTGCTTCTGGGCCATCGCCCTGCAAGATACAAACTTGGTAGCCGTCTATCTCTACAAACGGCTCACGAAGCGCGGTACGCCACCGACCATGCGACCGCAACATACAGCCATCCATCCTCGCATAAACACTGCTCTTTTGGGCGAGTACACCGATGAACGATCTTTCCGCCTTCCCGATCACACGCAAATGGCCCGCGCAGCATCCCGAGCGCATCCAACTGTATTCGCTACCCACGCCAAACGGTATCAAGGTCTCGGTGATGCTTGAGGAGACCGGGCTACCGTACGAACCGCATCTAGTGCGCTTCGATACGAATGATCAGATGTCGCCCGAATTTCTTTCGCTCAATCCCAACAACAAGATTCCGGCAATCCTCGATCCGGCAGGGCCGGGTGGCAAGCCACTCGCCCTCTTCGAATCAGGCGCCATCTTGATCTATCTGGCCGACAAGGCCATGCAGTTCATCCCGGCTGACGCGGCAGGACGTTATGAGACGATTCAATGGCTGATGTTCCAGATGGGTGGAATCGGCCCGATGTTCGGTCAGATCGGATTCTTCAACAAGTTCGCCGGAAAGGACTATGAGGACAAACGCCCGCGCGACCGCTACGTTGCCGAGTCGCGGCGCCTGCTAAACGTGCTCAATCAGCGCCTCGCCGAGCGCACTTGGATCATGGGAGACGCATATACGATTGCCGACATGGCTACGTTTCCGTGGGTGCGCAATCTCGTCGGTTTCTACGAAGCTGGAGACCTGGTCGGCATCGCCGATTTCCCGCACGTGACGCGTGCATTCGAGGCGTTCCTCGCGCGCCCAGCCGTTGCGAAGGCTATCGATATCCCAAGCCGCTCGTAGAACACACCGCTTCGAGCAGTGGCGACCGCCGCATATGACCAGCGGACGGCTTTCTGCAAGGAACACGGACTGGTTAGCAGTAGATTTGGCGTCTCGATGCCGGCTTGTAGCTTAAAGTCTCTCACCGAGATCATTCGTGAGCGTTAGCTCGATGGTGCAAGTCTGTACGCAACAGTAACGGTGGTCCCGCTGACGGCCTACGGTGTTTTCGCCGTTACCAACGGCGCCTTTCAGATGCCGATGCGAACGGTCATGCCGGTTGGCGTCAACTCTCGGAGGCGACCTGTGACACTGCAGCCATCGAGTCTGGGCAGAAAAGCGTCTTCAAGGCGATCATCGGCTCCGTGTCTCGCGACCGCGCACGACGATCGCACTGCGTACACACGTCGTGCACATTCGCGATGGTGCACACTGCAGACTGCGGGCCATTCCTAGGGAGGTTCTAGCTGCGCATTGAGCGCTCGCCCTTCATGGACAACGCTCAATGCATCACAAAACGGACTTAAAGGTCGCCTGTGTACTCGCCGCGTGCCGGGTAGTCATGCTGAATCGCGAAATCGAGAGCCTGCAGTAGCTCCTTAAAATTGGGGCGCACGAACGGCATGGACTGGACCGAAAGATAGTAAATCGTCCGGTCCGGACGTAGCAGGTACAAGCCGGGTTCGGAGAACATTTCAGGTTCATCGACCCCGATGGACGATTTGCCACGAGATGTGGAGATATAAAGTCCCCATTTTCGGGCTTCCGTCAGCGGTAGACCATAACCGATGCGCAAGCTGTTAGCCGCAACCTTTTTCTGCATCTCTCTCGCGCGAGGTTCGCTATCGGAACTGATGGCAATCGTCGTAATGCCTCGCTCAGCGAATTCTGGCGTGAGTCGTTCCAGCTCCCTTAGATACATTGCACAGGTGGGACAATGAAGCCCGCGATAAAAACAAATCAGCGTCATTCGCCCGGGCACTTCCGAGGCGAGATCGAACGAACCATGGTCCAGGGTATCAACGACAAGCGCAGGTGCCGTCTGACGAGGGAAAAGCATCGCGTAACTCCTTTCATAATCAAAGATTCGCGCCGGCCGACGCGAACGTTCTACTTTCGCATATTTTTTGGAGCGAGGCATTCGAAAGACCTGACCAAGAGTCGGGCGTTATGCGTCAAGGAACAACGCTTAAGACATAGTTCCTGCAGCCATCACCCAATGTAGAGGTGGTTCTCCTCATTTCCGTAAGATGTCCGATTCCAATACGAAGACTGCAAGAAAGGCCGAACTCTCTTAGATCTCACCTTCTACCCGGGGTTTCTCACCGAAAACAAAGGCAATCTCAAGTTTTTCGTCATACTGATATGGCATACTGTGCAACTCTCAGGTTCCTGGACTAATGGGCCCTCGGAATTCCAGGAACCCTTTTGGCCGGCGATGCCATGCGCCGGTCACTTTTCCGCCCCGGCTGACCAATTTTTCCCCACATACGTACCACCTCAAACTTAGCGGGCGGCATCCGGACGAGCACGGCCCCATAGCATCAATCAAGTAGATCTTTCACGACGGCGAACCGGAATAGCGGACCAGCGCGTTTAGATCTTCGCAGAGCCGCCTATCATTTCTTCAACGAATGGCTACTGCGTAACACCGAAATCCCAACGCTCCGTTTAGAGCCAACGAAACGTCTTCAGCCGATTGCACTCAACGCGCAGTACATTTGACGCTGCTATTTGCCATTTGCTGTGCGGTGTAGCACCGACTTTCGTAGTTCGTTACTGCGTAACGATTCAAAAGGTAGGGGTGCATGCTTAAGTAAACATCATACTTGACCGTTATCGTTAGTTTGAAGATGCGCAAATCTGCTCATGCCGTTTGCGGAAAACTCTCGTCACTCTCTACGCGAACCTCGCTTGAGCGTGGCGGTCCCCGACACATGGCAGCGAAGTTTCGTAGCGTCGCACTAGGAGCCGGAGCCAGCCGCCAATGACGTGGAGATGCTCGTGTGGGAATCTGCGGTAAGGGCGAAGGATGGCGCCACACTTTTCGCCTGAGGGCTCCGCCCCCCCGAGGTATCGACAGCGAGTGAATCCAATCATCTATCAGATTGCTGCTACCTCCAGTGAACAAAGTCCCGAGTTGCAGGAGGTAGGCAAAACCACACCGCATATGGATGCCATCACCGAACAATAATGCCGCTATCGTCGAGCAGGCGATGGCGGCCGCTCATGCGCTCCGTGACCAAGCGAAGCGCTTCGCATCCGCGGTATCCATTTGACGACTAACCAATGAGGTGAACCACAGTGAAAAAAGATGCCACACATGCGACGGGACTTAGCGGTAACTGAAACCGATGCGACTAGATCGTTTGCTAGGCTGGCTCTTCGTACTTGCCGGTTCTGCCTTGCTGTTGTGGCTGATAGTCACGCACTGGTAACTCGCAAAATGCCGCGTTGCTAGCACTTTCTGCCCTCGGGGAGACTATGGAGCGCCGTTTCGGCTAGCGTCCTCAAATGGAGAGTGAGGTGATTCCGGAAGACGAGATAACACAGCTCGACG
The DNA here is from genome assembly GCA_001319865.1 of Burkholderia sp. E7m39. Classification (GTDB taxonomy): domain Bacteria; phylum Pseudomonadota; class Gammaproteobacteria; order Burkholderiales; family Burkholderiaceae; genus Paraburkholderia; species Paraburkholderia bengalensis. The sequence continues at coordinate 12,387 of BBSL01000299.1, read as the reverse complement.
ATCCGTCAAAACGTTGGTTCACCGCCCGACGCTGATCCGTCGCGACTACTGGACCGTCGAGACACAAAAGCTTCTGCAGCGCCCCGGTCTGTCGGTAAAAGATCGCCATCGGCTATCCGCGCTGCTCAGTCTTCTTAACGGCACTCTGGTGACTGCTGCGCAAGAGTGCTCGTCCTCGCGCTATAGACAGGCCGACCGGATCGATAGCAACGCATGCGACTTGCCATAGCGAATGCGGACCGAGGCACTGCAACGCCGCCCCATCGGATCTGGACAACGCCGTAAAGAGGCGTGACGCGCGAGCGCTGGCGCGCCATTCGGGGCGGCTTGCCGCGCCGGAGTGCGAAAGGCAACACTAGCAGCGGCGCAACGCCGTGCCCCTCATCAGGGACCACCGTTACCCCCTGCCGTCAAAATCTGCATGGACAGATTGGCGCACCATCAAGTTAGCGCATTATTCAGCTGGGGTCGTCAGGGGCTTGTCGTCGGTATCCACAACGAATACCGCGAGTAGCTTAGCGGGCTGGGTATTGCTCGCATTGCGGCTAACGCGGTGGATCGCGCCCGGCTCCTCAAAAAAGCTCTCACCGGCGTGATAGACCCGCCTCGGACCGTTGTTCACTTGCGACTCGACAGCACCCGATACGACATAGGCATAAATAAACGCTGACTTCGCGTGCTTGTACGGCGGCGATGCCCCCCCGGGAGCGTAATCAACGACTACGGCCGTCAAAGACTTGCCGGAAATGTTGGGGATCCCGTGATCAAAGTTCGGTGTGACCGTTTCGCCTACCCCCTGCGCCACCGCTGGCGACGCGACAGCAAACGCAACCGCTGCGAAGGCGGTGCCGATGACAGATGGAATTTTCATGAAAAAATTCTCCTGTAGACAATTGAGTTCTGGTTTTCTGCTGAGTCGCCGGAAAGGATCAGCGATGAACAATCCTTACAGGAAGAGCACAAAAAACCCGAACATCAAAGAGGAACTTCAAATCTGTGATAACGACCTGCCGATCTTCTCTCCCCGCATAGACCAGCGGTGCTAGTGTCGCTTCCCCTCGTACCCGTCACCAACGACTTCCACCAATCACGACTTGCGCCGGTTGTTGCTGGGTCAACGGCGAAAAGGTCAGAGAATCCCGTAGTCACACCTCCGACCTTAAGATTCCCGAAAAATTCCCATCGAACACTCGAGTTTTACAGCTTGCGCGTAAATCCATAGTATTGCCGTCACGCGTGACGCTGCGCCGTCCGGTAGCAAATTCGGTTGCCGTTCATCGCCTTCCTTGACGACTCCCGCAGCATATTTCACGTACGGAAGGTCAATTAGAAGGCGTGCATGATGCCTAGCCGTCCGACGATCTGATGAGAATTGCTGGACACGCCCGCAGATCCCGGCACATATGCATTATCTAAGATCGTATCGGACGTTCCACTGACCTTTTGATAGATCACCTGAGCATATAGCGCCGTCCGACCTGAAAGGGAATACTGACCCATAAAACCGACTTCGTTCCAATGAAGAGAGCGACTTGACTCATCTCGGCCGAGATTCGCGTGTGAATAGGTGTACATCGCACCGACGAAAAAACTGGTAGTGAAGTTGTATTTAACGTTGACTTCAAGGTTGTCGAATGTAGCGCTTGCGAGGTCCGTTCCCAGCGCACCTACGTATATCGACGATCGAGGCTGCTGGACGCTTACATGGGTATAAGCGATGCCGATCGCCGCAGCGCCGAGCCCATATGAAACACCTGCGCCATATATCTTTTGATTGTTCGCGGCGAAGCCGTAGTCATCTGATGCCACGGCCCCACTCGCGCTCCCCCCTGGCGATGAAAGATCCTGAAAGACCGCTGCTGCTGTGAACGACTTATACGCATATTTCAATCCAACGCCGTACATACGATTTTCGGCGAATCCCCCCGGAGCGTTGCTAAATCCATAGAGCCCGGTCACTATAACGCCGGCGATGACTGGGCTCGTGTACTTTACTGAATTGTTCGCGTGGAATGACGCATCTGTGTTGTCATTGTCTACCGGATGAGAGAAGAGATACCCGGCCCAATTCCCATTGGCTGTCATAGGTCCGATCGTATCAGTCACAGTGTCAAATTGTCTGCCCACTGTAAGCGTCCCACCGATGTCCGATTGAAGTCCTACGTACGATTGATATCCAAACAGTCGCCCGCCGTAATATGCGCTGCCGTCATCGAGAACAATCCCGCTTTCCAGGTCGAAAAGCGCGTGAAGTCCACCGCCGAGATCCTCTGTTCCTTTGACCCCCCACCGACTCGTAATCAGATCGACGCTGGATGTCTGCCACGCTTTACGGCCGCCGACGTTGTTGGTGAAATTAACGCCTTCATCCAATGCTCCAAAGAGCGTAACGCTACTTTGTGCGTTCGCCAGCGCGCTTAAGCACAAGCAACCCACTGCGGCAATGACGTTCTTTCTCATCTCTCACCGTCTCTTTCGTGTGAACATGCTCTTCACACGCGAGTAAAAGAGCTTAGTCAACGGTTCCCCTCGGGCTTCGTTTTGCGTAACTTTGACTGACCTCGCCAGAAGCGACCGAACTTTCTTCCACGCTTTTTACCGTCTGCCGTTAATGTCATATTCTTGATTGTCCAGCTATCCCGTTTGGCTATGCCGTTCCCCCACCGCGACGTGCAATGGAGAATCTGTACGCACAAGGTCAGGACCGCAACACGTGGATCTCAAATCAGCCGCGGGCGAAAAAGGGCGGTGTACGCAGGCCTGCGGCACGCACGGGACGATGCACTACGGTCGGTAAAAGCGCGCCGAACCGGTTGCGTTCTCATATCGACGATCGACGCATCCCATCTCGGTTGCTCCGGACGAAGACGGCATAGTCTACCGCGTTGGGCGCCCATGCACAGATGTGAGGTTGCGCCGAAATGCGGTCGGATCCAAGCCGTGCAACGAACTAAACGCTAATGAGAAGTTACTTCGACTTGAGAAACCTACCATTTTTGCCACTTCGGCTACCGGATGCTTGGTGGTAGCGAGCAATTCGGCGGCTTTCTTTAGCCGCACGATCTTAAGCATCGCCATCGGTGACTGCCCAAACGCTTTCATGAATTGCGCAGCGAATGTCGAGCGGCTCATTCCGGCGATGTCTGCAAGACGCTCGACTGACAAGGAAGACGCCGATCGCTCAAGAATTGCTTCTAACGCACTGGCGAGACGCCTGTCAGCCACGCCTGCTGCCCAAGGGAGGTCCGCACCGCCGCTGTCTATCTGCCGCCGAAGCACGAGAATCAGGCACTGCTTCAGCAGCGCTTCAACCAGTGTACGCGAGCCAAGCCCGGGACGCGCGGATTCCGCGAGCAGCAGAACGAACTGATCTCTCAACCCCGACTTGGCGTCGAACTGGGCGACGAGTGGATGTCGCAACGACTTGAACGGGTCACTGCCTGAAGTCGTGTCAAGACGCAGTTCGCCACATGCCGTGGAAATTCCGTCGGCCCCACCACCGACCTGAACAGTGGGAACGGTCTCTTGCCAAGGCCAGTCACTGACACGCAAGCGATTCGTTTCGCGCATTGTGCACGATTTGCCGCTTTCGATTTTGTATCCGGTACCTGGCGGCAGAAGTACGAAACTGTGCGCGCTTAGCGTTACTCGTTCACCGTGTTGGGTTATTAAAACACCGCTTCCGTCCATACAGTAATGCAGACTCGCCGTTGCACAGGCCTCGAACCGTGCGCTCCACCCATTGCGAATGTCACAGAGAGTGAAATTCGCCACGCCGATATCCAGAGCGGCAAGAAAGCGTTCCAGGACAGGAACCTCACAGAGCTGCGCGTTATTCATGGACGAGTTCAAGGCCAAGCCGAAACTTCGAAAAACACCTCCTAGTCTACTATGAACGGGCTCGTCGGATAACACGGAGAACTGACTTGGTCCTGCCTGACCTCGATAACGATGCCACCGCCCGTACCGATGGTGTCAGGGCTGAGAAATACGTCCTTCCGCGTCAGTGAAACCGCTATAGTATGCCGCCGCGTCCTTTATCTCCGTTTCGGTCAGATTCCGTGCGATATTTCGCATTTGCTCACCGGAATCATTATGTCGTTGACCTGCTGCAAAGGCATCTAGTTGAGCACGTAGGTAGGATGCTGAAAGACCTTGCAGAAATGGCGCTCCGGCCTTGTGATCAATGCCTCCGTGACAAACAGCACAGGAAACGACATTCCTTGTAGGGTTTCCACGCGCGACGATCGGCGGCACTGCGACCGTCGCAACGCCGCCCATCAAATGCCCTGATGAAGCGAAGTAGTGTGCGAGATCACGCATATCTCTCTCGGATAGTCCTTTGACCATCGAGGTCATTATTACATTGGTTCGCGCACCACTTTGAAAATCCGAAAGCTGCTTATAGACGAATGCAGCATCTTGCCCGACCAGAAGCGGCGCAACGGCTTGAGATGCATTGTGGCAGGCAGCGCATCGTGCTGCCAGTACCTCGCCGCGCTGCACCGCGTTGGGGTCGTCATGAGCAAGTGTCTGCGGCGTTATAGTAACCGCACTTACAGTGCCATCAGCAGGATAGACGATAGATTCGTTCTGCGCCCAGTGGCGGGACACTCCTGCCGCGCTACAGATCGCATTCCATAAGCCTCGAAACTGAGGGCCTTCCTGCACCGATGGCAGAAGGACAAATCCTATTGCAGCGGCCGTGACTACGACGGCGAGGGTTCCGCACACGCTGCCTACCAGCCATCGGTTCGTCAGCGAAAACACTGGCTTCGCGTCCATATCAATGCCCCTGGCCGATCGGAATTCCAGGCACGGACGTGTCTGGCCGGGCAATCAGCGACGCAATCGGATATCCGTAGTTAAATAATGTCAGACCGATCATCAAGGCAAGCCAAAACCGAAAACCGTTCAGCGCGGGCGGCACATTCTCTGTTCGATGAATCGGTACGCTAAAGGTGTAGTCCTCAACAAGATTGACCGTCGAGCGGTGCGCGCGAAGCAAAATGAAAACAAAGAGAAGACCAGCTACCAAACAGACGACACCACCAATGACTGACACAATGACGGGCAGCGCCTGGGATGAAATCTCGCTATTCGAGTAATCGAAATACGCCATTCTTCGCGGCATTCCCATGATGCCGACCAAATGCCACGGAATCGTCAGCACCATGATTCCAATGAACCACAGCCATAGCTGAACGCGGATCAGTCGCATGTCTGTTATCGCGCGCCCCGTAATCTGAGGCCAGAGGTCGTAAGCGATCACGAAATACATGATCACGACCGCGCCGGCGAAAATGAGATGAAAATGTCCGGTCACCCATTGAGTATTATGTATGGTCGAATCTAACTGGTAACTCATGTTGATGAGTCCACCTGCTCCTCCAAAACCCAACATCACAAACGAAAAAGTGATGGCGAGCATCATGGGATTGCCCCACGGAAGTGCCCTTAACCAACCCATGACACCCTTCCCGCCCCGCAGCCGCCCGGCGATCTCAACCGAAGCACAGATTGTGAACACCGTCAGCAACGTGGGAATTGCGACCAATGCCGTAAAGACCGAGTGCATGAATTTGAAGCCCGATCCGACTTGTGGATCAGCGAACAGGTGGTGTATGCCGATCGGCATTGATACAACCAGAAACATTACGAACGATACCCGCGCCATCAAATCGCTATAAAGTCTCCCCCCGATAGCTCGCGGGACGATTGTGTAATACGCAATGTAGGCGGGCATCAACCAGAAGTACACAATAGCATGCAGGGTCCAAGAGTAGAAAACCCGTGCGAGACCCGCATCTATGTTATGTCTCCATCCCAAAGAAACTGGGATAATCTGAAAAATGATTTCAATTGCGGCACCGACGGCCGTCCATCCCCAGAGGTACGCGCTCGCGACACAGGCGAACATCGGAAGCGGAACGGGAATCCCGGGATTGTCGCGCTTCCATATCGCGAGATTCACACCCATCAGCGCGACCCATACCCATGACCCTACGACGATCAGGACGACTCCCATGTAGTAGATCGAGCTGCCGATCATCGGCGGGTAGAACGTGTAAAGAACTGAAGCCGTACCCCTCCCTATTGCCACAACCGCCAACAGAAAACCCAAGGTAACGGCGCCAAAGCCTACCCACGCCAGCCTCACTCCGACAATGGCGCGCTTGAGCGAAAGCTCAATGACCGCGTAACCAAGGGCCATCGCAACGAGAGTCGGGAAGACGTATGCCATGGTTGAGCCGTGCGCCGACACGGATCGATAGTAAATTTCTGGATCCTTTATCCATGGATGTAACGGACTTCTCACGTACATCTGCCAGGCGCCCAACGCCAATGCAACAGCGAAACTCGCGAAAGCAAGCCAGAAATGAAGAAGCACAAGCCGCTTGTTAATTAACACAGTTCAGCCTCCCGTTCGCTCCTTTTCGTTTAAGCATCTCGAAGAAGGTGTCGCGCTCTATGACTTTGACGCGTGCCCACATCGCTTGATGCCCCGTCCCGCAGTATTCGTGACAAGGCATCAAATGTTCGGCCGGTTGCGGAAAAACAGTCTTGAACGTAGATATGTAGCCTGGTTCAATCATTGAATTGATATTAGTCCCCGTTACTAGCATGCCGTGGATCGCATCAGCGCTGGTCGCTCTGAAAGTGATTGGCGTGTTAGCGGGAAGAAGGATACATTGAGGTGTGAACGAATACTGCTGCGCCAGTACCCGGACGATAACGGACCCGTCTTTTGATGCGGCACTTCCCAGGTTGCTTTCTGAAAACTCGCTATTTGTTTCCAAGGACGCAATGCGTATCGTTTCTACTCTGGACGGCGGCATCATCGCCCAATGCAATCCTGTGAAGACGACTGTGAGCATCAGGATGAGCATGATCGCCGACATCATGATCGCCCACCTTCGTTCAATTTTGTGGACGATACTGACTGACGGATTTTCCCTGATATTGTCGCTCATTGGATAACGCCACGCGGAAGGAAAATAAGTACATAAAATACGATCCACATGAGGATCACGATTGCTGTCGCAGTACCTGCTAGAACAATCGCGCCCTTCGGCCCATCGAGAACGATGCGTTCAAGGGTTTGATGCTCGTCTTCTTTTGGCTTCACTTGGTCTTCCCATGGCAATTCAGGACAGGGTTGAACATGTCCAGCATGCAAAGCTTTAAATGGTCCGAGGCATTGATCGACACGGAACCAATCTGACACGTTCGAAAAGAAATCCTAACGGGCTCGAGTCCGTGTTTCCGCGCCATCGCGAGTGCGCCGAACCGACACGTGAAACCGCAGCAGATGTATGTACAGCCTACTCTGGCCTCGTCGCTGCAACAATTGCACGGAGTCGCATTGAAAACACCAAACGAGCAGTGCCGCTGCCAATCCGCCGAAGCGACGGCAAATTATTGCAAGAACCGTACGCCGCGCTTGACCTCTGTCATGCGGCGCCGAGCTACCAAACGCTCACGAGTCCCTACACAAGCACACACTGGAATCGCCAGAGAGCACAACGCACCGACACCCGCCTCACCGCGCTGATCAAGCCGGATCGGACCCGAAGCCAGCGCGGTGTCAGCATTGAGCCGATGGTTCTACCTAGCGGCTAAAACCGTGGCGCACGACCTCATTGGGTTTCGGGCTTGTAGTTCGGGTTCAGGTGCCCATCGTCATCAAGCAGCCGATAGAACTGCGTCCAGACGTCATCCTTCTTCGCACTCGCAATGTGGCAGTATGCACATTCCTCTTTCGCCTTGACTTTCGCCATCTTTGCCTTCGGCTCAAAGTGATTGAAGTTGAAGTATCCCCAACCGTCGGTCGCGGCGAAACGCTTCGAATCCTTCACAGTGACATCGGCTCCGTTGAACTTTCCGGGGAACAGACCTCGCCCGGACGGCTCATTTCTTGAACCGTCAGGAAACTGCTGCGGTGTCGTCAGCTGAAGTTCTTTGACAAAGATGGTCCCTTCGGGGAATTCGCCGGTCTTCTTGTAGATCGCGTACGAACCCGGCTCAATGTAGACGTTGTGGTACTCGGGGAAGTTTGCCTTCCCTCCGTTAAGGGCGTTCGGCGTCAACGGGCTTCCGACGTAGATCCACTGATGAAAATTCTTTGGAAGAAGTAGCTGGCCATCTGCCGTATATTGCGGCAGCTGCCGCTTTACGGTCGGAAGGTCCTGCCCATCTGAGTCAGCCCAAGCGCCGGTGCTAAACGATGCGCACGCGATCAATACTGCACTAATGACTGAGAGTCGCTTCAACATGCGGATTCTCCTATACGTGAACGAGATAACCGGAATCTAGTACGCTTTGCGACGTCCCAGTCCGTAGCCTGTGTTGGCTACGGAATTAAATACTTTTGAGGCTTATCATTCAACGATCCACAGGTATATGAATCATGCCCGCATGGTTGCACCACTTTGATGCTGTAGGGCGGCGCATTGTGCCGTCCCCTCAGCCTCCTGTCCCAATGGGCGACATCCGCCGGCGAGACGAGCTGACAGCGCCGGACCGTTCGATATACGCATGTATAGTCAGCCACTCTTTGTTCCCATCACAAACTCGTGTAGAAATCAGAATCAAGGATGGGTTTCATGGTTCGAAGCGCGCCGCCAGCAGGAGTCGCGACGATACCTATCCTTTACACCGTCCCACCTTCCGATAACTGGAGTTCCCTTGAGCGAGCGTCCGACGGCCGAAGGCCAGATTTGCTATAGAGTTCGCGAAAATCCATACGTGCTCAAGCACGCCATTGATCTTCTAAGGTCGATGCGCTTTGCCATCGCTTTGCTGGTGATACTGGCAATTGCAAGCGTCGTCGGCACGGTCCTCACACAGGAAGATACCTACGTCAATTACGTGAACCAGTTCGGTCCGTTTTGGGCTGACATTTTCCGAGGCCTTGATCTATACGACGTCTACGGATCCTGGTGGTTCATGCTGATCCTGGTCTTTCTTGTGATCTCGGTCTCACTCTGTGTGTTTGACAATGCCCCGAAGATGATCCGGGACGCGCGCAGCTGGAAGGACCGCGTCCGCGAAGGAAGCCTGCGTGCGTTCCGCCACAAGAGTGAATTCCGCGCAACTGCCCTAAGTGGCGTGGAGACGGCCGAAATGCTGATGCGCCTCGGACGTCAGCTGGGCTTCAAGCTAGTCACCCGTAATGCCGACACCGGAGAGATCCTGATTGCAGGTAAACGCGGCGCTCTTACAAAACTAGGCTACATATCGGCCCATTTGGCGATTGTGGTCATCTGCATTGGCGGCCTGCTGGACAGCAATCTGCCTATCCAGCTGCAGATGTGGTTCTCTGGCAAGACCGCGACCGAGTTGGATACAGACGTAGACGCCGTCCCTCCGGAACATCGACTATCCCCTTCAAACCCTACTTTCCGCGGGTTCTCTCTTGTACCCGAAGGGAGGCAAACTAGCACGGTCGTACTAAGTCGCCGCGACGGTTCCTTGATCCAAGACCTGCCGTTTTCAATTCAGTTGAAAAAGTTTGTGGTTGATTATTATTCAACCGGCATGCCCAAACTTTTCGCCAGTGATATTGTGGTCACGGACCATAACACTGGCCAGCGGGTTCAGGCACGCGTCCAGGTCAATAAGCCGTTCACCTACGACGGCATCTCAATTTATCAATCCAGCTTTCAGGACGGGGGATCCAAGGTCGCGATGACCGTGTGGCCGATGGCCGGCACGGGAGAATTCACTGAGCAGCTCCAAGGCGTAATCGGGGGTGTCACGCAGATTCACCTTCCGGGCGCCGGAGAAAACAAAGAGACCGTGGAGCTCACTGATTTTCGTTCGATCAACGTCGAAGACACTCATAACGCGGATGACGTCCGTGGTGTGCGAGCTGCTCCCAAGGAACATTCTCTCCAGAACGAGATTGACGCCCGACTCGGTTCGGGCGCGAAAAGTAACCTATCTACAAGATTACGAAATCTAGGGCCCTCTATGCAGTACAAGGTACGCGATATCAACGGGCAGGCCCACGAATATCAAACCTTCATGCTTCCAGTAAATATCTCCGGCCAGCAGATGTTTATGACCGGCGTAAGGCTGGGGATCAACGATTCATTCCGCTTTCTCAGGATCCCCGCAGACGATCATAATTCAGTAAGGGACTGGATGAATCTTCGAGCCGCCTTGCAGTCTCCGAGCATGCGGAGCCAGGCCGTATCCCGATTTATACGACGTTCGTATCCCGATGCAGCTACTGACGCTCAGAAAGTTGCTGCAGCAGACGCGTCTCGGCTGCTAGACCGTTTCGCTGGAGCCGGGGGAACTAAGGGCCCGATGACGGTCCCGGCATCAGCCGGCGGCTTCAACGCGATTGCTGGCTTGATCGACCACTCGATGCCCGCGGCGCAACAGGAGAAGGCGGTGATGGCCCTCTTGCGCACGCTCAACGGTGTTATGTGGGATCTATGGCAGCTATCTCGCACTAAGCATGGCGAGCCTGAGACGACAGAAGACCCGTCACATATGTCCTTTATCCGGGCTTCGGTCGATGCACTGTCAGACAGCTTCTACTACGGCGCGCCGATCTTCCTCCAACTTGACTCGTTCACGCAAGTTCAGGCGTCGGCATTCCAGTTGACTCGAGCACCAGGTAAGCGCTTCGTATATATCGGTAGCCTTTTGCTCGTGATCGGCATGTTCTCGATGTTCTATGTGCGCGAGCGGCGTCTTTGGTTCTGGATCAAGAGTTCAAAAGAGGTGGCGCGGACGTCTTGATGGCGATGTCCACTGCTCGACGTACCCTTGACTTCGAAAGGGAGTTCATACGTACGCGCGACGCCGTACGCATCGCGCTAGACACGAAAAACGTTCAGACAAACTGAGGCCTCCACCAGCCGGGCAACAAGTCCGGCGGGAACATGACCTATCAAAAACCGGCGCTCAATGACATCATCGACGAAGCAATGTCCGGGGGAGCAGAAACCGAAAGACGAGTCCCGGAAACGAAAACACCATCAATAGTGATACGGTGATTACATAGAATTGCCATCCTTGATCGAAGACCCTACCCTCTCGTGCCTCCAACGCATACGACACTGAGGCCAAAATTATGTACGTTAATACAAACTCCGCTATATAGACTAGGGATGTTTTTCCATGTCGAAGGGTGATAACACCAAAGAACCTGCCTGTGGTGAAGGGAAAATTGGCCAACGTCGCGGCCAAGGTCAATATAAACCAGCCGGAGACTGACATTAAGATTACCTCATATCACTTGTAACGTCGAATGGGAAGCTCCATGACGAGACCTTGAATCCGGTTTCGATGATGGGCTCAATGACCTCAAAGCTACTAGGTTTCAATTGAACGTGACCTCTGAGCACTATTCAACGTTCCACAGGTATAAACCTTTAATACCTAAATACATCTAGGCAGTCCCCGCGTGACGCGAGCAGACAAACGTCATGGCCCGCAAGACGCCGCCGGCTCGGTCAGCTGTCAAACAGGTTCGTCAACACCTGTCGCGACGTGCTCCGTTTCCCGCATTGCAGCCAGCGCGAAAGACAATCACCAATGCGAGCCTCTTTGCGTGATCCGGTTCGCTCGCCTTGATCGATCGCAACTTTATACGTGAGTCTATTCATGAATACCAGAGGTCCGTTGCATATTGCCTGGGCGCTCAATAGAATTGTACGGTGACCGCTGCTTACCAGGCCAGCACAACATTTTCGGGTTCGATCGACGTGTTCCGATAAGTTCTTATCGTGTGGTAGTTGGTGGCCCGCTTCATCAGTCAGCACCAGTCATATACTCGTACGCACTATCTCAATAAGTTAATTCGAAGGAAATTCAAATGGCTACAGGTACTGTGAAGTGGTTCAATGATTCAAAAGGTTTTGGTTTCATCAAACCCGATGATGGAAGCGAAGACCTTTTTGCACATTTCTCGGAAATTCGCTCGACCGGATTCAAGTCTCTCCGGGAGAATCAAAAAGTTTCTTTCGAAATCAGCGTGGGGCCGAAAGGCAAGCAGGCAGCAAATATCAGAGCATCGTGAGTTGTGAGCAGAAATCCGAATATCCTGCGTTAGCCGAATTTCTCGTTTGTGGTCCGATGATTCGTCAGGATCGTGCCGGGGAACGCAACGCACCTGCCGATGCAAGCCGGCCGTCCCGGCTCCCAGAATCTTCGCTGCTGGTTTTATGAGGCAATGATGAAACAAACCGCATCCGGGACAGGGGCATCTCTTGTCGCTCAATGGGCCGTCGTCGATTGGGACGTCGGCTACCACGACCATCGATTCCGCTACTCCACGCGCGACGCGAAAGCCTATCCACACCAGCTAGCGCGGTTGCGCATGCGCGTCCATCCGGCGGGGTACAAGCGGTCCCTTTCCCCCGGCGG
>BBSL01000298.1 GCA_001319865.1 Burkholderia sp. E7m39 | reverse complement strand
CCAGAACATCCCTGCTACCCAGGATAGTTCACCTGCCTGTCAACGCCAGGACTTTTGCAGACCTTCCTTAACAGTGGGAATCGTCAGACCGGTCGCGAGCCATCCAAGATGACCTGGTCGGACGATCCTTTCTTGTCCCTGTGGTCCGTTTCACTAAGTGGATACAATCGCGCGATTCAACAATGAGAAGAGGATATGGGCGCGAATGCGATGTTCCGGCATCTTGAGTCCGCCGATGAATGGATCCGCGCCTTCGACGTCATGAAGGAACTGCGGCCGCATCTGGCGGACCCAAGTGCCTTCTGTGAGCAATTGCGCCGTCAGCATGAAGAGAACTATCGTCTGCTCTCCGCGTGTAGCGCAGATGGAGCAATCCTCGGTCTAGCCGGATATCGCGCGCAAACAAATACCCTGTATGGGCGCTTCATCTATCTTGACGATCTCGTCGTAATTTCGCGACTGCAACGCAGCGGCCTAGGAGCGGATCTACTCAGCAAGGTTCGCGAGATTGCTCGCCAAGCGGGCTGCGAGCATTTCGTGCTCGACGCGGGCTTGCACATGCCGCTCGCGCAACGTTTTTATTTCCGCAACGGCCTGCTCGCCAAAGGTATGCACTTCGTGGAATCACTCGCGCACGGCGGATTGGATCGCAAACAATGAAAATTCTTTTTGTTAACGCGAGCCCGCACGGCGAAAGGAGCCATGGCTATGGCCTCGCCTTTGAGATGATTCGCTCACTGGCTAACAATATGCATAGCGGGCTGATCAAGCGCGATCTTGTTTCGACGCCATTGCCGCCGATCACGCAAGACTATGCGGCAGCCATTACATCACGTGAACCTGATGTAGGTCTGTTCGACGTGTCCGAGCAGCTCATTCGCGAGATTGAAATGACGGACGCGCTCATCATCAATACACCGATGCATAACTTCACAGTTCCGGCCGCGCTGAAGCTCTGGATTGACTACGTGCTGCGAGTTCATCGCACCTTTTCCGTAACGCCAGAGGGGAAGGTCGGCCTGATGCGCGATCGGCCTTCCTTTGTGATCGTCGGTTCTGGTGGCTTTCATAGCGGCGACCGGGCGTCGCAAGGCGATTTCCTCACCCCGTATCTACGTTACGCGCTCCGGTCCATTGGATTGAAGAGCACTCATTTCCTGTTGTTGCAAGGACTCACGCATGGCGACGCGGCAGTAGCGGAAACCGTCCGGCGAGCGCGGGAAGAAATCGCACGACACCCACTCTTCGCCTCAGGCGACACCATTCTCAGCTAGTGCGGGGCGTATGCGTTGTGCGCATGTGGTGGCATGGGTGCACCGCCGCCGCCTTCAGCGGCCTCTTGTGGTCGGAACTGCAGGCCCGGGTTGTGCACCGCTGCTATTGTACGCGCTCACGTACCGCGCCCGACCGACCCGGAATGAATTACCAAGAGCGATGCGCATTGACTGCTCGTCGGTTACCCGGGATACAAACAAGCAAGTTCCCGTGGACAATCACGCACGGCGACGTTGCAAACGGCATATCGAGCGATGGGCCTGTACTGGCGGAAGTACGTTACCGCTTATACCTGCGTATAGGGGACAATCTTAATAACAGGCACACAGGTTGCCGCTTAGACCGAGGCTCACTTAAATCGCGCAAGCAAACTCCGAAGCGCCAATACCTCTGTATGGTTTCCGACCGTTGATATAACAACTAAGCTGTGCGACATCGCACTGGGCGGTTCATGCAACAGCGCGTCTATTGCTGGATCAGCTTTCCCCTTTTAGGAACCGGTTTCAACCGTGTAGTACAAACAGGTTCAGTCCGACAGAAGTATCCGGGTGATAGGCAGGTGCGACCCCGGCCCAGGGGACTTCGAACGGCAGGTAAAACCTGCGTGCGGCACGAGGTCGACCCTTGAGGCCTATCAGCGATGGCGAAGGTCATCCCGGCTGCCGCTGACGATCGTCGGCCGCTCGTCAGGCTAGAGTTGTTGATATCGTTTTTCCATGGAGCGACACCTCAAAAAGAGTCGGGATGTTGCACTTCAAACTTGAGAAGTCGGGAGCTAAACTTGTGCCCTGCCCGGTTAATTTCGATTGTTGAAGACGATGAAGCAGTTCGCTTCGCGACGGCAAATCTTGTGCGCTCGCTTGGCAGAAGTACTCGACTCTTCGCGTCTCCTGCGGAATTCCTGCTCTCCGGACAACTGGCTACAACGTCCTGCCTCATCTCCGACGTTAAGATGCCCGGGATGTCGGGGGTGCAAATGTACGACCGGCTTGTTGCGCTCGGATATGCCCCGCCGACGATCTTCGTTACGGCATTCCCGTCGGCCGAACTCATAGCTTCTGCTTTAGCCAGGGGAGCGCTGGCTATACTCGAGAAGCCCGTCGATCCGGAGGCCATCGCCCATTGGATCGGCGTTGCACTAGACGCGCCGTAGCCCATCGAAGGCTCGAAGGGGAAACTTTTTTTGCATCATCTAGCTTGACCACCGGGAGCTCAATTCCCTGGGCGCGCGCGGCCTGCGCAGGATCTTCGCCCGTGTAACCCTGATCGGCAAAGTCCGCTTTCACGGTTTCTTCCGTTGCCTGCTGCAACTGGCGGGCCAACTCTGCTACCTGTGTGCCGCGCGTCAAACAAGATGAGAGCAGCGCGTCAATCAGGATGAGAGTACTGGCGTTGCGGCAGCGGTGGAGGGCGTAGCCCGGAACCGCTGCCGCAACGCCGCGCCGAGGAGCCCTCGCTGTCGGGGTGCCTTGTCGGTGGTCGCGGTAAATCGGGTATGAACAGCTCTTCCATGTAGCGAAGGGAG
Organism: Burkholderia sp. E7m39; assembly: GCA_001319865.1. Lineage (GTDB taxonomy): Bacteria > Pseudomonadota > Gammaproteobacteria > Burkholderiales > Burkholderiaceae > Paraburkholderia > Paraburkholderia bengalensis. The sequence continues at coordinate 2,731 of BBSL01000298.1, read as the reverse complement.
GCTGAGTTGCCCGGCCGACACATCAACGACCATCAGATGAGGCTCTACATGAAGTACAGACTCAAGGAAGGACCGGCTCAAGCGGCTGCGCGCGCCGGGTTCAGCGCCGCCACGGGCTATCGCATCGAAGAGGATCCGCGATTGCCATCGCAGAAGAAGGCCCCGCGCGGGCGTCGCCGGGCCGATCCCCTGGCCGCGATCTTTGACACCGAGATCGTGCCGCTGCTCCAGTCCGCCCCTGGCATCCGGCCGATAGCCGTACTGGACGAGATGCTTCGGCGTCATCCCGACCTCCCGGGCAACGTGCGCCGCACACTGGAGCGCCGCATTCGCGACTGGCGCGCACTTCATGGTGAGGATCATGACGTCATGTTTCGTCAGGTACACCATCCCGGTCAGCTAGGCTTGTCCGACTTCACAGAGATGGACCGCCTGGGCGTCACCGTGGCGGGTGTCGCGCTTGACCACCGCCTTTATCACTTCCGGCTGGCCTGCTCGGGCTTCGAGCACGCTCACGTCATTCTCGGCGGCGAGAGCTATGTCGCGCTGGCCGAAGGGCTGCAGAACGCCATCTGGGCACTCGGGGGCGCGCCGCGCGAGCACCGCAGCGACAGCCTGTCGGCGGCGTTCCGCAATCTCGATGCCGACGCGCGCAAGGATCTGACCACGCGTTACGATGCGCTGTGCGCCCACTACGGCATGCAACCCACACGCAACAACCGTGGCGTTGCCCACGAGAACGGCTCCATCGAGAGCCCACATGGCCACCTCAAGAGCGCAGTGCGTGATGCGTTGCTTCTGCGCGGCAGTCACGACTTCGACGATCTTGGTTCCTATCGCCGCTTCATCGACGAGATCGTCGGTCGAATCAACGCGCGTCATGGCAAACGCATTGAGGCCGAGCGAGCACTGCTTCAGCCGCTTCCGGCCCAGCGTACGTGCGACTACGAGGAAACGCGCGTGTACGTCACGACCACCTGCCGCTTCGTCCTGCGCAAGGTGTTCTATACCGTCCCGTCACGGCTGATCGGCCATCACCTGCGCGTACGGCTGTACGACGACCGGCTGGAGCTGTTCCTGGGCGGCACGGCCCTGATGACACTGCAGCGCGGCCGTGCGGGTCCCAAGGGCAAGCACGGCCACGTCATTAACTACCGGCACGTCATCCACGCGCTGCGCCGCAAGCCCATGGCGCTACTCAACCTGGTCTACCGCGACCAGATCTTTCCGCGTGAGGCCTATCGCTTGAGCTTCGAGCGTCTGCTCGAGCAACTCCCGGAGCGCCAGGCATGCAGGACCATGGTTGAACTGCTCAGCCTGGCCCACGAGCACAACTGCGAAGCGCAACTGGCCCAAGCGCTGCAGCAGTGCCTGGACGACGGACAGTTACCCGATCTCGACGCACTGTGTTCGCGCTTCGAAGCGAAGCCGACGAGCAGCATGCCGGAGGTGAACATCCAGCTCCCCGCGCTGAGCGACTATGAAGCCCTGCTTGACATGGCAACGGAGGTGGCAGCATGAGTCACGACATCGACGCCACCCGCCTGTCGCTGCTGCTCAACGATCTGCGGCTGCCGGCCATCAAGCAGATCTGGTCCAGTTTTGCCGAGCGCTCCGACACGGAAGGCTGGCCGGCAGCGCGTCTGCTGATGGCGCTGGCCGAACACGAGATCGCCGAGCGTGATCGACGCCGGATCGAGCGCCACCTCAAGGACGCAAAGCTGTTGCCGGGCAAGACGCTGGAGAACTTCGATTTCGACGCAGTGCCGATGGTGTCCAGGGCGCACATCTCGGCGCTTTGTGCAGGCGACGGCTGGTTGCGTAACGGCACCAACCTGATTCTTCTGGGGCCGAGCGGAGGAGGCAAATCGCATTTGTCGTCGGCCATTGGACTGAGCCTGCTGGAGAAGGGTTGGAAGGTTCTGTTCGCGCGTACCACCGACCTTGTGCAACGGTTGCAGGTCGCGCGCCGCGAACTCGCTCTGGAGTCCGCCATCAACCGGCTGGATCGATTCGATTTACTTGTCCTCGACGATTTCGCCTATGTCAGCAAGGATCAGGCGGAGACGTCGGTCCTGTTCGAGCTCATCAGCGCCAGATATGAGCGCCGTTCTCTTTGCATAACGGCCAACCAGCCGTTCGGCGAATGGGAGAAGGTCTTCCCCGATCGGGCCATGACGGTGGCCGCTGTCGACCGGCTGGTCCATCACTCGACGATCTTTGAAATGAACGTCGAGAGCTACCGTCGCCGTACCGCCATGGAGCGCAAGCAACAGGGGCCGGGGCGCCCGGCTACTCGCGCGACACCAAAGAACGTTGGCGTGCCACCAACACAGGAGGATCAGCACGGCATCGACCTCACCAACTGACCCGCAGTCTCATCCTGATTGACACGCGGCTCGCAGGCAAAGCTAGCCGCGCGTCAACCCCGGCATCACCCTCCACACCACCCCATTCTCATCCTGATTGTCGCGCGACACCCGATCGCCGGCGTCAAACAAAACCGCGCGTCAATCAACAAACGCTTGCCAGCTGTGAACTTTCGCCGTTAAGGAGCCAAACCGTTTTCGGCATAAAGGCGCCAGGGACTTTTCGGCGTTTAGGCGCCACAAGTCTTTCGGCGTATAGGCGCCAGTAGATTTTCGCCGTAAAGGCGCCACTGGCGTCCGAGTCGGGCGCTCGAACTTCGCCAACCGCTACCCTCCCGGCACGCATTTGCTCCGGAGGGTGG
>BBSL01000297.1 GCA_001319865.1 Burkholderia sp. E7m39 | reverse complement strand
GCAAAGAAAAGTAGGTGCCGCCCCGCACAGGGGCAACGCCCGCGCCGCGAAGGCGCAGCGCGGATGCCCGCGCAAAGGGCAACACACAACGGCAACGCCCGCGCCGCAAAGGCGCAACGCGGATGCCCACGCAAGGGGCAAAACACAACGGCAACGCCCGCGCCGCGAAGGCGCAACGCGGATGCCAACGCAAACGGCAACACACACCGGTAACGCCCGCGCCGCGAAGGCGCAACGCGGATGCCGACGCAAAACGGCAACACACAACGGAAATGCCAGCGCCGCGAAGGCGCCAACAACCACCCCTCAGTTGCGTCCGCGCTCCCCCTCGCGGACCTTGCCCTGCGACACGCTGCTGCCCGGCGGCACGCTATGTGTAAGCCACACGTTGCCGCCGATCACCGAGCCGCGTCCGATCGTCACGCGTCCCAGAATGGTCGCGCCTGCGTAGATCACCACATCGTCTTCGACGATGGGATGGCGTGCGTTGCCCTTTACCAGCGTGCCGTCTTCGTCGGCGGCGAAGCTCTTCGCGCCAAGCGTCACCGCCTGATACACGCGCACCCGCTCGCCGATGATCGCCGTCTCGCCAATCACCACGCCCGTGCCGTGATCGATAAAGAAACTCGCGCCGATCTGCGCGCCAGGATGGATGTCGATGCCCGTCGCCGAGTGCGCAATCTCGTTGATGAAACGCGCGAGCAGCGGCACGCCGAGCCGGTGCAACGCGTGCGCGAGCCGGTGATGCGTCATCGCCCATACGCCCGGATAGCAGAGCAGGATCTCCGTGATGTGCTGCGCAGCCGGATCGCCGACATAGGCCGCCTGGATATCGCTGACGAGCATCGCGCGAATGCCGGGCAACTGCTTGCCGAACTCGCGCGCCACATCGAACGCGCGCGCACTCAATTCGGCCTCCGACGTCTGCGCATGCTCGGGCAAAAATCGCAACGCCCGGCGAATCTGCTCGGCAAGCACACGCAGTGTGCTTTCGAGCGTGTGGCCGACGTAGTAGTCGACGCTCTCGTCGGTGAGATCGGGTGCTCCGTAATGTGTCGGAAACAGCGCGGCCCGCAATCCCGCGACGATGCTGATGACGGCATCGCGCGACGGCAGTTCGCGAATGCCGCGCGGATGGCGCGTGCGGTGCAATTCTTCACGCGAAGCGCGGAGTTCGGCGACGATCTGTTCGAGACCCCAGTTGTGGGAAGAAACGTTTGACATGGCGAGGACGGCAATCGCGTCGAGCGCGACGAAAGTGAATTGTCCCCAGAGATTACCGCGTTTCGGCGCGTGCCGCCGGGCGCGCTCTCGGCTCGCATAAGGAATGGCGCATGCGTGCCGCGCGCCGCATGCGCGGCAGTGCGTAGCAAATGACGTGCTATACGGTCATACTGCTTGCATCGATCCAGCGCACCGCCCAATCGCGCGCGTGCGCGATGGCAGCGGCTTCGTCAGCGAAGCGGAGGTCGGAGGGAAAGAAGCGGTTGGCGACGAGCTCGCCATCGCTGGAGCGCGACACGACGACATACGGTTGCCAAGTTCCATCGCCCGCGCGCGCCGGCGCGCAGTTCAGCAAGTAGCCGCGATGTGTGAATGCAGCATCAACGTGCATGAGTCACCCGTCCCTGACTGCCTTATAGATGGTCCCTTCGCGAGTGCAATGCCGTGTGTCGGAGCAGTCCGCGAGACAGTCATACTCGCGCTGTTTGTCTGGTCGCCGCCGCACTCGAACAAGAATCATACTCTGTAGGAAAAGGGCGTCCACCAAAAAAAATCGTAAAAAATTCGCCGCTTGCCCTAAGCGCCGTCAGGCCTGGACGGCTTGGTGATCGACCGCTCACGCGGAACGACTTTTGCTCATATCGATGGCTTTGAAGGCAAAGTCAAGGAGGGCATCAAATGAGCCTCAACACACGCAAAGTACCCGCGACGCAATCGGGAACCAACGTCGCGCGCAGTGCCGAAATGCACAACGAACGCACGCACGACAGCACCGTCGATACCGACAGCAAGAACCACGAAGCAGCGCGCATCGCGGGCCACGCGCCGATCGGACCCGACGAAATCACGACGAGCAACGCATCGCTCGTCAACAGCGTGCCCGATAATCCGTTCGCCGAAGTGGCGGGATTCGACAGCCGTGTCGGCGGCAATCATCTGCTGCTCGCGCTCGAACCCGGCTATCGCGTGATCGACAAAGGCATGAAGGCACCCGAACCCGTCGAGCATTTCGACGACCGCTTCCACGAAAGCAGAACCCATGCGGGCGATCGCTTGCGCGGGCGCATGCATTACGCGCTCAACCATCAGCGGCCGACGCGCGTCATCGAACTCGAACGGATCAAGTGATGCGTCAACTGGTGGCGCATTGTGATGTGTCATGTCGCGTTTCGCCTGATGCGTGGCGCTCGCGCACGCAGCGTTGCACTGAGCCGCGCGACGATTTCATGTCTGTGCCGTCCGTTTGAATCGCCCGTTCGCATCGACGATTCGAAACTGATGGTTCGATGACTTCGTCACGCGCGCATCTTGTTCTTGTCTGAAACGATCAGCACAATTGCCACATCTTTTCGTTGACGGAGCAGCAGATGAGCAAAATCGTCGTGATTGGCGCAACCGGCACGCTCGGGCAGGCAGTCGCCACGGAGCTGAAGGCGCGTCATGAAGTGATCGAGGTCGGCGCGACGCGCGGCGCGTATCAGGTCGACAGCAAGGACCCGGCCAGCATCGAACGGCTTTTCCAGACAATTGGCAAAGTGGACGGCGTCGTGACGACGATGGGCAAGGTTCACTTCGGTCCATTGCCCGAGATGACGATCGAGCAATTCTGGATCGGACTGCGCGACAAGCTGATGGGGCAGATCAACGTCGTGCTCATTGCGCAGAAGTTCGTCAACGATGGCGGCTCGTTCACACTGACGACGGGCATTCTCGCCGACGAGCCGATCCGCCAGGGCGTCAGCGCGACGACTGTGAACCTCGCGCTCGAAGGCTTCGTGCGCGGCGCGGCGATCGAGTTGCCGCGCGGCCTGCGCATCAATGTCGTGAGCCCGACCGTGCTGACGGAATCGATGGAAGGCTACGCGCCGTTCTTCCGAGGCTTCGAGCCCGTTGATGCGAAAAAGGCGGCACAGGCCTATCTGCGCAGTGTCGAGGGCGCGCAAACGGGGCGCGTCTATCGCGTCGGGTACTAGAGCGCTCGACTGTTGTCAGTTCGCGAGTGCACATTGCGTGCACTCGTTTTTTATTGTGTATTCGTCGGGCGTTTCTTTCTCGCGAATTGCTTTTCGCGCTTCTCTTCGATCATCCACACTCCACTGGATGGCCGAACGAAAGCAGATCGTTCACGCCATGCCAGCGGCGACTGCGCAGTTATTCGGGGCCTCGCGCTTACCGGTCTCTTCGTTCGACACGACGCGCTGCTACCGCCGCGGCTCCTTCACGCGCGACACGATCTGCGTCGGGCTCACGAACTGAAGCGCAATCAATACCCAGATCAGCGTAATCGCCATATAGATCATCGCCATGGCGTCGATTGATTGCGGCGCACGTACGCCCGTTGAAAATACAGCGTAGTAGAGCGCGACGACGAGCGTTTGCGTCGCCGGCCCCGCCGTGAAGAACGTCAGCTCGAACATGCCGATCGTGCGAACCAGCACGAGCAGCCCCGCGGCGAGCATGCCGGGCACGAGCAACGGCAGCAGCACATAACGGAAATAGCGGAACGTGTTCGCGCCGAAGATGCGCGCCGCCGACTCCAGATTCGGATCGATCTGTTCGATGAACGGCGTCATCACGAGAATGACGAACGGCAGCGCGGGCACGAGGTTCGCGAGAATCACGCCGGAGAGCGTGCCCGCGAGCCCAATCTTGTACATCACCGTCGCCATCGGAATGCCGTACGTGACGGGCGGCACCATCAGCGGCAGCAGGAAGACGAGCATCGCCAAACGCTTGCCGCGAAACTGCACGCGCGCAAGCGCATACGCGGCAGGCACGCCGAGCAGAATCGACAACAGCACGACGGCGCCCACCACTTCGACGGTTACCCACAGCACGGCGGCCAGCTGAAAGTCGCTCCACGCCTGGGCATACCAGTGCAGCGTGAAGCCTTGCGGCAGCAACGTGCCGAACCAGCGCGTCGCGATCGAGTTGACCGCGACCGTCGCGATCAGCAGCACGATGTTCAGCAGAAAGAAAATCATCGCGCCCCAGACGAGCGCCTTGTACACGCGATCGCGCAGACTGACACGCGGCTTCATTGCTTTCACCGCTTGCCCTTGCGGCGCAGCGGGCCACGGCTGCGCAACATGATGATCGGTTGCCATCAGCCCTTACCTCCCGTCGCCGGTCCACTGTAGAAGAAGCGGCGCGCGCCGAGCATCGCGGCGACGATTACTAGTTGCACGAATCCCATCACGATCGCAATGGCCGAAGCAAGCGAGTAATCGTAGTTCTCGAACGCGGCCTCCGCGGCGGCGATCGACATCACGCGCGTCGGTCCCGCTGGCGCGCCGAGCAGCACGGCTGACGGAAACACCGAAAACGCCTGCACGAACGACAGGCACGCTGCCATGGTCAGCCCCGGCACCAGCAGTGGCAGATAGATCTGACGGAACTGCTGCCACGGGTTTGCGCCCAGCGTCGCGGCGGCGCTCGCGAGCGTCGGATCGATGCCCGTCACGTAAGACAGCGTGAGCAGGAACGCGAATGGAAAGCCCGATACGACGAGTGAAATCAGCACGCCCCAAAAGTTGTGCGTGAGCCGCACTTCGTCAGTGTAGAGATGCAGCCCTTGCAGCGCTTGCGGAAACCAGCCGTTCGGGCCGAAGTAGGTCAGCATGCCGTCGGCGATCAGCACGGTGCCGAGCGTGACGGGAATCACGAGCAAAGTGGTGATGAACTTCTGGTACCGCGATGGACGCCGCAGCGCGAACGCGACGGGCACCGACACGCCGACGTTGATCAGCGTTGCGGGCACGGCGAGCTTCAGCGTGACGAGGATGGTCGGCCACATCGACGTGTCGCTGAAGAACTTCACGTAGTTCGCCCACATCCCGCCGCCTTCCATCGGCCTGAACGACAGCGCGAGGCCGTAGACGAACGGATAGACGAACAGCGCGAGGATGAACAGCAGCGCGGGCGAGACGAGCCATGCCTTGCCGTCGCGTGGCGCAGTGGCCGCAGCCGGCGTCAGCGTGCTCATGACGGCTCCCCGTCGTACACCAGCGTGCGCGACGGCGCCACGCGCAATGTGACGCGCTCGCCCTCGGTGAATTCGCCCGCGACGCGCGCCCACATTTCGCCAAACGCGCTCGTCACGCGGATCAGCGAATCGCGGCCGCCGTACTCGACGGCCGTGACCTGCGCGTCGAACGCGTTTTCCGAACCCGGCGCGGCGCGCTCCATGTCCTCCGGACGCAGCGCGACGCAGACGCGCTTGCTGTTGAAGCCGTCCATCGCCGTGCCGATCAGCCGCACGCCGTTCGACTCGACGGCCACGCCTTCGCCCTGCGTGCCTTCCAGCGTGAACGGCAGCACGTTGCGATAGCCCATGAAGCGCGCGACATGCAGATTTTTCGGGCGCCCGTAGACCTCTTTCGGTGTTGCGACCTGCTGCACGACACCCTCTCTCATCACGACGATGCGGTCCGCCATCGACAGCGCTTCGTCCTGGTCGTGTGTCACGTAGATGGTCGCGCGATCCAGCTGCGTATGAATGCGCCGGATTTCCGCACGCATTTCGATGCGCAGCTTCGTGTCGAGGTTCGACAGCGGCTCGTCCATCAGGATAAGCGGCGGCTCGATGACAATGGCGCGCGCAATCGCGACCCGCTGCTGCTGTCCGCCCGATAGCTGGCCCGGCAGCTTCTTTTCATGGCCGACCAGTTGCACGAGCTGCAGCGCTTCGCGCGCGCGCTTCACCGTCTCGGCCTTTGCGATGCCGCGCATCTTGAGGCCGAAGCCGACGTTGTCGAGCACCGACATGTGCGGAAACAGCGCATAGTTTTGAAACACCATGCCGAAGCCGCGCTTTTCGGGCGGCAGCACGTCGATGCGTTTCTCGTCGAGCCAGATGCCGCCGCCCGACAGCGGCTGCAATCCCGCAATGCAGTTGAGCGCCGTCGACTTACCGCAGCCCGACGGTCCCAGCAACGCGATGAATTCCCCGCGACGGATGCTCAGATCGAGGCCCTGCAGGGCGGCCACCGATTGCCCTTCGGTATTGACGAAACTGCGGCTGACCGATTCGAGGCGCAACTGCTCAAATTGATGCTTCATGGTCGCTTCCCTACGATGTTGCACGGCTGCGCCGCCGTGCGGCCCATCGATACAAAGTCCCCGTCACGCACTCCGTCACAACGCCGATGCGCACGCGAGGCGCCGCATCGGCTGATTCTTTGCGCGGCAACGGGCGCGTTGCGATGACGTTACTTGGTCTTTTGCGCGCCCACTTCGCGGTCCCACTTCTGGAACGCCGCCACCATCGCCGCCGCGTTCAACGGCTGCACGTGCGGACGGTCGGCCAGCAGCTTCGCGTACTCCGGACGGCCGAATTTCTTCAGCACGTCCTGGCTGTGCTCGGGTGCTTGCGCTTCCGTCAAGCCCTTGATGGCCGGGCCCGGATAGAAGTAGCCGTCGTCATAGGTCAGCGCCTGCTGGGCCGGCTCCAGCATGAAGCTCATCAGCTTGTAGAGCACGTCAAGCTTTTCTTTCGGCACGCCTTTCGGGATCACCATGTAGTGCGCGTCGTTGACCCACGTCATGTTGTCGAACGCCTGCACCTTGAACTCGGCGGGCACGATGCCCAGCGCGCGCGGGTTGATGTCCCAGCCCGTCACGGTCACCGTCATGTCGCGCGTGCCTTCGCCCAGTTCCTTCATCACCGCCGACGTGCCGCCCGGATAGTACGGAATGCAGTCGTTCAGCTGCTTGAGGAACGCCCAGGTCTTGTCCCACCCGTTGACGGGATCTTTCGGATCTTTATCGCCGAGCACATAAGGCAAGCCCATCAGGAACGTGCGGCCCGGCCCGGAGTTCGCCGGACGCGCATAGATCAGCTTGTTCGGATGCGCCTTGCACCATTGCAGCAACTGATCGGGCGTTTTGGGGGGATCGCTGACCTTGGCCGGGTTGTATTCGATCAGCGGACCGGCCGGCATATACGCGACTTCGAGACCGAAGCCCTGCGCGAGATCCTGCATCTTGCGCGGACCCGGCGCGTATTTGTCGAGCACGCCGGGGAACGCGGCGTTGTTGTCGGGCAGCAGCTTGACCCACAGGTTCTGCTCGATACCGGCGGCGAGCGCGTCGGTGCCCGTCAGCACGAGGTCGATGTCCGAACGGCCGGCTGCCTGCATGGCCTTGATCTTGCCGGGCAACTGCGGCGCGGGCGCATTCGTATACGTGATGTTGGAAACGAGATTCGGGTACTTCGCCTTGAAGGCCTCGAAGCCCTTTTGCGTCAGCTGAAGATCACCCGCCACGTCGACGATGTTCAGCGTGACGGGATCGGCCGCGTGCACCACGGACGTGAACCCACCGACCGCGGCGCCAACGGCCACGCACAAGGCCGCCATCTTCAATGACAACTTGCCGGAAAAAGCCATTTCGTCTCCTCGCCTCTTGGTATGGAACGTCTGCCGACGGAATGCGGCGTTGACGTGTGGGGCTGCTAGTCGGTCAAACATAACGAAGGGGCACGCATGATGTCAAGCAAATTTTAGCCTGACGCGGTGCCCGCCCAGCTACCTTTCAGATTCTTCAAGTCCTTTTACGATAAGGATTTCCGCCGATTTCGCCGACTCGTCCGTTCGGTATAGGGAGAACACCAATGCGCGACTTGTTAGGCAACTTCGCAGCAGCGCGGTCAGCCGCCGCGCACGCCTTGCGTGTTCACGTACAGCGAGTAAAGGCCGTGGCTCGCCGCCATGAAAAGCCGGTTGCGATGCCGGCCGCCGAAGCACACGTTCGCGCACCGCTCAGGCAGCGCGATATGCCCGAGCGCCTCGCCCTGCGGCGAGAACACCCGCACGCCGTCCAGCTCGTCGGTGCCCATGCCCCAGCCGCACCAGAGATTGCCATGAATGTCGATGCGAAGGCCATCCGGCGTACCCTGCTGCGCGTCGATCAGCACCCGGTTGTTCGCCAGCGAGCGCCCGTCGCCTGCGACGTCGAACGCACGGATCGTGCGCGGCTCCGAACGCGACTCGACGATGTACAGCACCGACTCGTCCGGCGAAAACGCGAGGCCGTTCGGCCCGATCACCTCGTCGCAGACCATCGTCACTTCGCCCGACTGGCCGTCGACGCGATACACGTTCTGCGGCAGTTCCAGCTCCTGCTTTTCGCCTTCGTAAAAGCTGTCGATGCCAAACGATGGATCGGTGAACCAGATCGAACCGTCCGACTTCACGACAACATCGTTCGGCGAGTTGAAGCGCTTGCCCTCGAAGCGGTCGGCAATCACGGTAATCGAGCCATCGTATTCGGTGCGCGTGACACGCCGCGTCAGATGCTCGCACGTTACGAGCCGCCCTTCGCGGTCGCGCGTGTTGCCGTTCGCGTTGTTCGACGGCCGGCGAAACGGCGTCACGGCGCCCGTTTCTTCGTCCCAGCGCAGCATGCGGTTGTTCGGAATGTCGCTCCACAGCAGATATCGGCCGTCGCCGAACCAGACGGGGCCTTCGGACCAGCGCGCGCCCTGATACAGGCATTCGACGGATGCTGAAGCGATGCGCAATGCATCGAAGCGCGGATCGAAACGGCGGATGGAGGGATCGGGATAGCGTCGCTGATTCAGGGAGAGTTCGGTCATGGCGCTGTCAGGGATCGCGCGGGACGTCGAAGGGATCGACGCCCGCGCGGTGCGGTGTGGCGGATGGTTGTGATTCTGGTCGGGCGCGTGCCAGCCGTCAGGCCTGCACGGGCTTGCCGTCGCGCAGACGCCAGAGCTTGAGCGGGTTGTCGTCGCGCAGCGACTGCGGCAGCAGATCGGCGGGCAGGTCCTGGTAGCAGACGGGGCGCAGGAAGCGCTCGATCGCCATCGCGCCGACCGACGTGGCGCGCGAATCGGACGTCGCCGGGAACGGGCCGCCATGCACCATCGCGTACGACACCTCGACGCCCGTCGGAAAGCTGTTCGCCAGAATTCGCCCGGCCTTGCGCTCGAGCGTGACCAGCAGGCGCCGCGCGATGTCGTGGTCTTCAGGCTCGATTTGCAGCGTCGCCGTCAGTTGGCCTTCGAGGTATTCGGCCACCTTGATCATTTCGTCGACGTCCGCGCATGTGACGATCAGCGAGGTCGGTCCGAAAATTTCGTCTTCGAGTTCAGCCGACGTGAGGAATTGGATCGCCGATGTCTGAAACAGCGCGGGCAGCGCGGCACACGTCGCATCCGACGACGTGCCGCGAGCGATGGTCTGCACGCCGCGCTGCTCGGTGCGGTGCGTGATGCCGCCCTGGTATGCGTTCGCGATGCCCGGCGTGAGCATCGTCTGCGAGCTCTTTTGGGACAGGGCTTTGGCAGCGGCATCAATAAATGTTTGCTTGTTCGGTCCGTCCAGGACCAGTACGAGACCAGGATTCGTACAGAACTGTCCGACACCGAGTGTCACCGATTCGATAAAACCCGTCGCGATCTGCTCCGCGCGTTTCGCCAGCGCGCCGGGCAGCACGAAAAACGGATTGATGCTGCTCATTTCGGCGAACACGGGGATAGGCTCGCGGCGCTTTTGCGCGAGATTGACGAGTGCAAGGCCGCCCGCGCGCGAGCCCGTGAAGCCGACCGACTTGATGGCGGGGTGCTGGACGAGCGCCTCGCCGATTTCGTTGCCCGCGCCGATCACAAGCGAGAACACGCCTTCGTGCAGCCCGCAATCGGCGACCGCCTTCTGAATCGCGCGGCCGACGAGTTCGGACGTACCAAGGTGCGCCGGATGCGCCTTTACGACAACAGGACATCCCGCCGCAAGTGCGGACGCCGTATCGCCGCCCGCTACGGAGAAAGCGAGCGGAAAATTGCTCGCTCCGAATACGCCGACGGGCCCAACGGGAATCTTCTGCAAACGCAAGTCGGGGCGCGGTAGCGGCTTGCGATCCGGCTGAGCGGAATCGAGCGTCGCGGTGAGCCAGCGGCCCTCGCGCACGAGCGATGCGAATAGCTTCAACTGCCCGACTGTGCGCGTGCGCTCGCCTTCGAGCCGTGCCTTCGGCAGCGCCGATTCTGCCTGCGCGCGATCGACCAGTGTGTCGCCGAGTCCGAGAATGTTCTCAGCAATCGTCTCAAGAAAATGCGCGCGTACTTCAAGAGAAGTCTGCCGGTACGAATCGAACGCCAGCGCGGCGAGCGCGCACGCGCGGTCCACTTCGATCGTGCCGCCAGCGCCGAAATCGGGCTCGATCTCCATGTTTCGCGCCGGGTCGAACGCGCGCAGCGTGCCCTTGGTGCCTCGCACCTCGGAAGCGCCGATCAGCATGTCACCGGTAATTTGCATGTCCAGCTCCTGTCGATGGCCGCGCGACAGCATTGCATGTCGCGTCGCGCAGCCGGGAATCCAGTTAGTGAGAATGCGACGTCATGAATAGGCGGACGATGCCGCGAGACGGCGCTCGATGTCGAGCAAAGCCAGCGTCGCAGCTTCGATCTTCGCACGATGTCCGGAATGGCGTCGAACTCAGCAGCGGCAGAACCGGGAACGTATCCGCGAGCTTTGAGCACGTCGCCGCGTCGTACTGCACGCGGACCACCGAGATTTCGTCGCGCAGCGTTTCGAGCGGCGCGAAGGCATCGTGAAGACGTTGCGCTTCAACCTCGGCGCCTTTTGTTTTTGCCGCGCGAAGCAAGGCGCTCATGGTGTACGGCGTGCCACGGCCCGTGCATGTCGTCCATGCACCAAGCCCGAATTGCCGCATGCGCACGGGCGCGGGCCGCTTGCCCGTTCCTGAAATCGCCTTCGCCGGCGGCGAGTTTTGCAGTAGCCAGCCGAGGCAGTCGTCGCGTGAAGGATCGTCACGCACGATCACATACTTCAGAGCAATGAGCGTGCCGCGCCCCGGCGGGAAACTCGCTCGCTTCGACCGGGGATACGTTCACAGGGTGGTTCGCACAGAAAACAACCACCCAAGCACGGTAGCATTGAGCCGCGAACGTTGTCAAACAACTTCGGGCGATGAGACGCGCCAAGCGTGTGCATGAAAACGATTATCCTCATACAAATAGGTGCTCCGCAGGGCGAGCGAATATCGCGCTTTGCAAAAGGCTCGTATGACAACAAATCAAAACGACGCGGAATTGAATCGAAGGCGTCGCAATGTGTTCCGATTTTCTGAATGGAAGCGTATTTAATACCGATACAAAAATAACAGCCATCCTTTCAAATTCATGTTTGAATGAATGGCTGCGTGCCAGACCAGGAGCGGACTTCGGCGAGATACTACATAATTGCGCATGACCCTTGGGTTAATAACTGTGGCGGCAGTAGGCCATTGTTAAAGCCGCAATGAAAGGGATGGAAAATTCGCTATCGCAGTTTCGTCGCGGTTTCGTATTACGCGTCGAATAATAGTGATAAATTAGCAACACGACGATGAGCAACCGCAGCATCTGCATGGCCAAAGCCGGCTCCGCTGCGAACCTCGAGAGATAGCCCTTGCCGCAACATTTCATTGAGCAGATGTCGCCGTTGCTGGAAGCGGAAGACGATGCCGCCTGGTTTCGCGAAGTCGCCCAGTTGGCGGACGGCTGGGGATTTGATCGCGTGCTGGTCGGCATTCTGCCGCGACCGGGCATGCGGCTCGAGGACGCATTCATCCGCAGCACGTACTCGCCCACCTGGCGGCAGTTCTACAACGCGCACGGCTTCGCCCATATCGACCCGACCGTCGCGCACTGCATGACGAAGTCGTCGCCGCTGATCTGGTCACCGGATCTATTTGCGACGTACCCGGCGCAAACCATGTATGAGGAAGCGCGCGCGCATGGTCTGCGGGCGGGTGTGAGCCTGCCGATTCACGGGCCGAGACAGGAATCGGGTCTGATCTGCTTCGTCAACGACCGGAACCCAAGCGACGACTTCTGGCGTCATCTCGATGTCGTGTTGCCGAATCTCGTGCTGCTGCGCGATCTGATCATCGACACGAGTCAGCCGCATCTCAACACGCACACGCAGTCGCTGGTGCCGAAGCTCACGCCTCGGGAACACGAATGTCTGGAATGGACCGCGCGCGGTAAGTCCACGTGGGAAATTTCGCACATTCTCAGTTGCTCGGAAGCCGTGGTGAACTTCCACCTTAAGAATATTCGCGCGAAATTCGGCGTGAACTCACGACGCGCCGCGGCCGTGATTGCTACGCAGCTCGGCCTTATTGATCCAGGTTGATGAGCTCGCGCGCTTCGGGGTTATGCAGCACCTTCTCGGCCCTGCCCAGATCGCCGTCGGTGACCGTTTTCGTGAAGTAGAGGCCCAGCAGGATCGATACGGGCGCCGGAATTTCCGCGCCCGACTCGAAGCGGCTGCCGCGCGACTGGGTCACGCCGAAGCGCGCCCAGAATTGGCGCTGGCTCTCTTTCTTTTTCTTGCGGTACGCGATGATGAGCACGCGATCAACGGCGGACGGATTGTCCGGGCTGCGGCTCTGCACGGTCGGTTGAACGTTTGCGTGACCACCCGATTGCCAATGATTTTGAAGTTCCATGATGTTTTCCTGGTGATTGGCTTGCCCTCGTCTCAATTCTGTAATCATCAGACGGACAGAGCACCTATCCAGGTGAATAGGTGTTTTTTTATCCGAGATGCATACGTTTCCTGCGTACCGCTACCCAACGTAAGGAGCACATCATGCATACCGCGATTCGGATTGGGACACGCCAGGAGTTCGACAACGACCACATCAACGAGATGTACCGGCTGCGAGCACGCGTTTTTCGGGACCGGATGGGCTGGGATGTTCCCACCATCGCGGGCATGGAGATCGACGGCTACGACGCGCTCGGCCCGTACTACATGCTGATCCAGGACGCCGACCGTTGCGTGCGCGGCTGCTGGCGGCTGATGCCGACGGAAGGCCCGAATATGCTGAAGGACACGTTTCCGCAACTGCTCGACGGCCGCGAAGCGCCCGTCGGACGGCATATATGGGAATTGAGCCGCTTTGCCATCGAAACGGATGGAGAGCAAACGTTTGGCTTTGCAGATTTGACAATGCACGCGATCCAGGAACTGGTGACGTTCGCGGACCGGATGGGCATTACGCGCTACGTGACAGTGACGACGGCGGCGATCGAACGGCTGCTGCGTCGCACGGGGATTGAAACGACGCGGCTCGGGTCGCCTGTGAAGATCGGCGTGGAACGCACGATCGCGCTGGACATCACCGTCGATGCGATTCGCGCGGCTGTCTGCAAGCCGATGCCTGTGGCGGCGTAACGCCGGTTTGGACGCGCGCGCCGACGTGCCCGGGGCGCGCTCGAACCGCCCTTAACCGCTCTTAACCGCTCTTAACCGCTCTTAACCGCTTGAAGCGTCCGAAACGCGCGAATCGTTTGCAGCGCCTAGCCGCGCCGGAACGTGATGTGGGCGATGCGGCGCACGAGGAACGCCGCCGCGAGCGCCGCGCAGCCCGTCAGCACGACACCGATGTGAATCGACTGGACGAGCACATGGCGCGCGGCGTCGAACAGCGCACCGCCGTCTAGCCCTGCGCGCTTCAGCTCGATCAGCAGCGAGTCGCGCAGGTTTTCGTCGACGAGAATGCGCGGATCGGCGAGTTTCGGCCGCCACACCGACGCGACGGGTTCGCCGAGCACACGCAGCGAATCCGCGACGCCCGACGCATAGCGCCGGTTCACGATCGTCGCGACGATGCTGGTGCCGAGCATGCCGCCCACCATCCGCGTGGATTGCAGCAGCGCCGTCGTGATGCCGAGGCGCTCGCGCCCGGCGATTTCCTGCCCGAACACGTTCAGGTTGTTGAGGATGAAGCCGAGGCCAATGCCGACTGCCGACATCGACAGCTCGAGGTAAAGGTGCGGCGTCGCGGGATCGGCGAGTGCGATGCCCACTGACGCCGCCACGAGCAGGCTGAAACCGATCGACAGGATCAGCGTCGGGCGCGACATGTGGATCACGATGCGCGTGTTGATGAAGCTGCCGAGCGCGATGCACGCGGCGATGGGCGTCGCGAGCAGGCCAGCCTGCTGCGGCGACAGCCCGAAGCCGCCCTGCAGCAGCAGCGGCGCGAAGAAGATCAGCGAGAACATCACGAAGCCCGACAGCACGGACAGCGTAAAGAGCGTCACGAGCTGCCGGTCCCTGAAGAGATCGAGCGGCACGATGGGATGCGTCGCACGCCGCTCGCAGATGAGCAGCGCCACCGCGCCCACGGCCACCGTCAGGGCGAGCGCCAGG
>BBSL01000296.1 GCA_001319865.1 Burkholderia sp. E7m39 | reverse complement strand
CCCGTGCGTTCGCGCCGGTAGTAGGGCAGGTGCGCCCAGATGAAGTACAGCGCGAGCGCGCCGACGGGCAGATTGACGAGAAACGTCGAGCGCCAGCCGAATTGCTGGCTGAGCCAGCCGCCCAGCGACGGCCCCGCCGCCGTGCCGATGCCGTACGCGGCCGCGAGCACGACCTGCCAGCGCACGCGCGTGCGCGGATCGGGGAACAGATCGGGAATGGACGCGAACGCGGTGCCGACCATCATCCCGCCGCCCACGCCCTGCAGGCCGCGCGCGAACGCGAGAAACGGCATGCTGCCCGCAAGGCCGCACAACACCGACGCACCCGTGAAGACGATCACGGCCGCGATCACGAAATACTTGCGGCCGAAGTAGTCGCCGAGCCGCCCGAACACGGGCACCGTGACCACGGACGCGAGTAGATAGGCGCTCGCAATCCAGGCGTAATACTCGAAGCCGTGCAGCTCGACGACGATCGACGGCAAGGCCGTGCTGACTACCGTCTGGTCGAGCGCGACCAGCATGTTGACGAGGCCGATGCCGAGCATGGCCAGCAGCGCGTCGCGGAAAGCAAGAGGACGGGAAGGATTCACTTCTTTGCGATGCGGCGCACGGCGCGCCGCGATGGTGGATCAGAAAGGAAACAGCCCCGCGCGCGAAACCGGGCGCCGCGAGACAGACAGGTCAGGAGCCGAACATGCGGTCGCGCGCGTGCTCCAGATGCAGACGCATCGCGAGGCCAGCGGCGGCGCCATCCTTGTTGCGGATCGCTTCGAGCACGGCGAGATGCTCGGCCTGCACGAGCCGCTGACGCTCGAGCGTCTTCACCAGCGACAGGTTGCGCGACAGGTTCATGCTGAACACGATCTGCTCTTCGATGAACGACATCATCGTGATGAAGAACTGGTTCTTCGACGCGCGCGCCACCGCGAGATGAAACGCGAAGTCATCCTTCGCGCCGATGCCTTGCGTCTCGATCACCCGCTCCAGTTCGTCCCACGCGTGCTGGATCGCGGCGACGTCGTCGGCCTCGGCCATTTGCGCGGCCAGCTCGGCCGCGCCCGACTCCGTCACGATGCGAAATTCGTAGCAGCGGCGGATGTCCGAGAGCGTTTCCAGCGGGGCAAAACGGCGCACGTCGGGGTCCGGACGACGCGCGACCGTCGTGCCCGAGCCATGCCGCGTCACGATGATGCCGTCCGCGCGCAGTCTTGCCAGCGCCTCGCGCACGGTCGGGCGCGACGTCTCGAAGCGTTCCGCGAGCGCGTGCTCGGTCGGCAGGCGCTCGCCTTCCTTGTACTCGCCTTCGAGAATGCGATTGAGGATGTCGCCGTAGATCTTGTCCGGCAGACCTGTCGATTTGCGCTCGTTCATCGTCGGAAGCGGCTTGTCAGAGTAGATGCAAATTGTAAGGCAAATAACATGTGCGGTCCGCCGGCAGATACGCTCGCTGCGGCCAGAAAGCCCGTTTTCGCGCGCACGCCGCCAGTATGAACGACGTCACGCGTGACAGCAAAATTTGACAAATCTTTGATTAACATCTGTGCCTTTCCCGTCGAAAGACGCTATTTTTCGGGATCATTTACGCTCCAAGCAAAGTTCGCACGAATTTTCACTCGCGGCAGGCGCAGGCGGAACACGGGCGGCGCGCCCCTTTCCACGATATGGAGGCTTCATGTACACACGCATCCTCGTTGCAGTCGACGGCAGCAACACGTCGCGCCGGGCATTCGACGGCGCCCTCAGTCTGGCCAGCAAGCTCGGCGCGACGCTGCGCGCGTTCTATGCAGTCGAAAACACGCCGATGTATTTCGATGCGCCCGGCTACGACCCCTCGGTACTGCGCAACCGCCTTGTCGAGCAGGGCAAGGAGCTGACGGCGGAACTGTCGGCGGCGATGCGCGGCAGCGGCGTGTCGGGCGATATCGCGGTGGGCGAAGCGTCATCGTTCGACGACGTCCCGACGCTCGTGCTGCGCGCCGCCGCCGAGTTCGGCGCCGACCTGATCGTGATGGGCACGCATGGTCGGCGCGGCATGCAGCGGCTGATTCTCGGCAGTGTGGCCGAGCGCTGCGTGCGCCAGTCGACGCTGCCCGTCCTGCTGATTCCGTCCGCCGCGAGCGGCGCGGACGAACCGGACGCATCCGTCGACGCAAAACCCTGATCTGCCGCAGGGCGCCCGCGGCACCAGGCGAACGAGGCGTGACGCCGCTCAACGGCGAATCACGCGGCGACGCGTCATTTTGCCGCCGGGTTGCACGAGCAACGAATGGGACAATGGGTTTTCACCCTCTTTTAGCTGGTCGGTCCCATGCTCAATCCTGCCGCTGTCGCTCCCGTCCGAGTCCGTCGCCATTCCGCCGGTTCCACGCATCAAGCCGCGCGCAGCACTGCGCGCTGCTCGTCGTGCGCGATGCGGCATCTGTGCATGCCGCAAGGCGTCGCGGCCAACGAGCTGCCGCAGCTCGAGGCGCTGATCTGCACGGCGCGCGCCGTGCGGCGCGGCGAGTCGCTGTATCGCGCGGGCGATTCTTTCGACAACCTGTACGCCGTGCGTTCGGGATCGCTGAAAACGGTGATGGCGCATCGCGACGGCCGCGAGCAGGTCACCGGCTTGCGGCTCGCGGGCGAAGCGCTCGGCCTCGACGGCATCAGCAGCGACCAGCACGCCTGCAGCGCGGTCGCGCTCGAAGACAGCTCCGTGTGCATCATTCCGTACGCCGCGCTCAAGCATCTGTGCCGCGAGATCGGCTCGATGCAGGAACGCCTGCACAAGCTGATGGGCGAGCAGATCGTCCGCGAAGCCGCGCAAATGATGGTGCTCGGCTCGCTGAGCGCCGACGAGCGCGTCGCGGCGTTCCTGCTCGACATCTCGGAGCGCAATGCGCAGCGCGGCTATTCGTCGGCCGAATTCAACCTGCGGATGACGCGCGAGGACATGGGCAGCTACCTCGGCATGACGCTCGAAACCGTGAGCCGCACCTTGTCAAGATTTCAAAAGCGCGGACTGATTGACGCACAAGGCCGCTTCATTCACATCGTCGATCCTGAAGGGCTGCGTCAGGTGGGACCGCCCGAACGTCCGGGCCGATAACATCTCGACCGGGCTCAAGGCGCATTCAAGGGCACTCAACGCCGACTCAAAACGCGCTCGAAGCGCGCACACGCGGCTGCGCCTCGCAAGCCGCCGCGCGCACTCGCCTGGCACGTGTCGTGCGGGTGGGGTACAGTTCAAGACTGTCCCCCGAGGACGGGCGTCCCCGCCACGGCGGCTCGCTCCCGTCCCACGCTGCCCACGAGGAGACCCGGCCAATGAATCGCGACCCCGCTCCGCAACACCCGCTGGTCCAGCGCATGATCGACGCTCGCCGCGTCACGGACGCGCTGTTCGCGGTCGTCAAACCCGAATATCTCTATGAACGTCCGATCCGCGAGCGGCATCGGATCGTTTTCTACATCGGCCATCTCGAAGCCTTCGACCGCAACCTGTTCGACGAGCGCCTGTGCCCGCTGCCCGCGTTCGCGCCGGAACTCGACAAGCTGTTCGCCTTCGGCATCGATCCCGTCGACGGCGGATTTCCGACCGATCAACCTTCCGACTGGCCTTCGCTCGACAGCGTGCGCGACTATGCAAGCAAGGCGCGCGAGCAGATCGACAGCCGGCTTGCCGCATTCGAGTTCGGCCGCGGCGGAATGACGACGGGCTCGCCGGAGCAGTTGCTGCACGTGGCGATCGAGCATCGCCTGATGCACGCGGAAACGCTCGCGTACATGCTGCATCAGTTGCCGCTCCACATGAAGAGCGCGCCGCGCGGCGCGACGCCCGTTGAGCACGCATCGCGCAACGTTGGGACGACGCCGATGATGCGCGTGCCCGCAGGCGAGGCCGTGCTCGGCATGAAGAAAGAAGACGGCCGCTTTGGCTGGGACAACGAATTCGGCGAACAGCGCGTGCAGGTCGACGCGTTCGAGATCGATCGGTACATGGTGACGAACGCGCAGTTCCGCGAGTTCATCGATGCAGGCGGTTATCGTGAGCGCGCTTACTGGACCGACAAGGACTGGGCGTGGAAGGAAGCGGAGGGCATCGCGCATCCCGTGACGTGGTCGCAGCGCGACGACGGCACGTGGCTGTTGCGTACGATGTTCGACGACATTGCGCTGCCGCCCGACTGGCCCGCCTACGTGAGCCATGCCGAAGCGAGCGCGTACGCGCGCTGGGCGGGCAAGGCGCTGCCCACGGAAGCGCAATGGCAACGCGCCGCGCAAGGCGTGCCGCACGCGCCTTCGGGCAACTATGACTTTCGCAGCTGGAACCCGCAGGCTGTCGATGCGTCGCCGGATAACGTCAGCGCGTTCGGTGTCGAAGGGCTGTATGGAAATGGCTGGGAGTGGACGTCATCGCAATTCGAAGCGCTGCCCGGCTTCGAGGCATTCCCGTTCTATCTCGGCTACTCGGCCAATTTCTTCGATGGACAGCACTACGTGCTGAAGGGCGGGTCGGCGCGCACCGCGCAATGCATGTTGCGGCCCACGTTCCGCAACTGGTTTCAGGCACATTACCAGCATGTGTATGCGGGGTTTCGCTGCGTGCGGAGCTGACGTCTTTTAATCGGCGCGCACCCTGGGTCTTACGGGTGCGCGTCTGCAATGCGTTTATCTCAGTTGCGCGGAGTCAGGCGAGAGAACTTCCTGCGCCCTTTCCCCATCGTCAGAACATCGGATGCGCGTCCGGATAGAGCGCCGTTCTCAGCGCCAGTCCGCCGAGCACCACGAAGATGATCGCGGCGAGCACGTGAACGGCCTTGGTCGGCAGACGGTCCGCGAAACGGTGGCCGAGATAGATGACGGGCACGTTCGCGAGCATCATGCCGAGCGTCGTGCCCAGCACAACGCCAAAGAACTCGTGAAAACGCGCTGCGAGCGCGATCGTGACGATCTGCGTCTTGTCGCCCATCTCCGCGAGGAAGAACGTGAGCGCCGTCGTGCCGAACACGCCCATCGAGTGCTTCGTCGTGACGGCCTCCGCTTCGTCGAGCTTGTCGGGAATCAGAATCCACACGGCCATCAACGCAAACGACGCCACCACGGCCCAGTTCATCACGTGCGGATGAATGACGCTCGCGAGCCACGCGCCGAGCGCGCCCGAACCAGCATGATTGATGAGTGTCGCCACCAGCACGCCGAGAACGATGGGAACCGGCTTGCGAAACCGCGCAGCGAGTACGAGCGAGAGAAGCTGGGTCTTGTCGCCGATCTCCGCGAGACCGACGATGCTGGTTGAAACGAGGAACGATTCCATGTTGGGTTGTGATAACCGGGCCGCACAGTAAGACGACGATGACGCGTGTCTCCGCGACCCGGTCAGGTGGAGACATGCATCATCGGTCTTGCCAGGCGATTGCTGCACACGCCATGCGCCTTTCGGCCGCAAGTATGTTGACGTGCGCCCCGGCGCATCGCGCGCCGGGCGGCTACTCCCCGAAGAAGTGGACGCGATTATAGCCCTATCGCGGCGACATCAACAAGTCAGCGATGTCGATCGCTATCACCGCTATAGCCATGGCAATCAGCGCTGCGGAATCTTCCCGCCCAGTTCATCGTCGATGAACGCGCGGACGATGTCCTTGAACGAAGCGTCGCCGTGCAGTCCTAGCTGCGTGGCGCGTGAAACATCCCACTGCGCGGGCCAGCTGCCGACGATCTTCTCGACGCGCTCGTCGCGCTTCCATTCGACACGTGCCGCGACGGCATCGCCCGCCACTTCGCGCAGTGCCGCGATCATGCCGTCGACGCTGACGGACACGCCCGGCAGGTTCACCGTGCGCCGGTTGCCGAGCGCCGCCGCGTCGATCTCGCACGCCGCCACCAGACACTCGATCGCCTTGCGCGGCGACAGCAGCCACAGCCGCGTCGCGCCGTCGACGGGACACACGGCAGGCTCGCCGTTGAGCGGCTCGCGAATGATGCCGCTCGCAAACGACGACGCCGCCGCATTCGGCTTACCGGGCCGCACGCTGATGGTCGGCAGCCGCAGCACGCGGCCGTCGACGAAACCTCGCCGCGCGTAGTCGTTCAGCAGCAATTCGGCAATCGCCTTTTGCGCGCCATACGACGACTGCGGATTCAGCGCGGTCTCGTCGAGCACGACGTCGGGCAGATCGCCGCCATACACCGCGACGGAACTCGTGAACACGACGCGCGGGCGATGTCCACGCTCGCGGCACACGTCGAGCAAAAGACGCGACGCGTCGAGATTGATCCGCATGCCCAGATCGAAGTCGGCTTCCGCCTGGCCGCTGACGATCGCGGCGAGATGGAAGATCGCGTCCGTCTTCGCGTCGATCAGACGTTCGAGCACGCTCCGCTGGGCAATGTCGCCGACTTCGACGCGCACGCGGCTGTCGTCAGGCCCGGGCGCCGCGACGACATCGAGCAGCACCAGTTCGGTGATGGGTTGACGCTGTCCGTCCGTGCCCTTCAGTTCGCCGCGCGCGAGCAGTTCGCGCGCAAGACGCTGGCCGAGAAAACCCGCGCCGCCCGTGATCAGTACTTTCATGCTGCGTTGCTCCTCAGTGTTTCTGTTTGTCGAATGCGTTCAGGCGCGCGCCTTCAGCCACGGCTTCGCCCATCCCAGCCCTTCCGACGTGCCCGCGCGCGGCCGGTATTCGCAACCGATCCAGCCCGCGTAACCGAGTTCGTCGATCAGCGCGAACAGATACGGATAGTTCACTTCGCCGATATTCGGCTCATGACGCTCGGGCACGCCCGCAATCTGGATGTGGCCGATACCCGCCATGTCGCGTTTGAGCTTCACTGCGAGATCGCCTTCGACGATCTGGCAGTGGTACAGATCGAATTGCACCTTCAGATTCGGCGCGCCGACTTCCGCGCAGATCGCCTGCGCGTCGTCCTGACGGTTCAGGAAGAAGCCGGGGATGTCGCGCGTGTTGATCGGCTCGATGACGACGGTGATGCCGTCGGCCTGCGCGGCCTTCGCCGCATACGCGACATTGTTCAGGTACACCTCGCGATGCGCGGCGCGCGACTGCTCCGGCTTGATGAGACCCGCCATCACGTGCAGCCTGTCGTTGCCGAGCACGCGCGCGTACTCGAGCGCGCGGTCAACGCTGCGGCGAAACTCGTCTTCGCGGCCCGGCAGCGACGCGATGCCGCGCTCGCCGTTGGCCCAGTCGCCGGGGGGCGCGTTGAAGAGCGCTTGCGTCAAGCCATGTTCGTCCAGACGCACCTTGATGTCGGCGGCGGAGAAGTCATAGGGAAACAGGAACTCCACGGCTTCGAAGCCGTCGCGCGCCGCAGCACCGAAGCGGTCGAGAAACGGGTGTTCGTTGTACATCATCGTCAGATTGGCAGCGAAGCGAGGCATCGAGGCATCTCCTGTACTGGTCGGACAAGGGCCGCATGGGCAATCGCATGCGGATCGAGCGGTTCATTATGTCGATGGCGCGCGGCTCACCAGCGCGCGCCGAACACCGCGCGCAATTCTTCGAGCGCGGCTTCATCGAGCGGCGCGGGACGCGGGTTCGTCATCAGCCACAGGCGCGCCGTCTCTTCGAGTTCTTCGAGCACGTACGAAGCCTGCGAAACCGAGCGCTCCCACACGACGGGCCCGAGCCGTTCGAGCAGCACGCCGCGCACGCCGTCGGCAAGTCCGGCGATGCGCTGCGCGACGTCGGGATCGCCCGGACGCCGATAGCGGATCAGCGGAATATGGCCGACCTTCATCACGTAGTACGGCGTGATGGGCGGCAGCACGTCGTCTTCGCGCCAGACACCTGCGAGCGTCAGCGCGACGAGATGCGTCGAATGCGTGTGCACGATGCCGCGCGCTTCGCGGTTGCGCTCGTAGACGCCGCGATGCAGCGCGAGCGTTTTCGACGGCTTGCCGCCCGACACGGCATGGCCGTCGAGATCGACCTTCGCGATTTGCGCAGGATCGAGCCGGCCGAGGCACGCATCCGTCGGCGTGATCAGCCAGCCGTCGTCGAGCCGCGCGCTGATATTGCCCGCGCTGCCGACCGTGTAGCCGCGCTCGTACAGACTTGCGCCCGTCACGCAAATTTCTTCGCGGACCTTTGCTTCGGCGGCTTCGGCGCTGGTGTGAACGGCGCCCGTCATTGCGCGCCTCCTTCGAGATGACGCAACGCCTTGGCGAAGAAATCGACCGCGCCGAAGTTGCCGGACTTGAGCGCAAGCGCGAGCGGCTCGTCGCCGATCGTGGCCGTTGCGGGCACGCCGGGATCGATCTGCCTGCCGATGCGCAGCATCCGCACACCGAGCGCCTGCACGACCGCGCCCGAGGTTTCGCCGCCCGCGACCACGAACCTGCGCATACCGAGATCGCGCAGCCCGCGGGCAATCGCGGCGAGCGTGCGCTCGACCAGTTCGCCTGCCTGCGCGACACCGAGTGCATTCTGCGTGGCCTTCACTTCGTCGGGCGTGGCCGTTGCGTAGATCAGCACGGGTTGCGGCTGCGGCGCGTTCATATGCTCGCGCGCAAACGTCAGCGCCTGCTCGACGACAGCCTCGCCGCGCGCAGCCGCGAGTGGGTCGATACGGAACGCCGGGCGCGATTCGCGCCACGCGGCAACCTGCGCGTTCGTCGCCTTCGACGCACTGCCCGCCAGCACCGCCGACCAACCCTCGACGCGCGGCAGCTCGCCCGCGTCGGCGGCATCGGCGAGCAGGCCGGCGCGGCGGAAGTTCGCCGGCAAGCCGAGCGCGACACCCGAGCCGCCCGTGATCAGCGGCAGGTCCGCGCACGCTTCGCCCAGCGTGTACAGATCGGCGTCGGATACGGCATCGGCGATGGCCATGCGCACGCCGTCGCGGCGCAATGCGTCGATCGCGTTGCGTACTGTGTCCACGCCCTGCGCAATCGCGTCGTAGCGCACGAGGCCGACTTTCGAGCGCGTCTGCCGCTGCAGCACGCGCGCGAGGTTCGCGTCCGTCATCGGTGTCAGCGGATGATGCTCCATGCCCGACTCGTTGAGCAGCACGTCGCCGACGAACAGATGCCCGCGATAGATCGTGCGGCCGTTTTCCGGAAACGCCGGGCACGCGATCGTGAACGGCGTGCCGCCGCCGATCGGCGAGACGGCATCGAGCAACGCATCGGCGACGGGTCCGATGTTGCCCTTGTCGGTCGAGTCGAAGGTCGAACAATACTTGAAGAAGAACTGGCGGCAGCCCTGCGCGCGAAGCCATTCGAGCGCGGCGAGCGACTGGGCGACGGCGTCGGCGGCGTCGATCGTGCGCGACTTCAGCGCGACCACCAATGCGTCCGCTTCGATGTGCGAACCGGCGGCAGGCACGCCGATCGTCTGCACGGTGCGCATGCCGCCGCGCACCAGCATGTTCGCGAGATCGGTTGCGCCCGTGAAGTCGTCGGCGATGCAGCCGAGCAACGGCTTGTGTGCGGCGTTCGTCATGTGCTCAGGTTCCTCTCGCTCAGCGTTTCGCGGGCACGTCGATGCCCGGGAAGATCTTGATGACGGCGGAATCGTCCTCGCCGCCGTGCCCCGCCGTCGACGCCATCATGAACATCTGATGCGCAGCCGCCGACAACGGCAATGGAAACTTCGAGCGGCGCGCCGTATCGAGTACGAGGCCGAGATCCTTGACGAAGATATCGACGGCCGACAGCGGCGTGTAGTCGCCGTTCAGGATGTGCGGCACGCGGTTCTCGAACATCCACGAATTGCCCGCGCTGTGCGTGATGACGTCGTAGAGCGCGTCGGGATCGACGCCTTCGCGCAGACCGAGCGCCATCGCTTCGGCCGCGGCGGCAATATGCACGCCCGCGAGCAGCTGGTTGATGATCTTCACCTTCGAGCCCGCGCCATGCTGGTCGCCGAGCCGATATACCTTGCCCGCCATCGCCGCAAGCACGTCCTCGCACGCGGCGTAGGCGGCAGCAGGGCCGGAGGTCATCATCGTCATGTCGCCCGAGGCCGCGCGCGCGGCGCCGCCCGAAACGGGGGCGTCGAGCATCAGCAGGCCCGCCGCTTCGACGCGCTTGCCGAGATCGACGGCAAACTCGGGCGCAACCGTCGCGCACGCGATCACGACGCTGCCGGGTTTCATCGCGTTCACCGCGCCCTGCTCGCCGAACAGGACGGCATCCGTTTGCGCCGCGTTGACGACGAGCGTGACGACCACGTCGCATTGCGCGCCAAGCTCGGCGGGATTCGCACACGCCTTGCCGCCCGCCGCGACGAACTGGTCGAGCGCTTCGCGGCGTACGTCGCACGCGTGCACAGCGAAGCCGCCGCGCAGCAGCGAGCACGCGACGCCCATGCCCATCGCGCCAAGACCGATCACACCGACATTTCTGGACATACGTTTCCTTTCGAACAGGCTTCGGACGCGCTCGCCACGCGCCGGGGGTTCAGCGGATGCCCGCTTCGGCGAGGCGGCGTGCGGCGTTGTACATGTGCGTCTGCGCGGCGTTGCGCGCGGCCATCGGGTCGCCCGCGCGGATCGCCGCGACGATCGCCGCGTGCTCGTCGCGCACCTGGCGCGAAAAGTCCTCGCGCAGCGCCTCGTTGCGACGCGTGACGACGGTGCCCGCTTCGAGGTACTGGTTGAGGAAGGTCAGCGTTTTCAGGAAATACGGATTGCCCGTCGGGGCGGCAATCGCGCGATGAAACGCGACATCTTCCGCGACGCCGTCGCGGCCTTCGGCAACGGCGTCGTCGATCTTCCGGAGCGCGGCGTCGATGGCCATCATGTCGGTGTCGGTGCGGCGCATCGCGGCCTCTGCCGCCACTTCGGCTTCGATGGCGCGGCGCACGGCGAGGATCTGCAGCACCGAGCCGCCTTCCATCGCCTCCGCGTAGTCGATCCGAAGCGGCCGGATCACGCCGTGCGCGGACACGTAGACGCCGCTGCCCTGACGCGGCTCGACCACACCCTCATTCTTGAGGCGCGAAATCGCTTCGCGGATCACCGTGCGGCTCACGCCGAATTCCTGCGCGAGGACGGCTTCCGTCGGCAGCTTGCCGCCGCGCGCGAAGGCGCCCGCATCGATCTGCGCGAGGAGTTGTTGCGCGACGGTGTCGCTGAGCGCTTTGTTGGGGATTTTTTCGAACATGCCGGTGGGGCGATTTGCCATGTTATACGGTCATCATACAAATTTTCGTTTGATGCGGGTTGTGGGGGAAACCCTTAACGATTTGCCTTTTGCGCGGCATCCGCGGTGGTGCCTTCGCGGCGCGGGCGTTGCCGGTGTCTGTTGCCCTTTGCGTGGGCAGCCTTGACGGCGATTGGTGTTCGACGCTCGCCCATGCGGTGCAAGACGACTCGGCGGCTTGCACCGCATGCGAAGCCATGCTTTGCCTTTTCCTAGTTTGATTTCCGCCGCAGGCGGCTAAAGAGGGAGCCCCCTGGGGGCGGACGGGAGGACGGCTGCGAGCACGGAAGCGGAGGCCCGCAGGGCCGCAGCCGGGGCGCAGCAGACGACCGGGTGGGCGGGGCCGATGACCCTTGCGCGCAAGCGCACTGGACATGTCTTTGTTCGTGTTCCAGGATTCTGGCCGTTTTTTGGCCCTGACTCCTTCAGGCGCGACACGCGCCTGTTGGGCCGGGGGCGCCCGACATAACGCAAATTAGCGACGGCCAGCGGGCCGGCGCCCGGCAAGCGTTATGAACCGAGGGCGACGGCCCGCTGCCATCGTATGCCGGAACAGGTGACACGAGCCGCTCTTGTTCACGCCCGAACGCTTCACGCAATCCGACACCATCAAACCAAGACTGCGCGTACCAATTGAATCGCCCGTCAGCGCCAGGAACAGCACACACTCATCGTCAGCCAGCGACAGCTGCGGCGTGACGTCGTCCAGATACTTCCTGATCCACGCAAGCGCGCGCTCGCCGATCGGGATCAGCCGGTCACGCTTGCCTTTGCCCTCGCGGATCATGACTGTCCCACGCTCCGGGTCCACATCATGTACATGCAGCGCCGTCAGTTCCGCGCGCCGGATTCCCGTGCTGTAGAACGTCTCCAGGATCGCGCGGTCGCGAATCCCCAATGCGCTTGTCACGTCCGGCACATTCAGTATCCGTTCCGCCTCTTCTGCACTGAGCACGTGTTTCGGCAGACGCTTCCGCGCAGTTCGTCTGGCTCAGGAACCTCGACAGCTTCTGGTGCTACGCTGCCATCGTCTGGGGCTTTTTCCTGCTCGCCATGACTGAACAGCTTGTTGAACCCCTGCGCAGGAGACGCACCGAACGCAGCCCCGCGTAAACGAAGCGCGGGCCGTGAGTGTTACCAGCACCCACAGCCCGCTGACCACAACCAGTTCACTTGGAGAACTGATCATGGCTGACGCCAATCTTAAACCACGTTCACCACGCCAGCGAACGCATGCATGCGTCACACTGCGCGACTCGCCCGATTACGCTTCAGGTCAACAGGACGGCCCATCAGCACCGTTCATGCCCTGGATGCAGATCGCCGATGTATGGCTCAGGCTGGCCGGCTTCACGCCCGGCCAACGCATGCACATCGCCTTCGATTGCCGCAACGCCTCCCTCACCATCACACCTGATTGCGGATAGACGCGCCACAAACAACAAACCCGGCAAGCGCCGGGTTTGTTGTTTCAGTTGAAGAACACGTTCTTTACGATCACATACACGATGAAGCCCATGATGGCCGTGAGGGCAATCGTCCCCACGATCTTCTGACCGCGTGTTTTAGGCGTCGACCCGGGAATCCCAATCATAGTTACCACCTCACTCCCGTTTTACCTTGGTCGCTGCTATATCCACCGCCGACACCGCCAACATTGGTGTTTTTTCCAGCGCTCACGCCACCACCAACACCAATGATTGTCGCAGTCCCATTGCCCGGAGAGTTCATAATGCCGCCGCCGAATATGCCATAAGCCCCAGACATACCGCCGGCATAGCCTCCAGCGAAGTTATTTGTTTGGCCTGGCGCGACGCTTGATTGGTTGAGCCATCCAAAGGTAATACTCGCTGACGCTTGCACAGGATTCGGCAGCGCCATATTCACGCCTGTACCGAAGAACGCATTCCCATCGCGCGTGAACGTTCCCCACATGCTGCCCACGAAGTAGTCCACCTGGAAGTTCACCATGTCTGGCGCACGGAACAGTCCAGGGTTCGATCCTAGGGTCGTCGCCTGGTACGACAGTCCGCTACCTTGAGCACCTTTCGCAATATACGCCTGCAAATCAGGATCACCCGGCCCGAGGCCTTGCGCCCACACCTGTTGTCCCGCCTTGTTCACCCCATAGGGCTGCCAGTCCTTCCGTCCTGCGGCTGCGCTCCAGTCGCAACCCGCACTCCGCCGGACTCCGTTTGTCCGTTCACCGTCAGGTTCATCTGCGCCATCTGGTTTTCGATGTCCTGCTCGGTGTACTTGCCGCCGCTTGCATCGGCCAGTTGCTTCGCCAGCGTCTGCTCCTTGGCCTTGCTGTCCTCATGCAACTGCCGGTTGTAACGGTCAACGTCATACCCAGAGAACGTGCCCGCATTGCCGCCGACCGCCGCGCCCGCTCCAGTAGCGATCGCGTTCGCAACTATGTTGCCAAGTGCTTCGTTCATGCCTGCGTTGCCGGTCGGGTTCGAACCGGCAATCGCGCCGCTCAGTTCGTTCAGCTTGCCCGCAGCAATCGACGCAATACCTGCACCAGCCGTGCCGCCGAGCGCGTTCCCGCCTGCGAGACCCGCGACGAGCGCTCCACCTGCCGCCTGCATTTCCGCGCGCGCCGCGCCGCCTTCCTTCCACGCGTCGATGCCGGCCTGGTCGCCCGCTGCCTGTGCTTCCTTGAGCTTCGAGTCGGCGAAATCACCCACGCGCCGCGAGACCGCTTCGCCTGCCGCACTCGCCGCCGCCATCATATCGGCCTGTTTGTCCAGCAGGTTGTTCACGTCAGGCAGTTTCGCGACCGTGCCGTTCGTGTTCGTCGTGTCGCGGTTCAGGCTGGCAACGTCCTGCGTCTGATGCGCGGTGTCCGTGACGTTGATCGTGCCCGCGCTGATGCCGCTGCGTGTCGTGGCGCTGTCGCTGCCGCTGTCGTTCTGGCTCAACATTGGCGCTGCACCGCCCGCGTTCTTGCCGGAAGTGGGGCCGTGCGTCGAGTAGTTCGAGCCGCCGTCGCCCGTAGTCACGCCACCGCTGAACCCGCCCGAATGCGCGTTGTAGCTGGACTGGTTCTGTATGTCGGCGTAGGTCAGCGTGCCTGTCGACAGATTGTTCTTCGACGCATCGGCCTCGCTCGCGATGGTCGCGCCTTTCAGGTCCGTATTGCCCTTGACATTGATGTTGAATCCACCGTCGCCCGCCTGGATGCCTGCCTGCTCATTCACGCCCGCATAGCTGCCGCTCGCGCTACCGCTACTGTGACTAAAGCTGGCGCTGCCACCGCCCTGACTGATACTGAACCCGCCGCCCGTGCTGGTCTGTTGTGCGCTGCTTGTCATCGTGTCCTGCACGCTGGCGATGTTCAGGTTGCCGCCGACATCGGCATTGACCTGACGGCCGTTCACGTTCGCGCCGATGATGTTCGTATCGCCGCCCGAAATGATGGTCGCAGTGCTCGCCGCCGTGACATGCGTATTGTTCTGCATGGTGGCGCCGCTGTTCGCGTTACCCTTGGCTTGTGACGCCGAAGCGTCGACGCCGAAACCCTGTGTGCCGTATGACACGCCCACGCTCGCGCTGCTCGACTTATTCGTGCTGCTTGTCGAGTCCGTGTCAGTCGTATTGACGAGATTGACCTGGTTCTTTGCAGCGAGAATCACGTCGTTCGCATTGACGTTCGAACCGGTAATCGTGACGTTACCGCTTCAGGCCTGGCCGTTGCCGGTCGCGACGAATGCCGCCGTGCCACCTGTAGTGATGCTCGAACCCCGGTTCGTCGTGCTGTCCTCCGCGTACGTGCTCTTGCTATGGCTGCTGCCGTAACTGAGTTCGATCTTGGCTGACG
Source organism: Burkholderia sp. E7m39 (assembly GCA_001319865.1). GTDB lineage: Bacteria > Pseudomonadota > Gammaproteobacteria > Burkholderiales > Burkholderiaceae > Paraburkholderia > Paraburkholderia bengalensis. Next base: position 16,952 of record BBSL01000296.1, on the reverse strand, counting down.
GCGTCTGACCATTTGCAAGCTGGCCCATTGCCGCACCCGCCGCGCCGATGGAATCGAGCGCGCCGCTTGCTGCCGCCATACCGTGCAGTGCCGCCGCTCGATCATCCTGACTGCGGCTCGCCGCGCGCGCCTGGTCGACGGTTTCGAAATCGCGTCGATCACAGGTGCTTTCACGGCCAGCGTGAAGCCGCTCTTGCTGACTTCCTGCGTTTCGTCGTGGTGCGCGGTGTTCGTCGCTGCGTCGATGGTCACGTTCGCGCCCGTGCCCGTCACGTTCTTCGCGGCAATCAGGTCGCTGCCCGTGACGTGCAGGTCAGCGCCCGCCGTCAGGTTCACGCTGCCGTCCGTGCTGCCGATCATGCTGGCGTTGTTTGTCACCGAACTGTCGTGCGTCGTGTTCTTCGTGTCGACCTTCCCGTATGAGATGCCGATGCCGCCCGAACTGCCGAGGCCCGTCTTTACCTGCTGACGGAAGTGACTGGAATCGCTCGTGTCCTGCGACGTATCGACCGTCAGGTTCCGGCCTGCCGAGAGGTTCACGTCGTTCATCGCAGCAACGGTCGACCCGGTAATCGTCACGTCGCGACCGGCCGCGACCGTGACGGTATCGCCCGATAGGGTCGAGCCGTTCGCGATCACCACCCGCGCCGCCAAGGCGCCTACACCACTACAGACTGCCCATCAAACGGCGCGGGCTCGCCAAAGTAAAACCCCTGCATCACCGTGCACCCAAGTTCGAGCAACACGCTCGCCTGCGCATCCGTCTGCACGCCCTCCGCCACGCACGTCAGCTTCAGCGACCGGCACAACTGGACGATACTGCGCACGATGTCCTGTGCCGCCCTGTCTGTATCGATCCGATCCAGAAAGCCGCGATCGATCTTGATCTTGTCGAGCGGCAACCGGTGAATGCACGTGAGACTCGAATAGCCAGTGCCGAAATCGTCGAGCGAGATGTTCGCGCCGAGCCGCTTGAGCACTTCGAGTGAGGCGGCCGCCTGCTCGAAGTCGTGAATCACCGCCGTCTCCGTGACTTCGAACGTCAGGCGGCCGGGCTCGATACCGCTCGCGCGAATGATGTCGACGATCTTCGCGACGGCCTGCGCCGAACCAATGTCGCGCGCCGACAGATTGAACGCGACGCGCGCGGCCCGATCGCACTCGCGCATCGTCGAGAGCACCTTGCGCAACAGCGACGCCGTCAACGTATGAATCAGATCGCTGCGTTCCGCGACCTTGATGAATAGCGACGGCGCCACCGCCCCGAGCGTCGGACTGTTCCAGCGCGCAAGCGCCTCGTGACACACGACGCGATCGCAGGACACGTCGATGATCGGCTGGAAATGCAGCGACATTTCGCTCTCCAGGTCCGCCTGCCGCAGCGCCTGTTCGAGCTTGCCAAGTTCGCGGATCTGCTTTTCGTGTTCGGCGGAAAAGATCGTCGTGCCGCCGCGCCGATGTTCCTTCGCGAAGTACAGCGCGTAGTCGGCACGCTCGAACAGCTGCGCAGGCGAAAGCCCCGCATCCGGATAGATCGCGAAGCCAAGCGATGCCGACAGCCGCGCCGTCGCGCCGGGCCATGCGTACGGCGCGCGCAGCATATCGCAGATCGTCGCGCCGATGTCGCGCAAGTCCTGCTGCTCGCGCACCTGCGTCACGAGCAGGCCGAACTCGTCGCCACCGAGGCGCGCCAGACGGATGCGCGGCCCCGAAACGTCCGAGAGCCGCCGGCCGACTTCCTCGAGCACGCGGTCGCCCGCACCGTGACCGTACAGATCGTTGACCTGCTTGAAGCCGTCGAGATCGATCACGCCGACGGCAAACCGCTCGTGCCCCGCGCTCGCCGTCCGGAACAGCGCGTCGAGATCGGCGAGAAAGCGCCGCCGGTTCGGCAGGCCCGTCAAGATGTCGAGATTGGCGAGTCGCGAGTTCTCGTCGCTCAGCCGCTGCAATTCGGCCTGTTTCGCCTGCAGCGCGTGTTTCGATTCGACGAGGTTCGCGAAGTCGCGATAGTAGTTGAGCAGAATCACGACCATCGCGATCGCGACGAGCAGCACGTTGACGGCGATCGCGACGAGCACCGCGTTGTCCGTCTGCAGAAAAAACAGTGAGAACGGCACGATGACGATGGCCGTCAATAGCAGCGCAGCCTTGCGCATGTGCATCAAACAAAAGATGCAGCCGATCACCGTGATCGACATGTAGAACGCCACGTGCGCGCGCGCATATGCATCGCCATACGGAAACAGCAGCAGACCCCAGCTCGTGAACAGCGCGCCGAGAAGCGCGATGAGCCACACAGTCGTTCGGAGCCGCGACGCGACCTCGGCGTCGGTCAGCGACGCAAGGTGCCGTCGTCTGCGCACCCACACGACCAGCCGGATCGCGCAGGCCGTGCACATCGCCAGCGGCAGCCAGATGGCGAGCCACGCGGGGGCGACGGCAGCGTGCGTCGCGGCCACGGCAACGCTGTTGACCACGAGGATCAGATACAGCAGCGGCAACTGCCGCGAAAACGCGTCGATCTGCGAGCGCGAAAGCGCGGCCTTGACGGCGGGAATGGTGCGAAGCGATACGAGGTCCTGCGGGCGAATCATGGCTCGGCGGCGTAAGTGGATCGGCAAGTGCGAATGCTGCGCCTTTCGTCTGACCGCTTGCGAAAGGCGCAGCATCCGTCGCGTACGTGCATTCTTACGGCAGTCGCACGAGGAACTTGATGATACGAGAGCGGCTTGCGCGCCAGTAATGAAAGGCCGAAACTGCGCGGCGCTGTATCGGCGGCGCCACAGCCGCTTGCGCGACACACCCGCGTAATGCTCGCGCGACGCGACGCGAATTGATCTGATGAATACTTCGCGCTGCTATCCGCCGATGAGGACGGCCGCGATCTCCACGAACAGGATCTTCACGATCGTCATCGATGGAAAGATCATCGCGTAACCGACGTCGGGACGCTCCGTCGGCGCGATGCGATTGGCGAACGCGAGAATGGCCGGATTACCCGTCGCGCCGCTGATCACGCCGACGGTTGCATCGAACGGCAAGCGGAAGATCCACAGGCAGCACGCCGCCGTGATGCACACGAGCGCGACCAGAATGGCCGCGCCGTACAACAGGAACGCGGCGCCCGTCACGCCGATCGTCGCGAAGAACTTCGGCCCCGACGACAAACCGACCTGCGCGAGAAACACGGTCAGGCCGAAGTTGCGCAACACCAGATTCGCGGACAGCGGCATGGTCCAGACGAGGCCGCTCACGCGCCGGATCTTGCCGAGATACAGCGCGACCAGCAGTAGGGCAGCAAGGCCCAGCGACAGCTTGCCGATGCCGGGTATAGGCAGCGGAACCAGGCCGACCAGCAAGCCGAGCGCCGCGCCGACGCCGATCGAGATATAGCTGAGTTCCGCCGTGCCCTTGATCGAATCGCCGAACAGCTTGCGCACGGCATCGCGTTGGCCGGGCCCGATCAGCAGGCCGACGCGGTCGCCGAATTCGAGTATCAGCTCGGGATTCGGCAGCATGTCGGCGTCGCCGCGCCGCACGTGCGCAATCGAGCACACCATGCCTTCGGGAAAGCGGATGTCGCTCAGCGCGCGCCCCACCACCAGCCGGCTCGATGCGAACACGCGCAGATAATCGAGGTCCTCGCGAAAGCGCATCATGCGCCCGGGCTGCAACTCGCCGAGCAGTTCGGCGGCCTTGCGCAATTCGTCTCGGTCCATCGACGTCGCGAGCAGCACGTCGTCCGTCTGCATGACGAGGTCGTCGGCGGGCAGCTGGTTGTGATGCGCGCGGCGCACGGCCGCGATGCCGAGGCCCGCGGGCAGACGCGCCTTCAGCTCGGGAAAGGTCAGACCCACGAACGCCTGGTTTCTCAGCGCGATTTCGGCGGTTTCGATGATGTGCGCGGGCGGCGCTTCGATCTTGCGCGCGAGCGCGACGCTCAGCAGATACAGAAACAGGATCGGCCCGGCAACGCCGAACGGATACGCGACGCTATAGCCCACGGCGGCGCCCTCGCCTTTGAGCACCGCGAGCACCGCCTGCAAGCTGGCCGTGCTGGTGCCCGCGCCGGCATAGAGACCCAACGCCTGATCGAGCTTCACGCCGAACAGCGGCCCGAGCGCGAGCGACACCAAACCCGCGCCGACCACGCCGGCAAAGGCGGCCGCGTTCGCCTTCAATCCTTGCGCGCTCGACAGCCCCGCAAAGAACTGCGCGCCATATTGCACGCCGATTCCATAGAGAAACAGCAGCAGCCCCAACGTGCCGAGCAACGCGGGCGGCGCGGACTTCGGCGCGAATCCGCCGATCGCGAGTCCGACGAACAGCACCGCGCCCGAACCGAGCGCGACGCCTTTGATGCTGCATTCGCCAATCACATAGCCGAGCGCAATGGTGATGAACAGCGTCAACAAAGGCTGCGATTCGAGCAAGGTCCGGACTGTATCCATATCCGCTCCTGTTAGCGATACACAAGCGAACGGGCCGCCGCGCGCGATGCCGATGTCGTCATGTCGTTCGCATCGCAAGGCTGACCCGGGGCTGGTTTCTGCCAGATCAATCATAGACGCTGCGCGACGCTGCGATGCATTCGCCGCGAGTGCGCTGGCTGCGCGCCGCCAACATTACCGAAATGTAATCACCTGCGCGCACCCGCCGCGTATGATTGAGACGCCTATGGACAGCAAGCGGAGCGGAGTGACACGATGCGTATCCTGGTCATCGAGGATGAGCCCAAGACGGCCGCCTATCTGAAGAAAGGACTGGAGGAGTCCGGCTATTCGGTCGAAGTCGCGAACGACGGCTCGCACGGCCTGATCCTCGCGCAGGAAGAAGACTACGACGTCATCATTCTCGACGTCATGCTCCCGTGGATGGACGGCTGGACGGTCGTCAAGACGCTGCGCGCCACGCGCACCACGCCCGTGCTCTTTCTCACCGCGCGCGACGACGTCAACGACCGTGTGCGCGGCCTCGAACTCGGCGCCGACGATTACCTCGTCAAGCCGTTCGCGTTCGTCGAACTGCTCGCGCGCGTGCGCACGCTCGCGCGGCGTGGCCCGCCGCGCGAGAGCGAGCTGATCAGAATCGGCGATCTGGAAATGGACGTGAACCGCCGCCGCGTGAAGCGCGGCGCGACGCGCATCGATCTCACGCCGCGCGAGTTCTCGCTGCTGCAACTGCTCGCGCGCCGCCACGGCGAAGTGCTGAGCCGCACGCAGATCGCGTCGTACGTGTGGGACATGAATTTCGACAGCGACACCAACGTCGTCGAAGTTGCGATTCGCAGGCTGCGCAGCAAGGTCGACGACAACTTCCCGGTCAAGCTGATCCATACCGTGCGCGGCGTGGGCTACGTGCTCGAAATCAAGGATGCGGCCTGATGCAGGGCCGCTCGATCACGACCACGCTCGCGCTGGCATTCGGCGCGACGACGCTCGCCGTGTTCGCGCTGGTCGGCAATTTTCTGTATCGCGCGCTGGAACAGCAGGTCAGTTCGCAAGACGACCTGAGCATCGTGCTCGCCGCGCGTCACGCGCGACGGCTCACGGAAGAGATCGACACGACGGACGGCATTCGCGAGCACGGCGACCGGATCACGAGCATCGTGCTGGGCAACCCCGGCATGTCGATGGAAGTGTTCGATCCCAAAGGGCAGCTCGCGATCGAACACAATCTCGTCAGCACGCTCGGCATGGCCGTGCCCGTGGGCGACAACTCGATCCTCGCCCCCGGCCGCTCGATCGAGCGCGTGCCGCCAACCGCGCGCATCACCGAAACGGCAATCGAGGAATGGCGCAACACGTCGGGCACGCCGATCCGCGGCGTCGCGACGAATGCGAAGCTGCGCGACGGCGAGATGGTCACCATTCTGATCGCGCGCAACATGCGCGACCGCTACGCGCTGCTCGATCATTACCGCGACACGCTGAAGATCTACGGCGTCGTCGGCGCGCTGCTGACCACGCTGCTCAGCTATCTGCTGATTCGCGCCGCGATGCGTCCGGTGCGCGATATCGCTGCGAGCGCCAGCGAAGTCACCGTCAACCGCTTGAACACGCGCATCGCCGTGGCGCGCGTGCCGCGCGAACTCGAAACGCTGGTGTCGACGCTCAATGCCATGCTCGAACGGATGGACCACGGATTCAGGCAGATGTCGCGTTTCACCGCCGATCTCGCCCACGACATGCGCACGCCGCTCAGCAACATGCGCGGCGCGACGGAAGTGGCGCTCGCCCGCCCGCGCACCGCCGACGAATACGAAGCGCTGCTTGCGTCGAATCTCGAAGAATGCGAGCGGCTGTCGCGAATGATCGAAAACGTCCTGTTTCTCGCGCGCGCCGAGCATCCGCAGTTCGTCAAGCACATGCGCACCTTCGACGCCGTGCATGAACTGACGCGCATCGGCGAATACTTCGAAGGCGTCGCGGAAGATGCCGACGTGCGCGTGCGCGTCACGGGCTCCGCCATGCTCACGGCGGATCTCGAACTGTTTCGCCGCGCCGTCAGCAATCTTCTGGCGAACGCGCTGCGCTACACGCCGCGCGGCAAGGAGATCGTGCTCGACGCGCATGAAGCCGGCGGCGGCGTGCGCGTCACCGTATCGAACGAAGGCGAGCCGATTGCGCCTGAACATCTCGAACGGATTTTCGACCGCTTCTATCGCGTCGATCCTTCGCGCAGTTCGCTGCCTTCGTCCGGTTCGTCGCAGGCGTCGCCGGGATCGACGGGGCTGGGTCTCGCGATCGTGCGCACGATCATGGAACTGCACGGCGGCACCGTTCATGCCGAAAGCGACGCGCGCGGCACGCGTTTCGTGCTGACGTTCGTATGAACGCGGCGTTGCCCCGCGCGGATGAGGCTCGGCGATGCGCGAGTCAGAGCGAAACACAGCGAGTGACAGCGAATCACAGCGAGTCACACGCAGCCGTTACGCCGCGCGCAAACCCGTTAACGTGACGCGCAGGCCCGCGCTGTTTTCGTTGTTCGCGATGCCAAGCGTCGCGTGATGCCGTTGCGCGATTTTCAATGCAATCGCAAGGCCCAGCCCGCTGCCGTGTTCCTTGTTGCCGCCGCTCCGGTAGAAGCGGTCGAATACGCGCTCGCGTTCGGCGTCCGGAATGCCCGGGCCGCTGTCGGACACGCAGAGGATGACCTCGTCGCCGCTGCGTTCGAGGATCACGTCCACCTTGCCGCCCGCCGGCGTATAGCGGATCGCGTTGTCGATCAGATTGTTGAGCAGCACTTCGATGCCATTCGGCTCGGCGCTGACCTTGTAGGCGTCGCCGCCGCCGCGCGACGGATGCAGCTCCAGGCCGAGATCGATCTGCTTGGCCTCGGCGAGCATCGAGAAGTCGCCCACTGCGCGCTCGCAGAGCCGGCGCAGACCGACGGGCTCGAACGGCACGGCGCGTTGCGCGTCTTCGCGCGCCATCGTCAGCAGTTGATGCACGAGATGGATGAGCCGGTTCAGCCGCCCTTCGATGCGCTCGAATGTCTGCTTGCTGCCGACCAGCGAGCCGTCGCGCTCGGCGGCCTGCAATTGCAGCTTCAGCGCGGCCAGCGGCGAGCGCAGCTCGTGCGCGGCATCGCCGACGAAGGTACGCTGCGCTTGCGATGCCACGTTCAGCCGATGCAGCAGATCGTTGAGGGCATCGACGAGCGGCGCCAGTTCGACGGGCACGCGGGCGTCGAGGCGCAACGGCTCGAGCGAATCGAACGAGCGCGTGGCAAGCGCGCCGGAAATACTGCCGACGGGCGCGAGACCGCGGCGCACCACGAACAGCACGATCAGCACGATCGCCGGCAGGAACAGCGCCAGCGGCCACAACGTGCGCAATGCGAGGTGCCGCGCGAGATCCTCGCGCACGGACACCGGTTGCGCGACCTGAACGAAGCGGCCGTCTTCCTCGACACCGAACACGCGCCAGTGATACTCGTCGCGCTCGATCGTGCGCAAGCCAGGCGGATAGCGCGGCACCTCGATGCCATCGAGCGACCGGTACACGCTCTTGCCCGCCTCGTCCCACACTTCGATGAACAGGCGGTCGTCGGCGAGTCCGGCGAAGTCGGGCGCGTGCAGCGTGCGGGTATTGGCGTCGCCGATCGTCGCGGGCACGGAAAGCGCCACGGTGCGCAGCTCGTAGTCGAACAGCTCGCTCGCTTCGAGGCGCGCGGTGTAGAAGATGCCATAGGCCGCGACCAGCGCCGCGAGCGCGAGGCCGGCTATCAGCGAGCCGAGCAGCCAGCGTCGGATCGACGTCATTCGCAGCGCTTCAGACGATAACCGACGCCGCGCACCGTCACGATCTGGTCGGCGCCGATCTTGCGCCGCAGGCTGTGCACGTGCACTTCGATCGTGTTGCTGCCGACTTCCTCGCCCCAGCCGTATAGCTTGTCTTCGAGTTCGGAGCGCGTGAACACGCGCGACGGCTCTTCAATCAGCGCCTGCAGCAGACTGAACTCGCGCGGCACGAGCGCGAGCGGTTCGCCGTTCAGCGTCGCTTCGTGCGTGGCCGGGTTCAAGGTCAGATCGCCGTGCGCATAGACGGGGTTCGTGTGGCCTTTGCGGCGGCGAAGCAACGCGCGCACGCGCGCCGCGAGTTCGTCGAGATCGAAGGGTTTGACGAGGTAATCGTCGGCGCCCGCATCGAGTCCCGCGATACGGTTCTCGACGGCGTCGCGCGCAGTGAGAATGATCACGGGCGCGCCGCCGCCGCGCCGCCGGTAGCCGTCGAGCACGACGATGCCGTCGGCTTTGGGCAACCCCAGATCGAGCAGCACGAGATCGTACACGTCGTGATCGAGTGACAGTTCGGCTTCGCGTCCGTCGTGCGCCCAGTCGATCGCATAACCCGCATTGCGCATCGCGTCCACCACGGGCTCGCCGATCATCTCGTCATCTTCCACCAGCAGCAAACGCATCGCGCCATCACTCCGTCAACCGGCTCTATTGTCGAGTCCGATAGCTTAGCGCGTCCTTAAGCATTGCTGCGCCGACCCGCCCTTTATGCGGCTCCCGCGCGGCGCGTCGTCGCGACGGGCAGGCCGTCGCACTCGGCGCATAGGCCGAAGATCACAAGGCTCGCGCTGACGTAGTGGAAATGGTGGTCGGCGGCGATGCGCGCCTGCTGCTGTTCGAGCGATGCATCGTAGGCATCCTGGATGCGGTGGCAGCGGCTGCACACGAGGTGATAGTGGCGCTGCCCGCGATTGAGTTCATAGACGATGCGCGCTTCGCCCACCGACGCGCTCGTGATGAGGTCCGCTTCATTGAGCTGCGCGAGCGCGCGGTAGACGCTCGCGAGACTGCACGACTCTGCTTCGTTCGCCAGCTTGCGGTACACCTGGTCAGCCGTGAGATGCTCGTTGGGCAACGCGTGGAACAGCTTGAGCACGGCCGTCCGGCTGGACGTCGGGCGCAGGCCGGCCGCTTTCAGTGCCGCGTAGATCGCAATCATGTAGAGCCCCGTCACGATGGGCGAAGCCTCTGGCGGGCCTCGCGACGCGACATTCTGGCCGGGCGATCCTTAAGAATTGCTTATCGCGACGCGCGCGCCAACAGTGCCAGCGTTCTGTCGTCGGCCGCGCCGCCGAAGTATTTCGCCAGCGCATCCGTGAACACGGGCTCGTCGGGCGCGGCCTTTGAAAACAGCGTCATCGACGAACGGAACTTCAGGTCGTCCGGGTAGCCGAAGATGTCCTCGATCGATCGCCCTTCGACATCGATGACCGCCTGTGTGGCTTCTTTTAAGCGGCTGCCCAACACCGGATGTTGCAAATACGCGACAGCTTCGGCCATCGAGTTGATCGCGAATTGTTGGGCCGTCGGACTCTCTCCGAGCCCCTGAAACTGGGGAAACACGTACCACATCCAGTGGCTTTGCTTGCGTCCGCGGCGCAATTCCGCTAGTGCCTGCCCGTAAATCGGGGCCTGAGCGTCGGTGAAGCGCCGAAGGTCGAATTGATCGTCCATCTCGTCCTCCTCGGTCGTAGCGGATGGCGCTGCCGGTGCATCCCGCATGCCCGCCAAATCCATACGAAAAGCTTTCACTCGCGCTTTTTCGATCGTTCAAGGGCGACAAAAATCCCCGCAGCGCGTCATTGCGACACTATGCCTCACCTCCGATTACGCAATAGTTCGTTCGCATCAAAGTGCTGTACTGCAACACGTGTCTTTCGTATTATGCGAGCGCTTATAAAAGGAGCAAGGAAATGCATGCGTTCGTTCGTTTGTTTTTGTAGAGGGCCGCGATGACGAAAAAAATCGCGGGCCGGCTAGCCGGTCTCGTTTCAATTGCCCCAGCGTTCCTGCTAGCGGGCTGCAACAATCTTGAGCTGCTCGCGCCGAAAGGCCCCATCGGTGCCGCCGAGAAGTCGCTGATCGCGACGTCGACGTGGGCGATGCTGATCGTCGTGATCCCCGTCATCTTCCTGACGCTGCTGTTCGCGTGGCGCTACCGCGCTTCGAACAAGTCGGCCGAATACCGTCCGAACTGGGCGCATTCGACGGCCATCGAAGTAGCCGTCTGGACGATTCCCGCGCTGATCATTCTGTTCCTCGCCGTCCTGACGTGGAAGAGCACGCATGAGCTCGACCCGTACAAGCCGCTCGAGTCGGATGTGAAGCCGATCAACGTCGAAGTCGTCGCGCTCGACTGGAAGTGGCTGTTCATCTATCCGGATCTCGGCATTGCGTCCGTGAACCAGCTGGCGATTCCCGTGGGTACGCCGGTGAATTTCCGCATCACGTCGGACACGGTGATGAACTCGTTCTTCATCCCGCAACTGGGCGGCCAGATCTACGCGATGGCAGGCATGCAGACGCGTCTGCATCTGCTGGCTGAAGAAGCAGGCGATTACGCAGGCACGTCGGCCAACTTCAGCGGCAAGGGCTTCTCGGACATGAAGTTCCGCACGCTCGCGGAATCGCCGGAAGACTTCAACGCATGGGTCGCGAAGGTTCGCGCGTCGACGGATCACCTCGACATGGACCGCTATTACGCAGTGGCGAAGCCGGAAGAGAAGGCGCCTGTGTCGTACTTCTCGTCGGTCGATCCCAAGCTCTTCAACAACATTGTTGCCCGCTACAACAACGGTCACGTCATCGACAACATGAAGGACGTGAACTGTGCACCTAACGGGACCAAGGGGTAAGCATGTTCGGTAAATTAACCCTGGAAGACATTCCGTATCACGAGCCGATCATCGTGGTCGCTGGCGCCGGGATGATTCTCGGTGCGCTGGCTGTGCTCGGCGCGATCACGTACTTCGGCAAGTGGCGTTACCTGTGGACCGAGTGGCTCACGTCGGTCGATCACAAGCGTCTCGGCGTGATGTACATCGTCGTCGCGATGATCATGCTACTGCGCGGCTTCGCCGACGCCATCATGATGCGCACGCAGCTCGCGCTCGCGTATCACGCGCCCGGCTATCTGCCGCCGCACCACTACGACCAGATCTTCACGGCGCACGGCGTCATCATGATCTTCTTCATGGCGATGGCCTTCATGGTCGGCCTGATGAACCTGGTCGTGCCGCTGCAGATCGGTGCACGCGACGTCGCGTTTCCGTTCCTGAACTCGCTGTCGTTCTGGATGACGGCGATCAGCGCGATCCTGATCAACATCTCGCTCCTGATCGGCGAATTCGCGCAAACGGGCTGGCTTGCGTATCCGCCGCTGTCGGAGCTGCAGTTCAGTCCGGGCGTCGGTGTCGACTACTACCTGTGGAGCTTGCAGCTCTCGGGTATCGGTACATTGCTGACGGGCGTGAACTTCTTCGTGACCATCATCAAGATGCGCGCGCCGGGCATGACGCTGATGAAGATGCCCGTGTTCACGTGGACGGCCCTGTGCACGAACGTGCTGATCATGGCTGCGTTCCCGATCCTGACCGTCACGCTCGCGCTGCTCGGTCTGGACCGTTACCTCGGCATGCACTTCTTCACGAACGAAGCCGGCGGCAACGCGATGCTGTACCTGAACCTGATCTGGGCATGGGGCCACCCCGAGGTCTACATCCTGATCCTGCCTGCGTTCGGCATCTTCTCGGAAGTCATCTCGACGTTCGCGCGCAAGCCGCTGTTCGGCTACAAGACGATGGTCTACGCGACGTGCGCGATCATGGTGCTGTCGTTCCTCGTGTGGCTGCACCACTTCTTCACGATGGGTTCGGGCGCCGATGTGAACGCCTTCTTCGGCATTGCGACGATGATCATCGCGGTCCCGACGGGCGTGAAGGTGTTCAACTGGCTGTTCACGATGTACAAGGGCCGCATCGAGTTCACGACGCCTGTGCTGTGGACGATCGGCTTCATGGTCACGTTCACGATCGGCGGTATGACGGGCGTGATGATGGCGATCCCCGGCGCGGACTTCGTGCTGCACAACTCGCTGTTCCTGATTGCTCACTTCCACAACGTGATCATCGGCGGCGTGCTGTTCGGCTACCTCGCGGGCATGAACTACTGGTTCCCGAAGGCGTTCGGCTTCAAGCTGAACGAGAAGCTCGGCAAGGCTGCGTTCTGGTTCTGGCAGATCGGCTTCTGGGTTGCGTTCACGCCGCTGTACGTGCTCGGCTTCATGGGCATGACGCGTCGTCTGAATCACTACGACAATCCGGCATGGCATCCGTGGCTGCTCGTCGCCGAACTCGGCGCCGTGCTGGTCGCAATCGGTATCGCTTGCCAGCTGCTGCAGATCGTCGTGTCGATCCGCGATCGCAACAAGCCGGAAAACCGCGACCTGACGGGCGATCCGTGGAATGGCCGCACGCTCGAATGGGCGACGACTTCGCCGCCGCAGATCTATAACTTCGCAACGCTGCCCGTGGTGCATGAGCTGGACGCATTCCACGAGATGAAGGCGCGCGGCAATGTCGAGAAGCCGGTGTACCGCGACATCCACATGCCGTCGAACACGGCCACGGGTCTCGTGATCGGCATGTTCAGCCTCGCGCTCGGCTTCGCGCTGACCTGGCACATCTGGTGGCTGGCGATTGCGAGCTTCATCGGTGCGATCGGCACGGTGATCTACCGTGCATTCGACACCGACGTTGACTACTACATCCCCGCCGATACCGTTCGCCTGATCGAAGAGCGCAACGGCGCGGGTTCGGGCGCGGCTATCGCCAAGCAACTGCCCGAAGCTGAGGAGATTGCCTGATGCTACAAAAAACGCTTGTTGCGGACCCGCATCATCACGACGCGGATCACGCACCGTCCAACTCGGTGTTCGGCTTCTGGCTGTATCTGATGACCGACTGCATTCTGTTCGCGGCGCTGTTCGCGACGTTTGCAGTGATGAGCCATCAGTTCGCCGGCGGTCCGAGCGGCAAGGATCTGTTCGAGATCCAGGGCGTCGCGATCGAAACGGCGATCCTGCTGTTCTCGAGTATCACGTACGGTTTCGCGATGCTCGGCGCGCACAAGAACAACAAGAGCAGCACGTTGTTCTGGCTGGCCGTGACGTTCGTGCTGGGCGCGTCGTTCGTCGTGCTGGAAATCCGCGAGTTCTCGCACCTGATCGCCGAAGGCGCAGGTCCGGATCGCAGCGCGTTCCTGTCGGCGTTCTTCACGCTGGTCGGCACGCACGGCCTGCACGTGACGTCGGGTCTGCTGTGGATGATCGTGATGATGGTTCAGGTGGTTCGTTCGCGCGATATCGGCGAACGCGAACTGCGCCGTCTGACGTGCCTGAGCCTCTTCTGGCACTTCCTGGACATCGTGTGGATCGGTGTCTTTTCGTTTGTCTATCTTGCGAGCGTGATCTAAATGAGCAGCCATTCTCACTCGTCGCATTCGTCGCACGACGACGAAAGTCACGGCAGCTTCGGCAGCTACACGATCGGCTTCGTGCTGTCCGTCATCCTGACGGCGGCCGCGTTCGGCGTGGTGCTGGCGGGCTGGCTCACGGGCGCGCAGGCGCTCTACGCGATCGCCGGACTCGGCCTCGTGCAGATCGTCGTGCACCTCGTGTACTTCCTGCACATGAACACGTCGTCGGGTCAGCGCTGGAACGTGACGGCGTTCGCGTTCACCGTGTTGACGGCTGTGATCGTGATCGGCGGTACGCTGTGGGTCATGCATAACGTCAGCATGAACATGATGTCGCGTTAAGCGCGCCGCTGAACTTTCGTTAAACGCGTACCACCCGTGCCGGTTGCACACGCCGTATCCGTGCAGCCGGCACGCTCCCCTGCCCTACCGCATCCGTCCTCCGCAGCGCGTCAGTTGCGCGCCAGCATCTCCGTCGGGCGGCCACGCCCTGTGACGAGACAACCCGATCTGAACGCCTCGCCCTGACTGCTGGCGGCAGCGTCGTCGAAACCCCGGCCGAGGGCATCCAGCTTCGTCTGCTCCGCGCCCTGCGCGCACGCAAACGTACTGGCCTCACGCGCCTGTGCATGCAGCAACGCCCGGTCGGCGACCAGCCAGGCCAAAACAGCAATTACGGCGATGTGGAAAACTTTTCGCATGGTTCGTCTCCTCGCGACTTAAGCGTACAGCGAACAACCGACGCTTAAATCTAGGGCAACCCCTGTGAGCACGCGTTGCGCCGGATCGGGTGGAAGCGCTTCCAATGCCGCTTTTTTGTGCAACGCAAACGCCTGCGCAGGCACGCCACGCAATGTCAAGCGCGAGTTTCGCAATAAATAAATATTGAGCTTGTGGCAGCGCAACATTATTATTTTGGGTTATGCTCGTTAACCCTGACCGTCATGCGTTTTGGTTACGCGCGCGCGCAAGTCTGCGCATCGTTCCGGCCCTTTCGGGGCCGTCCGTCGAAATGTCCATGTAAGGTTTTTTGATCCTTCGTCCACCGGACGAGGGCCTGCTATTCGCGTTCCGGCGTTTCATCGAAAGAGCAAATGCAACTCCCATCAGTCCTGTCCCTCCTGATCTGGGTCCCCATCGTCGCCGGCATCGTCGTGCTGCTCGCCGGCTCTGACAGCGCGCGGGGCCGCACGCGCTGGATCGCGCTGATCGGCGCGGCCGTCAGCATCCTGCCCGTCATTCCCCTGGTGACAGGCTTCGACTCGTCGCTGTCGGCGATGCAGTTCGAGCAGCAACTGGCGTGGCTGCCCGAATTCGGCATTTCGTACCACCTCGGCGTCGACGGCATTTCGCTGTGGTTTACCGTGCTGACGTCGGTGACGACGCTGATCATCGTGATCGCGTCGTGGGAATCGATCACGGAGCGCGTCGCGCAGTACTACGGCGCGTTCCTGCTGCTGTCGGGCTGCATGCAGGGCGTGTTCACGTCGATGGACGGCATGCTGTTCTTCGTGTTCTTCGAAGCGTCGCTGATTCCGCTGTACCTGCTGATCGGCACGTGGGGCGAAAAGCGCCGCGTCTATGCCGCCGTGCGCTTCTTCTTCTTTTCGTTGGTGGGCTCGCTGGCGATGCTCGCCGCGCTGATCTATCTGTGGGCGCACTCGCACACGTTCGACATCGCCACCTGGCGCACGCTGAAGCTCGACTTCACGCCGCAGCTGCTGGTGTTCATCGGCTTTCTCGCCGCGTTCTCGGTGAAGGTGCCCATGTGGCCCGTGCACACGTGGCTGCCCGACGTTCACTCCGACGGCCCGACGGGCGCCGCCGTGCTGCTCGGCATGCTGAAGATGGGCGGCTACGGCCTGCTGCGCTTCGCGCTGCCCATCGTGCCGGACGCTTGCCACTTCTTCGCACCCGCCATGATCGCGCTGTCGCTCGTCGCGGTGATCTACGGCAGCCTGCTCGCGCTCGCTCAAACCGACATGCGCAAGCTGCTCGCGTACTCGGCCGTCGCGCACATGGGTCTCGTCACGCTCGGCCTCTTCACGTTCGACCGCATGGGCACGGAAGGCGCCGTGGTGCAGATGCTGTCGTACGGCATCGTGTCGGGCGCGATGCTGCTGTGCACGGGCATGCTGTTCGACCGCACGAAGAACGGTTCCATCGACGCCTACGGCGGCGTCGCCAACTCGATGCCGAAGCTCGCCACGTTCGCGATGCTGTTCTCGATGGCGAACGTCGGTCTGCCGGGCACGTCCGGTTTCGTCGGCGAATTCCTCGTGCTGATGGGCGCGATCCGCTTCAACTTCTGGGTGGGCGCGACGGCTGCGCTGACGCTGATCCTGAGCGCCGCCTACACGCTGTGGATGTATAAGCGCGTGATGTTCGGCGCGATCAAGAATAAGCGTGTGTCGAGCCTGCGCGATCTGGGCAAGCGCGAGTTCGTGCTGCTCGGCGCGATGGCCGTGCTGGTGCTGGCCATCGGCGTGCATCCCAAGACGTTCACCGACGCGATTGGCCCGTCGGCGGAAAACCTGGTCGCGCAGGCGCAAGGCTCCGCGCTGCCGACGGATACGGGCGTCGCGTCGAACAACCGTGCGACGACGGCGTCGACTCGTCTGCCTGGCTGATGCCTCGCTGATGCCTGGCTGACGGGCGCACTCGCTGCAAGCATTCAACGGGCGTCCGTCTGGACGCCCGTTTTTCATTGGGCGCCGCCATTCGATTGGAGCGCCCGTGCATCGTGCGGATGCCGCACGCCGTCGCCTGCGCACCCCACTCCTCGCCCGACTTCGCGTCGATACCTGAAGTCCGTCCCTCGCCTTCCTCAAGGCGTGCCGCTAATCCGGCTTCCACAAACGCCGCCCAGCCGTGCCGGACGATTGCGATTGATCAATATTACGTAGAGCTTTTCAATTTATTTGAGTTTCCACACTACACTGCGCGCCCGGCCGCGTGTGGGGAACGACGGTCTTGCAAGAGCGGCGTACTGGCATAGTAGATCTGTCGGGCGAACTCGACTACAAGGCACTCGATGACGAGCGCTTCGGCGAACTGCTCGAAAGCCGCCGGCACAGCGTCGTGGCAGCGGCGCGCATCGACGGCAGCGGCGCGCATCGACGGCAGCCGCACCCACGAACTCGGCGGACGACGAGGCGCAGTGCGCTATGGA